>PMCE01000451.1:2225-6066 GCA_003154025.1 Syntrophaceae bacterium
GCTTTGCTGATGATGTTGGAGGGGGGCAGAATGTTATTGGTCAGGATGATTCCGGAAGTATCGCTCTCCAGGGAAGCCAGGATCATATCCGTCCGGTCCCCCCCGGTGATGACCAGCTTGTTCTCCTTCTTGAAGAGGGGGTTCTGGAGAAAGACGTTGGCCGACCAGGCGCCGATCACGATGTTTTTCACCACTCGGTTCAGCCCCCCTTCGCCGCACAGGACCTTGGCAAAGAGCCGTTCGGCCAGGTAGGCAACCGAGAAGTAGGTAAGCTCGCTCTGGTAGGGGATGACTCCGATCACCTGGACGCCCATCTGGCGGATGGCGGGCAGGTGGGTGCTCTGGAATTCCTCCAGGTTCTGCACCTTATTGATGATGACTCCGTGGAGATTGACTCCCGCCAGGTTCACGTGATTCTTGAGGAAGAGGAGATCGTCCAGGATCGAGTCTTCGTCGCCGCTGACCACGATGAACAGCTTTCCCCCGATATACTTCGCCAGGGAGAGGGTGTCCAGGTGAACCGAGATTCCGTAGGTCAGGTCCCTTCCCCCCTCGATGAACAGGACGTCCCGGTCGTTGGCCACCCGGCCGATGGTTTCGAGCACCTTTTGCCGGGTCCCTTCCTCATCGTACATGTAGCGGAGCTTGGAGTGGTCAAACCCGATACTCATGTCCACCGGGTCTTCCTTCAGGCCGAAGATGGCCGTAATCAGGGAAGAGTCGTAGTCCCACAACCGTTTCTTCCGGTAGAGCATCCGCTCGCCGAAGGGTTTGACATAGGCGATCTTTTTCTGGGCCGCCGCCGCAATCCCTACAATGGCGCTGGTCTTGCCCGCGCTTTTACGCATCGATGCGATAATGACTTTATCCATTTAGGCTCCCTTCTTCCCACTGGTTAGCAGAATCCTCACATCCACGGCCTTGACCCCCTGCCCGTGTTCATAGACCACCAAGGGGTTGATTTCGATGTCGCTGATCCGTTCGCATTTCTGCAGGATGCTGCCCACCTTGATGATCGTATCCACCACCCCGTCCACGTCTTTCTTCTCCTCTCCCCTCACGCCCAGCAGCAGGGGATAGGCGCGGATCTCCTTGACCATGGCCAGGATCTCTTTGCGGCCGACCGGCAGGGCCCGGAAGGCTACATCCTTCATCACTTCCACGTAGATTCCCCCCAGGCCGAACATGATCATGGGACCGAAGGTCCGGTCCCGCCGCGCGCCGATGATCGTCTCCATCCCCCTGGCCGCCATCTCGGTGACTTCCACCCCCTCGATTTTGGCATCCGCTTTGTAGGCGCGGGCATTGCGCAGGATGGCCTGGTAGGCATCGATGACTTCGTTTTTGTCTTCCAGGTCCAGGGCCACCCCACCGGCGTCGCTCTTGTGCAGGATGTCCCGGGAGACGACCTTCATGACCACCGGGTACCCGACCTTTTCCCCCGCCCGCACCGCCTCTTCCAGGCTATGGGCGATCAGGGTCTGCGGTATGCGGATCCCGGCGGCGCGCATGACCGCCTGGCCTTCGTGGGCCAGCAGGAAAGACCTCCCCTCGCCCAGGGCATTCTCCAGGACGGGATGGATCGCCGGCAGGTCGATCTCCGCATCCTCCACGGCCTCGGTATACTCCTTCAGGTAATGATAATAGCGATAGACCGAGCCTAGGCAGGAGACCGCTTCGTAGACATCCCCGTACACGGCGGCCTCCGTTTTTTTCATCGAAACCAGGCAGCTCTCGATCTTCTCCCCCCCGAAGATGGAGAAGACCAGAGGCTTTTTTTTCTCTTTGTACTTCCTGGAATTCTCCCCGATCATGGAAGAAAGGTTTTCCGCGTCAAAGACGGCGGTTTCTCCGTAAAGGGCGATTACCGAGTCGATCTGCTCATTCGTCACGGCCTCTTCCAAGGCCGAGTTGTAATGCGCCGAGGTGGCCCCTCCGGTCAGGTCCACCGGGTTTTTGGTCGATCCGAACTCCGGCGTGACCGTGGAGAAGACCTCCTTGAGCGCCACCATATCGTCGTACAGCCTCACCCCGAACTTTTCGCAGGCGTCGGTCGCCATGACCCCGATTCCGCCGCCGTTGGTGACGATGACCGTATTTTCTCCCGAGGGATAGGGGGTGTTGGCCAGAAACTTACACCAGTTGAAGGCTTCCGCCACGCCCTCCGCCCGAAGAACTCCGCACTGCTTCATGATGGCGTCGAAGATCTCGTCCGAACCGGCCAGCGACCCGGTATGGGAGGCGGCGGCAATGGCGCCCCGCTCCGACCGGCCGGATTTGATCACCACCACGGGGACCTTCTGGGTCGTCATCTTGACCGCCCGGATGAGCCGCTCCCCGTCCCGCACTCCCTCGATGTACATCAGGACGATCTTCGTATTCGGGTCGGTCACCAGGTATTCCAGGAGGTCCGCCTCATCCACGTCGGTCTTGTTGCCCACCGAGACGATAGCCGAAAGGCCGATGTTCTCCACCGCCGCCTTGCCGATCATGGCGATGCCCAAGGCCCCGCTCTGGGTGATGATGGCCACCTGTCCGGGGATGATGCCGGAGCTGCCGAAGGTGGCGTTCAGGGACGCCGCCGCCGAGTAGATGCCGAAGATATTGGGCCCCAGGATCCTCATGCCGTGGTCGCGGGCATATGAAACGATCCGCCGTTCCTCCTCGTTGTTCCCGATCTCGGAGAACCCGGAGGAGATGATGGTCAGGTACTTCACCCCCTTTTTCGCGCAGCTCTGGACCGCCTCGTAGACGAATTTGGCGGGGATGACGATGCTGGCCACGTCCACCGGTCCGTTCACCTCCTCGACGGTCCGGTAAGACTTGAGGCCGAGGATCTCCCCTCCCTGGGGGTTGATAGGATAGACCTTTCCCCGGTAGCCGCCGGTGAGGATATTCTTCAAGATCTTGTAGCCGATCTTATTCTCATCCCGGGCCGCTCCGATGACGGCCAGGGTCTTGGGTTCGAACAGGTCTTTGATGTCTGGGTTTGCTCTTTCCATTAGGCTCCTCTGAAGGCCATCTGCAGTTCATACACTCCCTGCGAGCTTTTCTTCTGGATATCGAACCCCATCTTCTCGAAAAGATGGAGCATGGGTTTATTCTCCAGCAGCACTTCGGCCGTGAAACCGTAGAATCCCTCGCGCTTGGCCAGGAAGGTCAGGTAGGAGAGAACCTCCGTCCCCACCCCTTTGTTCTGGTGATCATCCCGCACCACGAGGGAGACCTCCGCCGTGTGGTTGGCCTCATTGATCCCGTATTGACCCACACCGACCACCTTCTCTTTTTCCTCCTCGCGCACCGTGGCGAGGATGACCATTTCCTTGGTGTAGTCGATGACCACGAACTCCTGCAGCCTTTCGTGGGGCATGTCCTTGCGCATGGAGATGAACCGACGGTACAGGCTCTGGTCGGACAGGGAATAGAAGAAATCCTTGAGCAGGGGTTCATCGCTGAGCCGCACCGGCCGCAGGAAGACTTCCAGGCCCTTGAAGGTCGTCCGGTACCGCTCGAGGTGTTCCGGATACTCCCCCTTCTTCCCGGAAATGAAGGCCTGGTCCCGGTAGATCAGGTTGGCCTGCTTGGCCTTCTCGATCAGCCAGGGCCGGAATTGGGGGTGAGCGATGGAGATCAGTTCCATGGCCCGTTCGCGGATATTCTTCCCGTGAAGGTAAGCGATCCCGTACTCGGTCACCACGTAGTGAACATCCCCCCGGACCAGAGTGACGCCCGTGCCCTCCCGCAGAAAGGGAACGATCCGGGAGACTTTCCCCCATTCGGCCGTGGACTGGATGGCCAGGATGGTCTTCCCGCCCGGGGCCAAAACGGCGCCGCGCATGAA
>PMCE01000004.1 GCA_003154025.1 Syntrophaceae bacterium
TGGCCCAGAACATCCTCCGATTGATCACCCCTTTCCAAAAAGGTGAGGACTATACCCAGCTGAATTGTCTGGTCAACGGTTTCGAGGTGAAGAACGGTCTGGCCGTCTGCTCCGCCCTGGTGCTGGATACGCCGCAGGTGAGCCTGGGGGGAGCGGGGGATATCGATCTCAAGACGGAAAGGCTGAATTTATCCATCCATCCCTCCACCAAAGAGGGGGTGGGGGTGGGCAGCGCGGGAAAAGTCAGCCTGAGCCTTGGAGAATTGACGAAACCCTTTAAGCTGGGCGGAACCCTGGCCCATCCTTCCCTGGCCATCGACACCACTCAGGCGTTGACCACCATCGGGAAGGCGGTGGGGGGTGTGGTCCTGCTGGGGCCTGCCGGAATCCTGACGGCTCTGGCCAGTACGTCTCCCGGCGACCCCAATGCATGCCTTACGGCTATTCAGAGTGCCAAGAAAAGAGGGAAACCTGGGGGCGGAGAGAAGCCGGAGAAGGAAAAAGGCGTAGCGGAAGGGATGAAAGAAGGGGTAAAGGGGATCGAAAAGGGCATCAAGGGTCTCTTCAAAAATTAAAATCATCGGCAGTAACACTCCTTTCCGCCTGCTTTGACCCTGATCTCGATCGGAAGATATAATTCCTGTGCCCTTTCGAAGCTTCCCTGGAGGGGGCGAAACTCCTTCACCCCGAAATCCGGGGAGTGGTGAAAATATCCCTGTCAGGCGACAGCCTAGGAGAAACCCCTTGCGCATAGCCCTCGGTTCCGATCAGCCGGCTGACTGCGCCCGAGCGACCCTTCTCCTTGAAAGTGGATTACAAAACCATGAAGCTCGGCAATGCGAATGAGGTCCAGGAATATACGGGAACGCCACCTAGCCCCCCGGGCGGCTTCACCGTGTATAATATCTGTAATATCGAGCGCGTCTTGATCGGGCTGGAGGAATAAAGAGCGGCGTGGATATGCGTTTGCCGGCTGAATCTGTCACGGGCAACGAAGGGGACTTGGCGCGCGTGGGTTAAGAAGAATAACCTCCGAGAATACGCATTCTGGAAAATTCAAAGTTTTCAAAGGCAGGGTCAGAAATGGCCCTTTTTTTCTTAAAACCTGGGGCATTGTTATCTGTTATCTTGGTTGACTTTCTGAAGTCCTAAAAATAGCGGAGATCAAAACCATTTATGCACTAATAGCAGAATATTCGGCGGTTTTGGGTATGGCACGATAGTGCGCCAGGCGCGCATGTTTATATAGATGCGTTGAGTTAACCATGCAGAAGATGAGGGAAGACCCCTTGGAATCGGTTTACAGGAGCAGGCTTCAAGGGGCATTAAATGAAGATATAAAATCGAATTTGGCCATGTTTTTGAGGTATTCCAATCCCCGTAAGAATCCCGTGAGGGAAAGTTCGCTGTCCGTTGTGACCTGTCGAATCGCCTTACCACGCTCCTCGATGACGAGTGGCTGGCTCAAATTTTTTAAGGAGAGTAATCCGCCAAGACTATCCTCAACCTCTCCCCTGATCAAGGTCCGGACGGGGATCCGTTTTCCCTCAAAGCAAAATATCAAAAACTCCCGCTGCTGGGCAACAGGAATGTTTTGCAGAGCCTCCCATATCTCACTCGCATGTTCCATGACATCTTTGAAGGAAGATTTCAGTTCGGAAATGTCATCTGAAATCTTCCGAACGGATTTAATCTGTTCTTCGGCTGCATTCTTCTCCTCCCGCAATTGGTCGATCAATTCTTTCAAAGGCCTGGATCTTTTTTCATAGGTTGGTTTATCGATTGATTATGAAAGATAGAGATCCAAAAGGCGATCTGATTTCTTTTGCTCTTTTTCCAAACGGCCGGTAATGGTTGCAAGTTCCTCTTGGAGTTCCTTCACCTTGGGCGGTTTGATGCTTTCCCACGCTCGGGTGATCCATCCTGGTCCCCTATTTTGGAAGAATTGAGAAAATAAATATCCCCTTGACTACTCTTGAGGCTAAGGGTATTTTCGGGGCAGTAGGCATCTATGGGCGCAGTTAGTATATGTGCCTAGGGACGCGAGGGGACAACATTGAAAAAGCTAATCAGAAGGCACTGGTTTACACTGGGACTTTTTTATATGGTCGTGCTGCTGGTGCTGGCCGCGTGCGCGTCGCTGCCGCACAAGGAGTGTGATGAATGGACGACGGAACGGAAGAAGGTGCTGGGAGACTGTATACAACGCGATAGCGGCGGATCATGCACGTATTCGACCTACAGGGAGGTAGATATACCCGTTTGTAAGCATTATAAGTGTGAGGCGGGGTTTCACATGGTGGATAATGAGTGCGTTCCCTGAACGTGATGCAGTACAGGGACAGCCCGTAGTCGTGACACATGTGGACGCGGCAGCAAGGGACTATAAGCCAGAAGCACTTACAGGCCCGGTCGCCGCAGCCGCGATTCAGGTTCAGCAGTCCATCCAGTCTATCGCCGGGATTCTCCTCGGGTTTAAGCGAGTTGCTGTAGCGCCCCGACACGCTGGCCAGCGCATTTCCAAAATCCACCTGCGCCTCTCCCACCCGATGAACCAGGACCAACTGAACTGTTCGTTAAAGCGTTGGGCGATGCGGAAGTATAAGACGCTTCGGGGGCGGCTGCGGGGTGCGGCTCATTGGTTGGGTCGGATTGCGCGCCGTGAGCCTGGGCGGTTCGCTCATTGGCAGATGGGATTGAGACCTTCGGCTGGTCGATAAGAGCCGGATGAATCGAGAGATTCACGTCCGGATCTGTGAGGGCGTAGGGGAGAGATTCCCCCGCGCTACTCGANNCCCCACCTCTCAGGGGCCGGTCCAACCTGCGCCATGCATTGATCAGTTCCAAAAGTAAGTCCAGTCTTCTTTTATTAACTGCCAAGACCCTCTTCCTGGGTTGCTCCAAAAGTCAGAAAAGTCCTCTTTTATTAGCTGCGAAGATCCACGCCCAGGGTCGTTCCAAAAGTCAGAAAAGTCCTCTTTTATTGAAACACAGGTACCATAGCATGCGCATCCGCTTAAACCCAAGACCATAATCAAAGCGATCAATGCAAGCTTTTCCATTATTCCCTCTCCTTACCTGTATTCCAAACGTTCTTTGATAAGAACTCGTTTTTGGATCTTATGAATATATTGGGACGGCGATTGTCTGTCAAGAGTAATTTCGCATGGTTTCGCATGGTAATTTAGCACAAGATCTTGTGCTTGTTTTTCTATGCAGATCTTCTATTGTATCCCTTCCCTATACCAGGGACCTCCGTATGATCCGCAGCTGGCCCCTCAAGGTATCCCTCAAAAGATTAAGGTCCCACCAAATATTGAGGCCAAACAGGTCGTCATCCCTTTCCATACGCTTTTCTCCCGTTGATCTAATCCCCGGTTATCACAGGATGATTCCAAACCTATGATTTTTCCCGGCCGTTGGCAGGCCACTTGCAACTATTAATTGGATGATTTTAATTTTTGGTCCTCGAAAACCAGG
>PMCE01000216.1:0-6111 GCA_003154025.1 Syntrophaceae bacterium
GCTAGAGTGCCTAGAGTTAGAAAGATGGAGGTGCGTCATGAGCAACGGTAAGCTCACGCGTCGTGCTTTTATCAAGGGGGCGGGGTTGTTGACCGCGGCGGTAGCCGGCAGAATCTGCCTCCCTGAGAGCCTTGCCGCGGCTTCTTCCGAGGAACACAAGGTACCCAATTCCTCCGGCACCGAGGCGCCGAAGTTGAAGGCGCCGGCGAATGCGTGTGACTGTCACTTTCACATCTATGATGAATGCTTTCCTCCGCCCGGGCCCACCGCCCGGCTCGTGACCAATGCCGGGGTGGCGCAGTACCGACTTCTCCAGAAGCGGATCGGGACGACGCGGGCCGTGGTGGTTACGCCCAGCGCCTACGCCACCGCTAATGCCGTCACTCTCGACGCCATCGCCCAACTTGGGCCATCCAATGCCCGGGGAGTCGCTGTCGTCCGCCCCGAAGCCACCGATGCCGACCTGAAGAAAATGGCGGACGGGGGCATCCGCGGGATTCGTTTTACCCTCTTCGACCCCAAAACCGCGGTCACCGGTTTCGAGATGATCGAACCGCTGGCAAAGCGGGTGAACGACCTCGGCTGGCACGTGCAGGTCCATCTTCGGGGGGACCAGATTGTGGAGCAGGAGGAATTGCTGAAGCGCATCGTAGCGCCGATGGTGTTCGATCACATGGGACGCATCCCGATGCCGGACGGCGTTAAGTACCCCGCCTTTCAGGTCATCTGCCGTCTGATCGATAAAGGTCGGACCTGGGTTAAGCTGTCGGGGGCCTATCAGGATACGAAGGTCGGGCCGCCGACTTATGCCGACATGACCGAGGTGGCCCGAGAATACCTGAAGGCGGCACCGGAAAGGATGGTGTGGGGAAGCGACTGGCCGCACCCGACGGAGAGGGATCACAAGCCGAACGACGCCATACTCTTCGACTTGCTTGCCGAATGGGCGCCGGAGGAAGCCCTGCGGAAGCGGGTCCTGGTGGACAATCCGGCGATTTTGTATGGGTTCGGGAAGTAGGCGGAAAGGTGCAACGTTGCCAGGTGCAGGTTGCTAGTTGCTGGTTACTTGTTGTTATGCCCGCTGTCATCGGGAATCGGGCATGTTCGTAGGGGCGATTCATGAATCGCCCCTACAACCGGTCCCAAAAGTTATGACGCTCAGTATGGTTGGCGGTTAGTCGCTGCTGCCTCATTGGGATTCCGGGCGGGCAACAAGGGACGGGTGACGAGGAACCGGCTTTAAACTCCGAACCTCTTAAGGGCGACCGGCCGGTCGCCCCTACAAGCCTGTTACGGGTAAATCGGAACGACGTCAATCCCCAGGGACTCTTCCAATCCCAGCATCAGATTCATGCTCTGGATGGCCTGGCCCGAGGCTCCTTTGACCAGGTTGTCGATGGCCGAGAGGATGATGAGGCGGTTGACCCGCTTGTCTACCTTTACCCCGATATCGCAGTAATTGGACCCGAAGACATCGGCGGTGCCGGGAAGGAGGTCGGAGGGCCTGACCCGCACGAATTTTTCCCCCCGGTAGAAATCCTGATAGATCTCGTAAATCTCTTTCTCCGCGAGGGGCTTCGCCAGGGTGGCGTAGATCGTGGAGAGGATTCCACGCTTCATCGGAACCAGGTGCGGGGTAAAGGTGATCGTGACCTTTTCCCCGGCCACCCGGCTCAGCTCCTGCTCCATCTCCGGGGTATGCCGATGCTCGGTCACCTTATAGGCCTTGAAGTTCTCGCTCACCTCGGCAAACATGGAAGAGAGGACGGCGGAACGGCCGGCCCCGCTGACCCCTGACTTCGAGTCGGCGATGACCGTGCGATGGTCGATGAGCCTGTGTTTTAACGCCGGGGCCAGGCCCAGGATCACGCTCGTGGGATAGCAGCCGGGATTGGCAACCAGCCTGGCCTTTTTAATCTCTTCCCGGTGCAGTTCGGGGATCCCGTAGACCGCCTCCTTCAAGAGACCGGGCGCAGTATGGGGTTCATAATACTGCTCGTAGACTTTCGGGTCGGCCAGACGGAAATCCGCGCTCAGGTCCACGACCTTCACGCCTCTCTCGAGAAAACCTGGCGCCACTTCCATGACCGCCTTGTGGGGCAGGGCGGTGAAGACAAAATCACAGGCTTTGGCCAGGGACTCCACTTCCAGGGGCTGGCAGACCAGGTCGACTTCTTTCAGAATGGAAGGAAAGATCTTCCAGATGGGCTGGCCCACATTTTTTTCAGCCGTCAGTGCGGTCAGGCGAACCTTTGGGTGCCTGGCGAGCAGTCGCACCAATTCGATTCCCGTGTATCCCGTCGCTCCGATTACTCCTACACGTGTCATGATTTTACCCCTTTTATCTTCCTTTTCGTCGGGAGACTGAGTCATAAATCCGCTTTGTCATTGTGAGCGACCGAAGGAGGCGTGGCCATCTCATTGATTTCAAATTTTCAAGAGATCGCTTCGGTCATTTCACTCCCTGGCAATGACTTTGCGGCACAATCGCTCAAGAAATAGGAAATATCCAGTTGAAAACGAATTCCTCTGTGCGGTAAAAAAAAGGGAAGGTCCCGGAAGACCTTCCCTTTTTCCTTGCCTCCATCCGGTTTACCGTTTGGAGAATTGGAATCTCTTCCGGGCGCCTTTCTGGCCGTACTTTTTACGCTCCTTTTTCCTGGGGTCCCGGGTGATGAGGCCGGCCTTCTTGAGGGATTCTCGAAACTCGTCTTTCACCCTGAGCAGTCCGCGGGTGATTCCGTGGCGAATAGCGCCGGCCTGCCCTTTCTGTCCTCCGCCTTTAACCGTAACGTCGATGTCAAACTGGCCGAGAGTGCCGGTCAGTTCCAGAGGCTGGAAGATGATCATTTTAGCGGTGCCCAGCTTGAAGTAATGGTTCAGTTCCTGTTCATTCACCTTGATTTTTCCGTCTCCGGCTTTCATCCAGATTCGGGCAATCGAGGTCTTCCGTTTTCCTGTGGCATAATAGACTTTTTCGGGCATATGTCCTTCCTTTACAAGGTATAAGCTTCAGGTTGCTGGGCCTGGTGGGGATGGGCGTCTCCGGCGTAGACTTTGAGCTTCTTGATCAGCTTGCGCCCCATTTTGTTCTTCGGCAGCATCCCCTGCACGGCCATGGTGATCAGGCGTTCGGGTTTCTTTTCGGCGATTTTTTCCGCGCTGGCCTGCTTCAGCCCACCCGGGTATCCGGAGTGGTGGGTGTAAATCTTTTCCTTCCATTTCTTCCCGGTAAGGGTTACCTTTTGCGCATTGATCACCACCACGAAATCGCCGGTGTCCTGGTGGGGGGAAAAGGTGGGCTTATTTTTTCCCCGAAGGATGAGCGCCACCCGGGAGGCCAGCCTTCCCAGGGCCTTCCCGTCGGCATCCACCACGTGCCACTTAGGGTGAATATTCTCTTTCTTTATGAGAGGAGTTTTCATGGACAAACCTCAGTTGTAAATTAAATTAGAATTATATAAACTTAAGAGGGAATTTTCAATGGAAAAATGCGGGGGAAAAACTTTTTTGAATGGTCACCCCATGTCCCAGGTTCTATCCCTTTTAGCGGATTTTCTTCCAATACTTCGATTTGAATCGAGAATCCGGTATTCAGCATCTTAATCATATGAGTAAAATAAATAATAATCAACCCCAAAACCTATCCCTGCCCATCCAAGGCATGACCTGTGCCTCCTGTGTCGCCCGGATCGAAAAGACTCTGCGGGCTGTGGAGGGGGTCAAGGAGGCTAATGTCAACTTGGCCACGGAAAAGGCCAATATCCTCTACGATCCCGGCCTCGTCGATCCACAGATTCTCATCCGCAGCATCGAAGGCCTTGGCTACGGGGTCATCCGAGAGCTTGGGAAGGTGGAAAAGGTAAGCATCCCCATAGGAGGTATGACCTGCGCCGCCTGCGTGAACCGGATCGAGAGGGGCCTTCGCAAAATCGAAGGGGTGGCCGAAGTCCAGGTCAACCTGGCTACCGAAAGAGCTACGATCCAGTACCATCCTGAAAAAGTGGGGAAATCCGAGTTTCGCAAAGCGATCGAGGACCTCGGGTACCAGGTGCGGGGTTTCGAAGAAGAGGCTTCCGCGGACCGTGAAGCCGCAGCCAGGGCCGGGGAGATCCGAGTTCAGAAGAGGAAGTTCTTCATCAGCGCCGTCCTTTCGGCGGCCATCTTCTTTGGCAGCATGACTGAGTGGTTCCCGTGGTGGCCGAAGATTCTGCAAAATTATTTCATCCTTTTCCTGCTGACTACCCCGGTCCAGTTCTGGGCCGGCTGGCAGTTTTACCGGGGCTTCTGGCTGGCTCTGAAGCACGGCACCTCGGACATGAACACTCTCATCGCGGTAGGAACATCCGCCGCGTACATTTACAGCGTCATCATTACCCTCTTCCCGGAGTTGTTCCGGGCTCACGGCCTGGATTTGGGAGTCTATTACGATACCTCGGCCATGATCATCACCCTCATCCTGCTGGGCAAACTTCTGGAAGCCGTTGCCAAGGGGCACACCTCCATGGCCATCAAGAAGCTCATGGGCCTTCAGCCTAAGACGGCCAGGGTCGTCCGGAATGGCAATGAAACGGATATCCCGGTGGACGAGGTCCGCCTGGGGGACCTCGTCGTCGTCCGTCCGGGGGAGAAGATCGCCGTCGATGGGATCGTCCGGGGGGGCGGGTCGTCGGTGGATGAGTCGATGCTCACCGGGGAGAGCATCCCCGTGGAAAAGCACCGGGGAGACCCGGTCATGGGGGGAACGATCAACAAGACCGGGGCCTTCCAGTTTGAAGCCACCAAGGTGGGCAAAGAGACGGCCCTGGCCCAGATCATCCAGCTGGTGGAGGAGGCCCAGGGTTCCAAGGCGCCGATTCAAAGGCTGGCTGACCGAGTGGCCAGCGTCTTCGTGCCCACGGTCATATCTCTTGCCCTGGCCACTTTTGCGCTCTGGATGATCTTCGGGCCCCAGCCGGCGCTGACCCTGGCCATCCTCAACTTTGTGGCCGTCCTGATCATCGCCTGCCCCTGCGCCCTTGGCCTGGCCACCCCTACGGCCATCATGGTGGGAACGGGGCGGGGGGCGGAGAACGGGATTCTCATCAAAGGAGGGGAGAGCCTGGAGACCATTCACCGGGTGAACGCCATCCTCTTCGATAAGACCGGGACCCTCACCCAGGGGAAGCCCACGGTCACGGACATTTTTACCTATCATGGCTTCAGCGAATCCCAAGTCCTCCAGTGGGCCGCTTCGGCGGAAAAGGGGTCCGAACATCCGTTGGGAGAAGCCATTGTCCAGGCGGCCGAGGGACGGAACTTGAATTTCCTGCCGGTAGATGGTTTCGAGGCCATTCCGGGGCAGGGAATCAAGGCCCGCATAGATGGAGAACTGATCCTCCTGGGAAACCTGAAGTTGATGGAGGAGAACGGGATCGCCCTGGATGGCCTGGGCGGCGAGATCGAACGTCTGGCGAATGAGGGCAAAACGCCCATGGTGGTCGCCAAGAATCATGCCGCGGCGGGAATCGTCGCCGTGGCCGACACCCTCAAACCCTATTCCCGGGAAGCGGTGGAAGCCCTGCGGAAGATGGGGCTGGAGGTGATCATGATCACCGGCGACAACGAAAAGACGGGCAAAGCCGTGGCCGTCCAAATGGGCATCCAACGGGTGCTGGCCGAGGTCCTGCCCTGGGAGAAGAGCCAGCAGGTCAAAAAGTTACAGGAAGAAGGGAAAGTGGTGGCCATGGTGGGGGACGGGATCAATGACGCTCCGGCCCTGGCCCAGGCCGATGTGGGGATCGCCATCGGGACCGGGACCGACGTGGCCATGGAATCCTCCGACATTACCCTGATCACGGGCGACCTGCGGGCGGTGGTGGCGGCCATCCAGCTCTCCAAAAGGACGATCCGCACGATCCGGCAGAACCTTTTCTGGGCCTTCTTCTACAACATCCTGGGTATTCCCATCGCCGCCGGAATCCTCTATCCCTTCTGGGGAATCCTCCTGAACCCCATGATTGCCTCGGCAGCCATGGCCATGAGTTCCGTGTCGGTGGTGAGCAACTCACTGCGACTGAGGAGATTTAAGCCAAATCTCTGAAGACAGTTTCGGGTTTCGAGTTTCGGGTT
>PMCE01000216.1:6116-20776 GCA_003154025.1 Syntrophaceae bacterium
TTCATTCTTTAGACTTGAAACTCGAAACCCGAAACTTGAAACTCATTTAGAAGGGAGGGAATATGGAGATTCTTTTCAAGAACGGAAACGTCCTGACCATGGAGCCAAATTCGCCGCGCGCGGAGGCCCTGGGCGTGCAGTTCGGGCGGATCTACCGGGTCGGGAAGAACGAAGACCTGGCGCCTTTGGCCGGTCCGGGGACAAAGGTGATTGACCTTCAGGGGCAGACTCTGCTTCCCGGCTTTGTCGACACCCACAGCCATTTTTGCCTGTACGCCCTGCTGACCGACCAGGCGGACTGCCGTCCGGCAGCGGGATGCCGGCGGGGAGAGGATGTCGTCGAAGCATTACGGGCCCAGGCCAAAAAGACCAAGCCCGGCAAATGGATCATGGGCTGGGGGTATGCTCCCTATCTTCTCGACGATCAGAAAGATTTGACCCGGGAAGACCTGGACCGGGCCACCACGAAGCATCCCATCTGCCTGGTCCATGTCTCCGTCCACGGATGCGTGGTCAATTCTCTCGGTCTGAAGGAACTCGGCTTCACCAAAAAGACCCCGAATCCTCCCGGAGGAGTCATCCACCGGGATGAAAAAGGCAACCCCAACGGGATCCTGAGCGAGTCCGCCTTCATGGGGCCTCTTTTCTTCCAGACCCCCTCGATCTATTCCAAGATGGTGGCTGAGTATGACCGGGAAGGAAGAATCCAGATGGTGGCCCGTTGCGCCGCCAGGTTCCAGCGTCTGGGGATCGTGGGGGCCCACGATCCCTTCGTTGATGCCGCCACGCTGCGGACGTATCAAAATGCGGACGCCGCCGGGAAATTTCCCTTCCGCCTCTACGCTTTTATCCTGAATCAATGGGCAGACCCGCTCATGGCCGCGGGAATCCAGCGGGGATTCGGGACGGAATGGGTCAAGGTGGGGGCGATCAAAATTTTCCTGGATGGGGGAATGAGCAGCCGGGCGGCAGCGGTTTCAAAGGCCTATGTCTCCCCTCCGGGGGCGGGAAAGGGAATTCTGAACTACGACCAGAAAGGGATCAACCGGGAGGTCGAGAAATTCGACCGGGCAGGGTACCAGATCTCCGTTCATGCCCAGGGAGATCGGGCCCTGGAAATCCTGCTAAACGCCTTCGAAAGGACGATGGAGAAGGGAAACCCCCTGCGTCATCAGATCGTGCATGCGGGGAATTTGACTGCCCCGCAGATCAACCGGGTGGCCAAGTTGGGGTTGTACATTGCCAGCCAGGCGAATTTCTTCTCCCTCCTGGGAGACGGCTTCATCGATGCCTTCGGGCCGATCCGGTCCCAGGAGCTTTACCGCTTCAGGACCATCCTGCAGAAGGGGATCAAATTGGGTTTCTCCTCGGATTGCCCGGTGGCGGAGCCCAACCCGCTGGTCGGCATCCGGGACGCCATATGCCGTAAAACAGGCAAGGGGCAGGAGTTCGGGCCGGCGGAGTGCCTCACGGCGGAACAGGCGGTGTCCCTCTACACGCGGGAGGCGGCATATTTTTCTTTTGAAGAGGGGGAGAGAGGGACGTTGAAGGAGGGGAAAGCGGCCGATCTTGTGGTCCTGGACAAAGACCCTCTCCAGACTGCGGCCGAAGCGATTCCCGAGATCAAAGTTAAGATGACCGTGGCAGGGGGGAGGATCGTCTACGATGGCCGATCCTAAAGAGTATTCCGTTCCCGTCGTTTTTGCAGACCGTTTTTACATGTCGGAGAAGTCATTGGAGGAGATCTCTTCCCTGGGCGGCTATAAAATGGCCGAGGCAAAAGATGCCCGGGACCTGGCGGAAAAGATCGGGGGAATGCCTTCCGTAAGGGTCATTATCTCCGAGTATGTTCAGGTCAATGACGTCGTCTTGGACCGCGCCCCGGGAGTGAAGGGGGTCATCTCCTATGGCGCGGGGTATGATCATATCGACATGGAGGCGATGAAGCGGCGAGAAGTCCAGGTCTGCAACTGCCGCGGGGAGAATGCCCAGGCCGTTGCCGAATTGACCTTCGGCCTTCTCCTCTCCCTGCTGCGGCGGATTAACCGGGCAGATCTTTGGGTGAGGGAAGGGGAGTGGCTTAAAGCCGGACGGGCTTTGCCGGATTGGGCTTCGGGTCTGGAGCTTTGGCGAAAAACTCTGGGGGTCATAGGCTTGGGGCAGATCGGGAGCAGGGTCGTCAGGATCGCCAAAGGTTTCGACATGAAAATAATCGGTTATGACCCTTTCATTAATCCTGAACTTTATGAACGGTGGGGTGTCGAGTCGGCGGCCTTTTCGAAGGTTCTTTCCCGTTCTGATGTGATTACCTTCCACCTTCCCCTGAATTCGAACACCGAGAATTTGATCGACTCGCGGGCGCTCGCCGCCATGAAGCCGGGGGCGATTCTGGTGAACACCTCCCGGGGCAAAGTGATCGAGGAAGAAGCATTATTGGGTGCGTTGAAGACGGGGGGGATCAGGGGTGCGGCTCTGGATGTCTTTGCCACCGAACCACTTCCTCCCGGTCACCCCTTGACAGAGATGGAAAATGTCGTCCTTTCTCCCCATATGGGCGCACTGAGTCTGGAAGCGGGAAACCGGCTCTCGGATTCCGTGGCCCGGCAGGTCCGGGATATTCTGGAAGGTCGGCCCCCGGAATGCTTGATTCCCTAGGTCAGGGGGCCTCCCCATACAATCCGGCAGCTTTCGGCAAGAGAGTCTCCCGGGGCAAATGCTGATGCGCATCTTCGCTTTGAGACCCGAAGGGCTGGTCATTCCTTTCATCCATACTTCCATGGTAAGGGCTTTCCGGTCTCTGGGCGTCGAGGTCCTGGATCTCCCGTTTCCGCAGGACGAAAAAGATATCCATACCCTGAAATACCGGGTGGGTAGTGACCCGGCGGCGGTTTTCACGGTCGATCTTCCCATCGAAATAACCAGAAAGAATAGTATCAAGGATATACAGTCATTCCTTGGATTTCCTTGGATTGTTTGGTTTGTGGATGATCCGGATGGATACGGCTTTCCGGAATCCTGCGACCCTTCCCTGTCTATTGTTTTCTGCTGGGACCGGGAAATCGCTAGGGCGATCCGCATGGATGGCTCGTGGAAAGGTATCTCACCGACGCACCTCCCCTTGGCCACGGACCCTGAGGTTTTCCACCCGAAGGGGGAGGGCTTTCCCATAACTTTTCCCGGGGGGGTCTTCGTAGGGTCAACGGCGCACCCCAACTCCATTCTCGACGGGGCGGCCAGGAATTCTCCCGGGTTTGATGAAGATATTTTGAATCTCTGGAAACTCTGGAAAAGGGATTTGAGCAAAGTCTCCCAGGAGCTGGCCTGGGGATTTTTGCAGGAGAAAGTGAGAATCGGATTAGGAACTCTTCGAAGGGCCCCCCTGGCGCGACTCTGGGTTCATGCGGCAGTTTACCGGTTGGGCCAAAGAAAGAGGAAAGAAATCGTCTCGCGAGTCATTGGCGAAGGGGGAGGGATATTCGGTGACCCGGGATGGGGACAAACAGTGGGCAATCTATACCGCGGAGAAGTTACCTACGGAGAAGATCTACGCCTAGTCTACCACGCTAGCGCCTTTGTCCTCGACATCCGACAACCTCAAAGCAAAACCGGATTGACCCAGAGGATCTTCGACGCCAGCGCCTGCGGAATCCCGGTGCTCGCTGACTTCTCACCCGAGCTGGAGTATCTGTTTGGCCCGGAGAGAGAAATCTATGCCTTCCATACCCTGAAAGAGGCGCAGGAAATGAAAAACCGCATCCTCCTCGATTCCGGGTCGGGAATCAAGAAGGGGGCGAGGGCAAGGGAAATAGTACTTGCCCTCCACACCTACCGCAACCGAGCGAGGCAGATCCTCGAAGCCCTTCACCGCTTCTTGGCATAGTCAAGCATACCTTGAAAATCGACCACCACCACCGGCTCTTTGCCCACAACCCAGGCATCATGCCCTGAGGGTAGATAAGCAATATCCCCCGCTTTTAAATCCATTTCTGTTCCGTCATCCATCTTCACGTGCAGAGTGCCGGAGACGTGGTATTGAAAATGGGGAGCCTCGCAACTCTTGGTCTTGGCAAAGGGTTTGACGGATTCTGACCATTTCCATCCAGGCTGGAAAACGGCCCTCCCGATCATGGCCCCGTTGGCCTTCACCAATTCCACTTTCCCTTTGTCGAAAGTCCTGACTTCTTCTGGTTTGTTTAAACTCTTAACTTCAAAGGTGTTCATTTTATTCCCCTCCCATCCTCGATTTTCGTCCTTCCTGCTTTTTAGATGCTCTAATCCCTCGGACGATCTGGATGCCCTTCCGGTTCCTTATTTCCTTTGCCCGGGATTTTTGCTATCGTTTCGGGAGCAAAATGAAAAGGGGGAGAGAAGGAGAGGAAAATTGGCGAAAATTCCTCCCGGGTAACCCACCGGTTCTGCCGGGGGACTTGCAATGCTTGATCTATCCGGGAAGCTTGGCTCGTCGCCCGGGCCTGGCACCGGCGCGAAGGTCATTTTTGCGAGGTGCTCATTCATTCATCAAATGGCAACCTTTCCAGGTTAAAAAATGAAAAATAATTCCTTCGATGTCATAGTCGTTGGCGGAGGGGTGATGGGTTCATCGGTGGCTTATCACCTTCTGAAATTCGATCCCCGTCTTCGGGTGGCGGTGGTGGAGCGTGACTCTGCCTACACCCGAGCCTCCACAACGCTTTCCCTGGGCGGCGTCAGGATCCAATTCAGCTTGAGGGAGAACATCCTGATCTCCCTTTACGCCCAGGAATTTTTCTGCCGTTTCGAAGAGGAGATGGGCATCGAGGGAGAGAAGGCTTCCATCGATTATCGGAAGGCAGGGTATCTCTTCCTCATCGATGAGGCTGGAAGAGCCGTTGCGGAGAAGGACCTGGCTTTGCAGAAGGGGCTGGGCTGTCCGGTCGAATGGTGGACTCCGGAAAAAATCAAAAGGGAGTTTCCCCTTTTTGCGGTTGACCCCTTTGCGGGGGGAACCTTCGGCCCTCGAGATGGGTACCTGGACCCTTACGGCGTCCTCATGGGCTTTCGGAAGAAAGCCATTTCCTTGGGCGCTCACTATATCTCCGATGAAGTGGAGGGGATTGATCAGGCGGCGCATAAGATCACCGGCGTTCGGCTGGCCTCCGGACTGATTCTCCATTCCCCAACCGTGGTCAATGCCGCCGGCCCTTGGGGAGGTGAATTGGCCCGGATGGCGGGGGTCCAGATCCCGCTCTCTCCGGTCAATCGACAGGTCTTTGCCGTAAAACCGGAGGTCTCTCCCGACCGTGCGCTCCCCCTGGTCATTGCGCCTTCGGGCCTTTACTTCCGGTCCGAGACCGGGGGATTGCTTCTCGCGGGCCGGTCCATGGAAGAAGACGAAACCGGGTTTGATTTCCGTTGGGACTGGAAACGGTTCACCGAGTTGCTCTGGCCTGAGCTGGCGCGGATCGTTCCCGCCTTCGAGAAACTAAAGCTCGTCAGGGGGTGGGCCGGTCTCTACGATGTAAACACCCTGGACAACAATGCGATCCTCGGCCCCTGGCCCGGGATGAACGGGTTTTACCTGATCAACGGCTTCTCTGGGCACGGCTTACAGCAGTCCCCGGCTGCCGGGCGGTATCTGGCCGAGCTGATCTTGGGGAGGACTCCCGCCCTGGATTTGAGCTGTTTCAGCCCCCGGAGGATTCTCGAGAAACGGCCCTTGGAGGAGGGGGGAGTGGTTTAAATAACAGGGTTCAAGGGGAAAAACTTTTCCTTGATTCGACGTCCTGGCTCCTCAAATTCCCGAACCCTTATTTTTTGGGTAATCCGCTTTCGTCGAAGATCCCTTCGAAGAGGGCTCCGCTGAGGTATCGCTCCCCGGAATCCGGCAGAATCACCACGATCGTCCGTCCCGCAGACTCCTTTTCTGCGGCGATCCGGAAGGCTGCTGCCATGGCCGCCCCGCAGGAAATCCCGGAAAGGATCCCTTCCTCCTTCGACAACCTCCGGGCGTGCTCAATGGCCTCATCGCTGGTGACCTGTTCAACCCGGTCGACGAGGGAAAGGTCGAGAGTGTCCGGAATGAATCCGGCGCCGATGCCCTGGANNCCGGGTTTGATTTCCTGTCCCGCCAGGCGCTGGGTGATGACCGGGCTTTCCCGGGGTTCCACGGCCACACTGAGGAGAGCGCGTTTCTTCTCCTTTTTGAGGAAACGGGAAACCCCCGAGATTGTGCCCCCGGTGCCGACGCCGGAGACTAAGACATCGATCTGCCCCCCGGTCTGCTCCCAGATTTCCGGGCCAGTGGTCCGGAAATGAATCTCCGGGTTCGACGGGTTCTTGAACTGGTTGGGCATGAAGGCTCCGGGGATGGACTGAAGGATTCGTTCCGCCTCCTGGATCGCCCCGGCCATGCCCTTGGCTCCGGGGGTAAGGGTGACGTTGGCTCCGAAGGCGGCCAGCACCTTCCTGCGCTCCACCGAAACGGTCTCAGGCATGGTGACGGTGAGCTTGTATCCCCGGGCGGCGGCGACGAAGGCCAGGGCGATTCCCGTATTGCCGCTGGTGGGCTCCACGATCTCCGCCCCCGGCTTAAGAAGGCCCTTTTTTTCCGCATCCCAGATCATGTTGGCGCCGATCCGGCATTTGACCGAATAAGCCGGGTTGCGTCCCTCAACCTTGGCCAGCACGGTCGCCTTCAACCCTCGGGCCATCCGGTTGATCTGAATCAAAGGGGTGTTCCCGATCGAGAGGGAATTGTCGGCAAAGAATTTCGGCATTCTTTTCTCCTTTCGGGCTATGGATTCAGGAAAGAGCGCCGGAGGGCGGTTCCATCTCTTTCCATGATAAACCAGACCCATCTGCGGAACCAGAAGAATATGCACTTGATCCGGACGGACTTTTGTTGTTTAATACTAGCTTATGGCAGGATGGATCCCTTTAAGGGGCTAAGGTCCCCATTCCGTCTATTGATCGTCCTAAAAGGAGAATGAGCGTATGAAACTGAAACCCCTGAACCCGGAGATCGATGAGTTGCGCAAAATCATCATATCCTCCAATCTGACCTCTTGCTACATCCTGCTGGAAGAACTCCTGGCCGCCAAAGGGGAGCGCCTCTTTTTCGACAAATTCCGGACTCGCTGGATCGACATTTTCAAGAATGTCTATGACCATGTGGACAAGATGAAGCCGCGCAAGGAACCGAGGGAGTAATCTCTCCGTATTTCATCCTTCCGTTCGCGAAAAAATCTTGATGCCGCAGGATTCGCGGACCGAATTTATCCGATACCCTTTCCATCCTCCCTTTCCGAAGTATCGAGGGCGCACAAAGCGGGCGCCGCCTGTTCCTGCGCCTTGAATTATCGGCAAAAAAGGCTACCCGAGGAGGGCAATGGAGAATTTTTTTCCCGCCCTTTTCGCGCTTCCCAGTGATCCATTTAACCATTTGATTTCCCATCTCTATTTTCCAATTTCCTCACATTTTTGTCCCCCTCTTTACATAAATGAACAAAAAAAATCCCGTTGCCCGATTTTGACCGTTGCTTGATTGTCCCTCAATTAATTTTTTTTGATAGGGGGAAATTTTATGGTTGTCGCCCCCTTCCTGGAAAATTAATCAAAAAAATGCAGTGTTGGAAGCTCTCCCTCTTATCCGTCCCCTTCGGTCGCGATGAATTTCCGGGCTCGGCGGCGACAAAAAGGCACCGGGAAAAAACTGGCACTGGAATTGCTATTTTCTCTAAGAAAAAATAGGAGCGCGGAAGAAAAGGGAATGGCTAATAGGGAACCCCAAGGGCTGACGCTGATGGAATTAATCCTGTGCATGGTCATAGTGGCGGTCCTGATGGCGGTGTCCTCTCCCCTGATCGCCCAGTTTTCTTCCGGATACAAGCTCCGCGCCGCCGCCCGCGAGCTGGCCACGGACCTCCAGTTCGCCCGCCTTCTGGCGGTGAAGGAGAATAAGAATTTCCAAGTGGAATGCAACGGTAATTCCTACCGGGTGAGCAGAGTGAGCGATGGGTTTGTGGCCAAAGCCAGGAATTTCAGCGCCGATTATCCCGACGTGTCACTGAATGCCCCGGTGGTCACCTTCAATTCCCGGGGGAATTCCAGTTTGCAGACCATTACCGTCTCCGATTCGATGGGGACGAAAAATATCACCGTGGGTTCCACCGGGCGGGTGAAGCTGCAATGAAAAGAAGGAACGATTCTGGATTCACCATGATTGAACTGCTAATCGCTCTGGGGGTTCTTTCCATAGCCCTGTTGGCGATCGGTTCCGTGGGCTATTCGGTGATGAATTCCAAGTCCCTCAGCAGGGAGACGTCGGAGGCCACCAACCTCATGCAGGACAAGATGGAGAGCCTGAAGAATATCGTCGTATCCTCCCTGACGACCGGGAGGGATGCGGTCGCGCTGGGCAACATCAATTATCTCCGCCAGTGGACCGTTTCTCCCTCGGCGAATACCCGCACGATCACCGTGAACGTAAACTGGGAAGACCGCGGACCCCACCAGGTCACCACGACCACCCTGCGGGGGGAATGATCGATGGGCCGAGGCTGGGCGACCCGACAGACCGGTTTTTCCCTGGTCGAACTGCTGGCCGGGGTCCTTATTGCGGCGGTCATCCTGGCGGGGCTCTATAGCGCCTTCTTCTCCCAGCACGAGGCTTTCAGCGCTCAGGAACAGGTCGCCGAGTTGAACCAAAACATCCGGGCGGCCCTGGACCTGATGACCCGGGAAATCCGCTTGGCCGGGTACAAGAATTCGACCAGCATCTTCAACGGGATCGCCGCCGCTACTTCCAATTCCATCCGCATCCTCGCCGACCTCAACCAGGACGGGGATACGGTGGATGAGAATGAGGATATTACTTACAGTTACCGTCCGGACACCAAACAGATCTGCCGAAATGGAGTCCATTTACCCGTAGCGGACAACATTACCAACCTTTCATTCCTCTATACTCTTGCTAACGGGTCAGTAACGGCGAATCCCGGCAATCTAAACGATATCAGAAAAGTGAGGATATCCCTCACCGCCCGGACTCCCCATCCCGATCCATCGACGGGTGCCTACCGGACCATCACCTTGTCCACAGATGTTACTCCCAGGAATCTGGCGTCATAAGAGCAGGAGGCGAAGACCTATGTTGAAATGGGCATGGTTAAAAAAGATTTTGAGATCCTCCAACGAAAGGGGGTCCACGCTCGTTACCAGCCTTCTGGTGCCGCTGCCCCTTACCCTGTTGAGCATGACGGCGATTTTGAGCACGGCCACGGACTTGAAGATCGCGGCCAACGACCGCACTTCCAAAAAGGTCTTCTACGTAGCCGAGGCCGGGTTGGAGGATGCCCGCTCCAGGCTGCAGACCGGGGCCAGCAGCAATCCCATCTACGACAGCCAGTTCGGCAACCCCGGCTGGAAGGCCTTCATCGGGACGGACGCGAAGAGTCTGGAAAAGGGATTCCAGAGCAGCAATGGCAGTCATGTCCGCTATGACCAGCTGAATTCCAGTTTGAACTATGTGGTAACGGTCAGCCATAAACTGGATGGCTCCGGCAATATCCTCAGGTGGGGAGACAGCAACAACGACGGGATTCCCGAGGAGAACACCGCCATGGGGGCGAACATTTTCGTCATAACCTCCGAGGGATACGACTCCAGCGGAGCCTCCAAGCCCCTGCGCATCGAGGCCACCCAGGTTCCCCCGATCAACGCCCCGGCGGCCCTCTATGCCAAAGAGCATACGATCCTCCAGGGGACTTCGACGAAGGTCCTGGGAGTAGACCACTGCGGGACCCAAGATGTCCCGGGAGTTCTCACCAGGGCGAATGTGGGCCAGAACGGAACCCCCCAAGTTACGGGTTCTCCGGCGGCGATCGTGGAGCATTCCCCGGAGAACATCGATGTGACCGCGCAGATCAACCGGTTCAAGAAGTCCATCACCCATTCTTACAACGTGAACAGCGCCACCTTGAACGGCATGGACTGGGGATTGCCCGTCGCGGGAGCCAGCCGGCAGGATGCCTCCAGCTGCAGCAACCGGAATATCGTCTACTTTAACACCAACAATACCTATGTGAAGCTCGGCGGGGAGAGCCACGGGTGCGGGATCCTGATGATCGAGGGGGACCTTGCGGTTCACGGCGGCTTTCAGTGGTATGGGGTCATTATGGTCACCGGGTCGATTACTTTTACGGGGGGCGAAGGGAAAAACGTGACTGGTTCCATTCTGGCCGGGGGGAAGGTTTCCGCTGACCTGATGGGGGATGACGCCAGCATTGTTTATTGCAGCAGCGCGGTCAACAACCAGACCGATCATTTGCCCTTGATCACCCTGCGCTGGGTGGAACTGTTCTCGTAGTTTTCCCGGAAGGGAGACGCTGGCCCGGGAATGAATCCCGGGGCGGAGAGGAACCTATGAAAAAAGTATCCCTTGGATTGGCGGTTTTTTTGGCCCTCGGCCTGAGTTCTTCGGCCTTTGGGGACTACGTGATCAAGCTGAAGAACGGAAGAACGGTGGAAACGGCCAAATACTGGGAAGAAAGGAATGAGGTCAAATTCCAGTGGCAGGGGGGGGTGGCGTCCCTCCCCAGGGGGAATATCCTGAGCATCATCTGGGTGGAGGGGAAATCCCCAGACCGGTCGGTCAGGCAGAATCAGGCGCCGGCCGAGCCTAAGGGGAATCCTTCGGAGGTTCTCCCATTGGCGGGGAAGAAAGAGGAGAGCCCTAACCTTGTCCAGGCGAACAATGAAATCAACGTAGAGAACTACAAGAAGCAGAAGGCCCATTACATCCAGCAATACGAGGAGGCCTACCAGAGATACCTGGATGCTACCTCCCGCAGGGATCCGGAGGCGAAGCAAAAGGCCTGGGACGAGTTCAATAAATACGGGGGAGAGGTCGTTAAGATGGAGAACGAACTGAAGAAAAACAACAACGGGCAAGTCCCCTCGTGGTGGAAGGAGAAGGCGTCCCCACGGCTGTAGGAAATTGAACTCCCCGGCCTTTAACCTACTCTCCGATACTCCAACCGGGAAGCACTGCCCTTTATAACCTACCCCTTTTCAAGAGGGGCAGGCCGAGTTCGTTTCCTAACCGATCGATCAAGTCCAGGGTTGAAACCAGGACCGGGATTCCCTCCTGCATCCTCCGGTCTTTTCTCGTCCATCCCCTTATTCCTGGCAGGGAGACGGGCTCCTCCCCCACATTTCTGGGCCGGGCCTTCTTAACCTGCCCGATCAATTCCTGCATCCGTTTCTGGTATTCCGCCGGGTCCATGAATCGTCGGGGGTCGATGGCCATGAAGAAATGGCCGCACCCTCGCGACCCGGGGCCGGAGGTGAAATTCCGGCCAAAGAGCGATCCGGTGAGAACGCCGGCCAGGACATCCATGGCCAGAGCCAACCCGAACCCTTTGTAGCCGCCTTCGCCCAGGGGGGCCAGCAAAAAGAAGGCTTCCGGGTTCTCCGTCGGATTTCCCTCCCGATCGTAGGCCCAGCCCGGGGGAATAGGCTTTCCCTGGTTCCCGTGCTGTTTGATCCGTCCCTGGGAGACTATGCTGGTGGCCATGTCGAAAACGATGGGGGGGTGATCCCCCGCGGGAAAGGCGTAAGAAAGAGGATTGTTCCCGACAGTAGGGGTGAGGGTGCCGGGGGGAGCCATGACCGGATAGGAGTTGGAGGTGGCGAAGCCGATCAAACCTTTCTCCGAAGCCCTCCGGGCGTAATACCCCGCGGCGCCGAAGTGGGAGGAATTCCGTACCCCAGCCATGGCGATCCCCTTTTGCCGGGCTTTGGCGATGCAAAGGTCCATGGCTTTTACCGCCCCGAGGAAGCCGAAGCCATAGTCATTGTCCAGAAGGGCGTGGGTTTCGGATTCGTCGATCAACCGGAGTCGGGGGCGGGGGTTGATCACCCCTTTTTGGATCAGGGGAACATACTGGGTCAGGCGAACGATTCCGTGGGTTTCCAGCCCGCGGAGTTCGGCGTCCAGGAGGGCGGCGGTAACCACGCATTGATCTTCCCTCGGGACTCCCATTTTCTCCAAAATTGAGTCGGAAAAAGACTGAAGGTCCCTGGGTTTCACAACCTGGGGCGGAGGCATGCCAACCATTCCTTTAATCCTGTAATTTACTCTGTGCTCTCGGCCCTCTGCCATAGGCGCTTCATTCTGGGGATTACTGGCCCTTCCCGCGCATATCGATGGGCCAGACATCCACGACGACTCCCTGCCGGGTGACGTAGAAGAAATCGAAGAGGTTGACTGTAGGATCGCAATGGGAGACGACCATCTCCAGAACTTGCCCGATCTCGAACTTCCCCCCGCGGTCGGAAAGGAAGATTTTCCCGTGTTCATCCCCCGCCCATTCGTACCTCAGGCCCATCCCGTCCGGGTGACTGACGGTAGGATTGGGGCCGTGGTGATAGAGGGCCTTGAGCCCGGCGTCGACGGTAAAAAAATCCCGGCGGTTGGCGCTGACCACCGTGGTAAGGAGCGTCAGGGCCGGGGGAAAATCCTCAAATTTCCGGGGATCCCGGGAAGACCCGATGTTGAGATATTCCGCATCCATGAGGGTATACGATCCCGCCTGGAGGTCGGTGAGCTCGGGAATCTGCCAGTCGATCTCGTGGGTGCCGGTCCCGCTTCCGGTAAAGATTTCCGGGGAGAGGCCGTTGGCCTGAAACTGGCGGAAGACCTCCGCCGCCTGGTTCAGCCACCCTATGGAGAAGTCCTTCCTCTCCTCAAAGCTGACGATGTGCTGCGCATGTCCGGCATAGCACTGAATGCCCCGCAGACGCATGGCGGGGAGGCTAAAGATCCACTGGCCGAGGGCGAGCCCTTCACGGAAGGAGACCCCGGTCCGTCCCATGCCGGGGTCCAGGTCCACCAGCACCGACAGGCGAGCCCCCTGCTTTCGGGCGGCTTCATTCAGCATGCGGGCGTTGGTGGGATGATCCACCACCACCGTCAGCTCCGGGTCCCGGAACAAACATTCCATCAGCCGGACGATCTTTTGATCGGTCACCACCGGAGAGGTGATCAGGACTCCTCGCAGTCCGGCCTTCACCAGGACCTCAGCCTCGGAGACCTTGGCCACGCAGATTCCTACGCCCCCTGCTTCCACCTGCTTCTTGGCGATGGTCGAGCATTTATGCGTTTTGGCGTGAGGGCGGAGTTTTTTCCCGTGGGAATGCAGGTAGCCCTGCATGGTGCGGATATTTTTCTCTAATAGGTCCTGGTCGATTACCAGGCAAGGGGTATCCAGGCCCCATTTCGATGCCCCGATGCGGTCTCTGGGGTTGCTCATGTTTGCTCCTCTCCGACCATCCCGCCATCTTTGAATATTCTCAGGAGTGTATGAAAGGGAGGGGGAGAAGTCAACAAAGAATTGAGAGAACCAAGAAATGGAGAAGGCGCAATAAAACGGGTTAGCCCGTTGCCCTGTTGGCCGGTTGGCCAGTTTTAAGGATTAAAGAAATGCTGCCGCGGGCGGGCTAACCGGTGAACGGGCGCACCGATTGCGATCTGCGAAAATGCGGAATGGAGGATAAGGAAAGAGATTCGAATATTTCGTTGACAAGGATAAGGGCCTTTTGATAGGAAGGAGCCATCGTTGGCAAATTAACGCAGGACCAGAGAAAAGGGAGAGGAGAATTCGAATGGAATTGCACATAAAGGGCAAAGTGGCTTTGGTGACCGGGGGGGCTTCGGGGATCGGGGAAAAGACGGCGGAATTTCTCGTCCAGGAAGGGGTCAAAGTCCTGGTCAGCGACGTGAATCGGGAGCGAATCGAGAAGGCCGTGGCGTCTTTGAAGGGGATGGGGGGAGAGGTCCAAGGGATCCCCTGCGACGTGACCCAGGAAGAGCAGGTTTCGAAGATGGTAGCTGAGGCCCGGTCTCATTTCGGGACCATCGATTTTCTGGTGAACAGCGCCGGAATCGGGGGAAGCATGGCCCCCCTGGAGACCGCCAAACGTCAGGATTGGCAGAGAATCCTGGAAATCAACCTAATCGGGACCATCAATTGCTGTAAGGCGGTCATGCCGATCCTGCGGGAAAAGAGGGGCGGAAGGATCGTCAACATCGCCTCCGAGGCCGGAGTCTCCGGAGAGAAAGGGCTGGAGATCTACGCCGCTTCCAAGGGAGGGGTCATCGCACTCACCAAGTCGCTGGCCAAGAACCTGGGCCGCGACCAGGTCACGGTCAACGCCGTGGCCCCGGCTTTTGTCCACTCTCCCATGACCTCCTACCTGACCTCCGAATTAGAACGGAAGTGGCTGAAGATGTATGTAATTAAGAGGCTGGGGGAGACCAAGGACATAGCCAGCATGATCGTCTTCCTCTGCTCCGACCGGTGCTCGTGGATTACCGGGCAGACGATTTCCGTCAACGGGGGGTTTTCGATGAAGTGAGGCTCGTAACTGGTTGCTGGTTCCTNNAGCAACCAGGAACGGTTCTATTTTTGGGCAGGTCTCGGTCTTTCCTGCAGGGTGATTTTGATATCCTTGAATTGTTCGTCCCGGAAAATCTTCAAAGTCACCACCTCTCCCGGTTTGCGTTCCCGGATATGCTTGATCAGGTCGTCGGCGTTCTTCACTTCGTACTGGTCCACCTGGGTGATGACATCCCCCCCTACGGTGAACACAATATTGCCCGCCTGCATCTGGCGATTTCC
>PMCE01000216.1:20823-30132 GCA_003154025.1 Syntrophaceae bacterium
TTGATTCCGATCATCTCCCCCTCGGAATTCAGGAGAGGTCCCCCCGAGTTCCCCGGGTTGATCGAAGCGTCGGTCTGGATCAGGTCTTCGATCATGTTGCCTACCTCCGACCGGATATTCCGACCCAGGGAACTGATGATCCCGGTGGTCAAGGTCAAACCCAGGCCGAAGGGGTTGCCGATGGCCAGAACCTTCTGCCCCACCTGGAGTTTTTGCGAGTCGCCCCTCGGGAGGGGTTTTAGTTTGTCCCCCGGGGCTTCGATTTTGATCACCGCCAGGTCGTTGTCCGGGTCCGTCCCCACCATCTGGGCCGGCCATTTGCTCCCGTCGGCCAGGGTGACTTCCAGCTTCTGGGCATCCCGGATCACGTGGTTATTGGTCAGGATATGGCCCGCCGTATCGAGGATCGAACCGGAACCGCTTCCTTCCCGGGGGATGGGATTTAAGAAAAAGTCCCGGGTGATCACCGTGCTGATCACGTTGACCACGCTGGGGCTGACCTTCTGGTAGATGGTGATGTTGTTTTTTTCATCATCCGTCAAGGCCCAGGATTTCTCCAGCCCCATTCCCAGGAGAAGAAAAAGAGCGCAAGCATAAATTCTTTTTTTACCCATGGTGTGAATCATTTTTCTCTCCTCCGGTTTTCTAATATAATATGGTAGTCGTTTAACCTTTTGAAAAGGCGTAAAGTTCCCCTCCATCCTCCGAAGCTGTGAAAAAATCGAGGCAGGGGAAATTGGGGGGGCCGCGCGATGTCCAGGGGAGGGGCAAATTCACCCCGCCAAAAGAGGCGCTGGTTTCTCCGTTGTCCGCCAGCTACTGAACTCAGCCTGTGTTGAAATGGGAATCCTTTTGTCTCTTCCAAGTTATCTCCAGATTGCCGGTGTCGCCCGGCGGAAGTCAATGCAATGCTTTGCGGCCATGCATCTCCCGCCGATTTTGGTCCCGCCGAGGCGGGATGAATTTACCCCTCCCCTGGACAACGGGAGAGGCTTTTCCCTCCCCCGCTTGAATTTTTTCACAGCTTCCCCCTTCCAAAGGGGGAAAAAGCGGGATCTTCCATCGAATTTCCCCAAAGCTCTCCTCCCTTTGAAAAAGGGAGGACGGGAGGGATTTCTGGGGAGGCCTTTTCAAAGGGCTAAAGCGTTACCTAATGTTAAATCTACCAAGAATGCCCGGCTATTTCAATGGCTTTTGGTTCTTGCCCGGGGAAGCCGGCGACAGAAAAATCTGGGACCAAAAAAGGAGAGCCGCAAGTGGAAAAGAAGAAGAAACCGGCCGGCAGGGTGGCCGGGGAGAACCACCCAAAAGAGCTGGAAGAGCTGTGGCAATATGCCCTGGAGATCGGCTCCGACCGGGCCCTGGTGCTGCCGACTCGTGATTTGGTCATCCGCGAGAGTGTCCGGGCCAAGTGCTACATTCCGGCATGCAAGTTTTACGGCAGCAGCATTATGTGCCCGCCCCACAATCCCCTGACTCCGGAGGTGACCCGGAAGATCGCGGCCGATTATCAATATGGAATTCTTTTCCAGCTCGATGTGCCGGTGGAGGATTTCGTCGGGGAGGAATGGAGGAAAAGGCACGTCCCCGCGGAGCTTCGCCACAAGGAGATCGTGGCCAAGCTGGAAGGAAAGGCCTTCTACATGGGGTTCCCCCGGGCCATGGGCTTTGCCGCGGGGGAATGCTCCCTCTGCCTTCCGGGAAAGACCTGCGCCGTTTTGGAGGGAGCGGCCTGTGCCCACCCGCTTCGGGCGCGCCCGGCCATGGAAGCCTGCGGCTTCGATGTCTTTGCCATCGCCAAGAAAGCGGGCTGGAACCTGGTCCCGGTGGGGCATTCCTCCACTCCCCAGCAGGTGAGCTGTGCCAGCCTCATCGGGCTGGTCCTGGTGGATTAAGAAAAGACTCGATCATTTCAGGGTGAAGGGGGAGAAGAGGGAGGCATCACCTTCGTCTTCCTCAGAGTCTTGAGGAGCAGGTAGCCTAGCACCGTTCCCGGCACGCTCGACACCATGAAGGCGGAGAAGAAAAGGGAAAAGGCGAACTCTTTTCCCATGATAGGGCCGAGGATGAGGACCGTCAGGGGAACGCCGATGAAACCGGTCCCGATGGGTTCCGTCAGCCCGGCCCAGTCCCTGCGGACCCACCGATAGACCAGTCCCACCACCACTGCTCCGGGAATCCCCCCGGGGAACGCAAAGGGCGTGCCCGTCCCGATGGCATTCCGGACGATGGCCGCGATCAGCGCGGCGCAGGCCCCGTACCAGGGCCCTACGAGAACCCCCGCAATGATATTCACCATATGCTGAAAAGGGAAGGCCTTGATGGGGCCCACGGGAAAATGAACCCCCGAAAGAAGGACGGCCAAAGCTGCGAAGAGCCCGGTCAAGACGATGTTGCGAATCTTCCCCGCAGGGTCCATGGATCTTTCACTCCTTAGCAGTTTGCGGGAAAACTCAATTCTGCCGGTCACTGCCAGGAGCGGAGCGGCGAAGAAATCCCATGCAGAATCGAGATTGCCGCGCCCTTCGGGCTCGCAATGACGGTAACGATATTTATTTCGTTTGCCTAAGGGTAATACGGAAAGAGGAAATCCGCCAAGGCTTTTGTGAAGATCAGGATTAAGCCGTTCCGGGCTGACAGGTAAGCGGATAATCTATCAGTTCTTTGACCGAGGGCTGGTCTCCGCAGAGAGGACAACCGGGATTGCGCTCGAGGTTCACAACCTCGAAGGACAGGCTCAGGGCGTTGAACAGAAGAAGTCGCCCGGCCATGGATTTCCCGATTCCCAGGATTTCCTTGAGCGCCTCGCTGGCCTGGAGGGTCCCGATTACACCCGCCACCGCTCCCAGGATTCCCGCCTCCTGGCAGCTGGGAACGGTTCCCGGGGGGGGAGGTTGAGGGAAGAGGCAGCGGTAGCAAGGCCCTCCCGCGTGGGGTTTGAAGGTGCTGAGCTGGCCGTCGAACCTCAGGATGGCCCCGGAGATCAGGGTTTTCTTCTCAAAAAAGCAGGAATCGTTGATCAAAAAACGGGTGGGGAAGTTGTCGCTGCCGTCGAGGACCAGATCATAATCGCGGATCATTTCCCGGACGTTGGCGGAAGTTACGCGATCGGAATAAATCTTTACCTTCACTTCCGGGTTCAGGGATTCCAACGTCTTCTTGCCTGATTCAACCTTCAGGAGACCTACATCGGGGGTCCGGTGGAGGATCTGCCGCTGGAGGTTATGAAGCTCCACCCGGTCGCAATCCGCCAGCCCGATGGTCCCAACCCCGGCCGCCGCCAGGTAGATGGCCGCGGGCGAACCAAGACCGCCGGCCCCCATGAGGAATACTTTGGCCTCGGCCAACTTTTTCTGGTTCTTCCCCCCGAATCCCGGCAGGATCATCTGCCGGGAATAACGATGAATTTGTGCCTCGGTAAATTTCATCTCTCGCTATTCCACCTCTTTATTCCGGATCAGGATGGCCCAATCGGTTTCGTTGACGGGGCTCACTTCGAGAATCTCATAGCCCTCGTTCTTCAGGCTCCGGGGCACATCGCAAACCGCCGGGGGATAGTCCACGATGACCCGCAATACTTCATCGGGGTTCATATCCTCCAGGGCCAGCATGGATTCGATGAACGTGTAGGGGCAGATCTTCCCCTTCAGGTTCAGTTCCTGGTGGGGCGGGGTGGGCCGTGCCTCTCCCTTCTTGGAGATCCCCCGTTCGATCCCGACCGATCCTTCCTCCATACCGTCCTCCTTCGTTTGATTGGCCGCTGAAAAAACTTCTTGACTGAATGTACCACAACGTGGTATATACGTCAATATGGTTTTTTGCTGATTCCCCGGTAGAGGAGAGTCCTTGGACTCCAAAGAGTTCAGTTCCCTGCGCCAAAAACTCCAGAAGACCCAGAGGCAGATGGCCCAGCTCCTGGGAACCTCCCTCAAGGCCGTGCAGAGCTTTGAACAGGGATGGCGCAAGGTTCCGGTGCACATCGAACGGCAGGCGCTCTTCTTAATATCCAACCGGCGGGGGGGTACCCGGAAATCCCGTCCCTGCTGGGATATTCGGGGCTGTTCTCCGGAAAATCGCGAGGCGTGCCCGGCGTGGGAATTCAACCTGGGGCACCTGTGCTGGTTCGTCAATGGGACGATCTGCCGGGGAAAAACCCAGGGGGGTTGGCCCCAGAAGATGAAAGTGTGTCGCAGTTGTGAAGTCTTTGATCAGGCCATAAACCCGGGAAGCTGGGAGGAGCAAGGACGGCTCAAGGTCCGACGGGAAGGGAAAGAAGGAAAAGGCAAAAATGGATGAATCGATCCAACGGGTAAAGCAGGACGCCGGAAGGATCTTTTCCAGGGAAGAGCTGGTGGCTTTACTGGACGAGCAGGACCCGAATCAGGTTTCCCGCCTGTACCGGGAGGCAGACTTGACCCGTAGGGAATTCATGGGAGACGAGGTCCATATTCGGGGAATCGTCGAATTCTCCAATTACTGCCGGAAGGATTGCCTGTATTGCGGCCTGCGGAAGAGCAATGACCGGCTCTTTCGCTACCGGATGAGCCCGGAAGCTATCTTCCAAGCCGCCGGGGAAGCCAAGCGGCTGGATTTCAAAACAATCGTTCTCCAGTCAGGCGAGGACTTATTTTATTCCGCGGAGGATCTTTGCGCCCTCGTGCGACGGATCAAGCAGGAATTAAGCCTGGCCGTTACCCTCTGCGTCGGAGAAAGAACCTTCGCGGAATATCGGATGTTCAAAGAGGCCGGAGCCGATCGCTATCTCCTCAAATTCGAAACCTCCGACCGGGCCCTCTTCAGAAGATTAAAGCCCGATTCTTCCTACGAGGAAAGATTCCGGTGCCTGGAATGGCTGAGAGAATTGGGTTATCAGGTCGGATCGGGGAACATGGTCGGGTTGCCCGGACAGACCACCGAGATTCTGGCCGAAGACATCTTATTATTCAACGAACTGAACCTGGATATGATCGGGATCGGCCCTTTCATCCCCGACCCAAATACTCCCCTGGCGGGGGCTTCTACGGGAGATTTGTCGAGAACGCTCAAGGCCGTTGCCTTGACTAGGATCGTAACCCGCAATACCCACCTTCCGGCGACAACCGCGGTGGGAACGATCGATCCCGCGGGCCGGCAAAAGGCCTTGCAATGCGGGGCCAATGTGATCATGCCCAATGCAACCCCGAAGGAATTCCGAAGACACTACCAAATTTACCCGAATAAAATCTGCGTAGACGAGAGCCCCTCCAACTGCCGTTTTTGCATCGAGGGAATGGTTAAATCTTTGGGCCGAAGAATTGGTTCTGGTTTTGGGGATACCCTGAAGAATACTTCCCATGCTTTTTTTCATAACCAAGAAGGACAAGGTTGCGCGGGAGGACTTTCACCAGGCAAAATGGCGATGGAGAAAACATCGTTCGTATACTAAGAGCAAGAGGGATTCCGACCCGGGGGCACTGACCTTCAGGATAAAGAGGTAAGAGAATGTACAACGAAATGGTCATTGAACATTTCAAGAACCCCCGCAACGTTGGAACCATTGAAAATGCGGATGGGATGGGCGAGGTTGGAAACCCGGTCTGCGGAGATATGATGACTTTTTATATCCGGGTGAAAGATAACCGGATTGAGGACATAAAGTTTGAGACTTTCGGCTGCGGGGCTGCCATCGCGGTTTCAAGCATGGTAAGCGAGATGGCTAAAGGGAAGACCTTGGAAGAGGCTTCGCGGATTACCAATAGAATGGTGGCTGAGGCGCTGAAGGGTTTGCCGGAGCAAAAGTTGCATTGCTCCAATCTGGGGGCAGATGCATTGAGGAAGGCTATCGAGGATTATCAGGAGAAAGACAAAGGGTTGGCCGACAAGTTCGCCGTTCAACGCTCATTTGCCGATACGGGTCATTTGAAACTCTAGCCATAAAGCACGGGATGCCCGGGTATTTTGGATTTGGCGTTGCCGGCTGGCCGGTTTTTAGGCCGTTGGACTTTGAAATTTTAATTAGCTTCGATCTGTCCTCCCCTTTTGGTCAAATATCTTAAAGAATATGCGGCATGGTAAGGTAAAGGGAATCATGATACGAATCTAGTAAAGAATTCAAATTACCTTCTTATCTAGAGTGGCAGAGGGACTGGCCCGATGAAGCCACAGCAACCGGTCCCGCTCAGGCGGGATGCTGGTGCTAATTCCAGCAAGGTGAGAATACCTTGGGAGATAAGATGGGGAGAAGAAATCCAAAGCCCCTTCTTATCAACCAGGAAGGGGCTTTTTTTGCCCGAGAGGAGGTGGTTCCCATGGATATGGACTGTGACATGGACGATGCGGATATGTGTACGCCAATGGTGAAATCACTAAAAATCATGATGAAACATCATGGAAAATCTAAACCGCGAAAAGGAGAAAATAATGAGCAAGCAGGAGAATAATCTGAAAGCTGAAACTCTGGCTTTGCATGGAGGCCAGGAAGCCGATCCCACCACCGGGGCCCGGGCGGTTCCGATCTACCAGACTTCTTCCTTCCAATTTAAAAATACGGAACATGCGGCCAATCTCTTCGCCCTGCGGGAGTTCGGCAATATCTATTCCCGGATCATGAACCCGACCAATGATGTCCTGGAAAAGAGGATGGCTCTTCTGGACGGCGGGGTAGGCGCTCTCGCCGTGGCCAGCGGACAATCTGCAATTTCCCTAGCCATTCTGAACATTGCCCAAGCCGGCGATGAGATCGTTTCGGCGGATAACCTGTACGGGGGAACCTATAATCTATTTCATTACACCTTCCCGCGGCTGGGCATCGAGGTGAAATTTGTGCCTTCCAATGATTTGCAGGCCTTCCGCAGAGCCATTACCCCGAAAACCAAGGCGATCTACGCCGAATCGATCGGGAATCCGAAACTCGACGTGGCTGACTTGGAAGGAGTTGCCGGCATTGCCCACCAAAACGGCCTCCCCTTCATTCTGGATAACACGGTTTCGCCCTATCTGCTCCGGCCGATCGATTTCGGGGTCGATATTGTCGTCTATTCGGCCACCAAGTTCATCGGCGGCCACGGAACATCGATCGGGGGAATCATCGTGGATTCGGGAAAATTTGACTGGACCAATGGAAAATTCCCATTGATTGCCGACCCGGACCCCAGTTATCACGGGCTTAAGTTTGTCGAAGCTTTGAAGCCCCTCGGAAATATCGCTTACATCATTAAAGCGCGAGTCACGGTTTTGCGGGACCTCGGGCCGCAAATGTCCCCCTTTAATGCTTTCCTCTTCCTCCAGGGATTGGAGACGATTCACCTTCGGCTTCCCCGCCATTCGGAGAACGCCCTCGCCGTCTCCCGATACTTGCAAAAGCATCCCCAGGTCGCCTGGGTCAATTATCCCGGTCTCGATTCCAGCCCGGAAAAGGAGCGAGTCCGGAAATACCTGCCGAAAGGGTCCGGGGCCATCGTCGGGTTCGGCATCAAAGGGGGGGCGGAAGCGGGGGGAAAATTCATAAATTCCCTCCAGATGATTTCTCACCTTGCGAATGTCGGAGACGCCAAGACCCTGGCCATCCATCCGGCGACCACGACGCACCAGCAACTCTCCCCCGAGGAGCAGCGGGCCACGGGGGTAACCCCAGATTTTATCCGACTCTCCGTCGGCCTGGAGCACATCGATGACATATTGAGTGATGTCGAGCAGGCGCTGAAGAAAACCGGGAAGTGATCGCTGTTCAATGGTTCGTCACTACGCCAGACATCAGACCACAGACCTCAGACTCCAGACCCTTTNNTTTGGAATCCGAGCGGACCTTAGGTCCGGTGACGCTGGCCTATGAAACCTACGGCGCATTGAACCGGGCCAAAACGAACGCCATCCTGGTGGCCCACGCCCTTTCGGGCGACGCGCATGCCGCGGGCCTTCAAGAGGGCGACTCGGCCCTCGGCTGGTGGGACGTCATGATCGGTCCGGGCAAGGCCTTCGATACGGATCGATACTTCGTCATCTGCTCGAATGTCATCGGGGGATGCAAGGGCAGCACCGGGCCTTCTTCCATGAATCCCCTGGCGGGAAAGCCCTACGGCCTTGATTTTCCCGTCATCACGATTGCCGATATGGTCGAAGCGCAACGCCGCCTGGTGGACCATCTCGGGATTGAAAAGCTTCTCTGCGTAACCGGGGGGTCCATGGGGGGTATGCAGGCCTTGCAATGGGTGGCCTCCTACGGAGAAAGGGTGCGCTCGGTCATTCCCATCGCCACGGCATTGAAGCATTCCCCCCAGCAGATTGCCTTTGACGAAGTGGTCCGCCAGGCGATCATGGCCGATCCAGCCTGGCGGCAGGGACAGTACTANNTTTTCCCGGAAGCTCAAAAACGGGCAATATAATTTTGATTTTGCCGCCGATTTCGAGGTGGAAGGATACCTGCGCAACCGGGGCGAAAACTTCGTCCGGCGCTTCGACGCGAATTCCTATCTCTACATCACCAAAGCGATGGACTACTTCGACCTCTCCGGAGGGCGTCTGATTCCGAACGGAAAGGTTCTCCCTACCCGCTTTCTGGTAATCTCCTTCAAGTCGGATTGGCTTTATCCGTCCTACCAATCTCAGGACATTGTCCGGGAGTTGAAGATCAAGCAGGCCGACGCCACGTACTGCGAATTACCCTCGACCTACGGGCATGACGCCTTCTTGCTCGAAGTGGATGAGCAGACGACGTTGATCCGGCACTTCCTGGATAAAACCTTCAACGGGTACCACGTGGCCAGCAACCATGGAATCTAACGGAATTCAACTCGATCATCAAATCATCTCCCGGATCATTGAACCCCAATCACGGGTCCTGGACCTGGGATGCGGCGACGGCGATCTCCTCTACCTCCTGGCACGGGAAAAGGGGGCCAGGGTACAGGGGATCGAGGTGAACGATTCGGCCATTTATGAGTGCGTGAAAAAAGGGCTGAGTGTTTTTCACGGGGATATCGAGAGCGGTTTGGCGGAGTATCCAGACCATTCCTTTGATTACGTCATCCTGAACCAGAGCATGCAAGAAGTGAAGAAGATCGACTGGCTCGTCCAGGAGGCCTTGCGCATCGGGGGCAAGATCATCGTGGGATTCCCCAATTTCGCCTACCTCCAGGCGCGGGTCATGCTTTTTTTCAAGGGAAAGGCGCCGATCACTTCCTCTTTGCCCCACCGCTGGTACGATACCCCCAACGTGCGTTTCCTGAGCATCAGCGACTTCCGGGACTTCTGCCGGGAAAAGAACCTCAGGGTACTGGAGGCCCATTACCTGGGAAAGAAGAAGAGCGTCGGCTTATGGCCGAACCTATTCGC
>PMCE01000216.1:30142-32067 GCA_003154025.1 Syntrophaceae bacterium
GCCAACGCCGGAAGCTGTGCCGCCTATGGGGAGGATGAATGGACCGCCGAAGCCGCCCGATTGTTCCGCGGGGTGTTCGAATGCGATTGTGACGTTTACTTCGTCTTCAACGGAACCGCGGCCAATTCCCTGGCTCTGGCCTCTTTATGCCAGTCCTATCACAGCGTCATCACCCATGAGAGGGCCCATATCGAGACGGATGAATGCGGCGCTCCGGAATTTTTCTCCAACGGCACAAANNCCAAGGTGATCAGCATTACCCAGCCTACGGAATTGGGCACGCTTTATTCTCCCCGGGAATTGAAAGAAGTGGGGGCGTTCGCCAGAAGATACGGGCTCCGTGTCCACATGGACGGAGCTCGCTTTGCCCAGGCCGTGGCCGCGCTGGGAGTGCCCCCCCGGGTTATCAGCCGGGAGGCGGGGGTGGATGTGCTGTGTTTCGGCGGGACCAAATCCGGGTTCGGCTTCAGCGAGGCGGTCATCTTCTTCGACCGGGAGCTTTCCCGGGAATTCGATTACCGCTGTAAACAGGCCGGCCAATTGGCATCCAAGATGCGATTTCTGGCGGCGCCGTGGATTCCCCTGCTTCGGGACGGNNCAGCAGATCCGCGGCGTCAGAATCCTATATCCTTGTGAGGCCAATGCGGTCTTCGCCGATTTGCCGGCGGCCGTTCATTCTTCTTTGCAGAATCGAGGTTGGCATTATTATACCTTCATCGGAAGCGGCGGAGCGCGTTTCATGTGTTCCTGGAGCACAACCGAAGAAAATGTGGCCGAGCTTTTGCACGATTGCGCGGAAGTTTAAAGAGCCGGCAAAAGATGGACTGGTGGAAGGATTTGCAGGGACGCGTCCTGTTTCAACTCCCCCTCCGTTGAAAGCTTCCCGCCTTCCCTTGGTCCGCCAAAGCAATAGACCCTTTTCCTGGTGATGGGATAAATCGGCAGGAAATTTTCTAAGCGGGAACGTATAAGCGAGGGGGAGGGCATTGGCAAAAGGATCGGCGATCAAAGGGTAGGGAGACCGTCGCTTGGCGGCCTTATGTTGGGAGGGGGATCCTCTGCCCCGGAAGGCAAAAAAATACAAATATCAAAGAGGAGAAACCAAAAATGGAAAAATATTTTGCGGACAACACATTCTCAATCGGGAATACCCCCTTAGTCAAAATCAACCGGATGGCCCAGGGGCTTAAGGCTACCATTTTGGGGAAAGTGGAAGGGCGGAATCCGGCCTATTCGGTGAAATGCCGGATCGGGGCCAGCATGATCTGGGCAGCCGAAAGAGGCGGTTTGCTCAAAGCGGGCAAAGAGATCATCGAGCCCACGAGCGGGAATACGGGAATCGCCTTGGCCTATGTGGCGGCTGCCCGGGGCTATAAACTCCACATCACGATGCCGGAGACCTTTTCCATCGAAAGGAGAAAGGTGCTGGCGATTTTCGGGGCCAACATCATCCTGACGCCGGGGGCCAAGGGGATGAAAGGGGCGATCGAAGAGGCCGAACGGATTGCCGCCTCCGACCCCAAATACTTCCTCCCGCAGCAGTTCAAGAACCCGGCCAACCCGGAAATCCATTTCAAGACCACGGGTCCCGAGATCTGGGAGCAGACGGATGGCAAAGTCGACGTCCTCGTCTCCGGCGTGGGGACCGGCGGGACGATCACGGGGGTCTCGCGCTACATGAAGCTGGAAAAAGGGAAGAAGATCACCAGCATCGCTGTGGAGCCCGCGGAAAGCCCGGTCATCACCCAGCGCCTTGCGGGCCAGGAGCTCAAACCTGCGCCGCACAAAATTCAGGGCATCGGGGCCGGATTCATTCCGGACACTTTGGACATTTCGATGGTGGATCGTGTGGAGAAGGTGACCAGTGAAGAGGCGATCCAACATTCGAGACGGCTGGCCCGGGAGGAAGGAATCCTTTCGGGGAT
>PMCE01000466.1 GCA_003154025.1 Syntrophaceae bacterium
AATCTGCTCCCAGGGCGAGCTGACGAAGATGGGCGCCAACCTCCTGGTAATAGAATGGATCTTCCACCTGCTCAGCCCGGAGGCGGTAGTGCTTAAGCAACAACATCTCCGCATTGACGAAAGAGGTCTCGTCGCTAAGTTTCTTCTCCAGAGCATCCAGGTCAAGTGAGGGGGAGCATTCGGGGGATTTCTGAACCTCTGCGGGACGGGTTTTCCCGCTCGGAGGCCGGCTCCGGAAATACCCCTCCGGCAACATGAGTTCCAAATCCCTCTGCTGAATCAGCCACTCGGCAACCTTGTATACTTCAGCCTGCACGCGTGCGGTCTTGAGGCCGTTCAAACGGGTGAGGGTGTCCCTGTGGCTCATGCCGATGATGAAAAGCTGATCGGGGCGGGGATCATTGCACCGGTAGATCATTTGCCCGTATTCGGGCGGGAGGGTCGGGGCATCTTTGTCGGCCCCATATGCCGTACCGCCGAGGAAGGCCAGGGCAACGAGGATCATGCAAGAATATTTTTTCGCGAAGGACGGAGTCGGCATATAGATAAGCGTATTATTTTTGCTTCATTTATTGCTACCATGGAGGAGAGGAAAAAGCAATGATGGCAACCTGCGGCGTAATTTTTTCCTCCCAGAACCTCCAACGGCGCCAAGACATCAAAAGAACTAGGTCCGATGCCCCGGCGGGAGGAAGATTGGTGTTTGGAAAAAACTGTGCTATCTGGGGGAGAGGTATAAGAATTTTTTTCCGAGATTCCCTGGGCGGGTAAGGCTTAACGATTTTTTCACCCTTTTGGTTGTCAAAGGACAAATATTCTAAGAGAGGGGCAAAATAAAATGGCGGAACTGAGTCTGGAAGAGGGAAACCTGAAAGTTGCGACTTTTGCCGGCGGGTGCTTCTGGTGTACCGAGGCGGACTTTGGGAAACTCCCCGGGGTCGCGAAGGTTATCTCCGGGTATACCGGCGGGCAGAAAGATAATCCCACCTACGAGGAGGTGTCGTCGGGCATCACCGGACACGTCGAGGCGGTGCAGGTAACCTACGATCGGAACCGGATAACCTATGAGCAGTTGCTCGATTATTTCTGGCGGCACATCGACCCNNGTTTTCCAAGTTCTATCCGGCAGAGGATTACCATCAGGATTACTCGCAGAAGAACCCTCTACGTTACCGGTATTACCGGCAAGGCTCCGGAAGGGACCGCGTTTTGGAGATGGTCTGGGGAAAGGAACCTGAACCGGAGAAATCAGCAGCCAAAGAAGACCGCGCTAAACCCGACGATGCCGCTCTCCGGAGAGAACTAACTACCATGCAGTACGAAGTCACCCAGCATGAGGGAACGGAGCCGCCCTTCCGGAATGAATACTGGGACAATAAGAGAGAGGGGATCTATGTGGACGTAGTATCGGGAGAACCCCTGTTCAGTTCGAAAGATAAATTTGACTCCGGGACCGGATGGCCCAGCTTCACGAAACCTCTCGACCCGGCCAATATCGTTGAAAAGAACGATTTCAAGCTATTCTCGAAGAGAACCGAGGTCCGGAGCAAACAGGGAAATTCTCACCTGGGCCACGTTTTTTTCGATGGGCCTGCGCCCACCGGCCAGCGCTACTGCATGAATTCAGCGGCCCTGCGCTTCATCCCCAAAGGGGATCTGGGAAAAGAGGGATACGGGCAGTATTCGAAACTCTTTAACGGTCAAAAATAGCGCCGCACGGCCTAAGACGGAATAAGGACATTTTGCGGGACACACTTAGCTCAACCGAAGCGCGATCAACCCAGGCAATTTAGGGCCAGTTCCAGAAAAGCGGCCCCGGGTACGGGATTGTGGCGGTAGGGAGGAATTCTTTTGAAACCCAGCGATTCATACAGGTCCTGGGCTTCCTTCATCGCCGGGACCGTGTCCAACCGCATGCGCACGTACCCTCTATCTCTAGCTTCCGCGATTATGGTCCGGGCGAGGCATTTGCCCACTCCCCGGTTGCGAAAAACAGGCCGTACATACAGCCGCTTCATTTCGCAAATTTCGCCCTCAATCTTCCGCAAGGCAACGCAACCCGCGACTTGATCTCCCTCCCAGGCGAGGAGAAGGCAGCCTTGGGGCGCCGCATAATCTCCCGGAAGCCCTGCTAATTCTTCCAGAAAATTCTGGAAATAGAGATCGAAATCCAGTGAAGCGGCATACTCCTCAAAGAGGGCCCGGGCCTGTGCCACTTCTTGGTTTGTTCCGATTCGAATAATCTTCACCATGGTTCTCGATTATAAATGAGGATATCCAAGCCCCTAGGCCGGTGCAGGGGCGGTTTGCAAACCGCCCCTGCGGATGTTGACCGCTGGCCACCTTTTCCCGCGCCTGGCCGCGAAAAAAATCGAGTCACTTAGAATTGAAATGGTGTTCACAATGGTGACAAACTTGCAGGAGCACCCTCCGTGGTTACCCCTTTTGCGGGCGGCCATCACGCCTTGGGCGTGACCGCCCCTACAATATTCTTTTTTTGATTCCGGCTACGCCGGGTTAGGCCGTAGGTATTTTACCATGCAAACAGAACTGGTCGGACAGAGACCTTGAAATTCAGCCATCCCCTGTATTTCGGGCGGTGCGGAGTCCCTGGCAATTTTTTGGTACCCCCGTTTCGCAAAGAAATTCTCTACCGTCAAGGTCAGCAGGTACAGATCTTTGATCTTGAGAGAAACGGCATATTTCTCTGCCGTTGTGGTTAACTGAGAAGCAAGCCCCCGCTTCCGATACCGGGGGTCGACGGCCAAGGAACGGAGCAGCGCCAATCGCCCTACGACCTCCAGCCCGATCACTCCGACGATTTGTCCCTTTTCCTTCGCCACGAAGAAATGCCGGAGGTGCCGGGGAGTGATATCTTCATGGGGCAATTCGCAGGTTGTGAGTAATTGCCTGATCCAAGGCTCATCCATGGGAGAGGCAGGCTCAGGGATCATTTTTTTCTTTCCTTTCATGACCCGGGAAATAGTAATCTGACTTTTATCATTCTTCCATCCCCGGCAATTTCCATCTTCCGGCCCCTTCAGGCCGCCGGTTTGACCGCGGAGACCTTCATGCTGACCACCGACCGGGCCAAGTCTTTGGCCTTTTCGCGGGGCAGGTTCAAATTCTTCACGATCTCCCGTGCCGTAGGGTCGTTGGACAGAAGTTCCGTGGGGAAAGGTACCTCTTCGATAACCCTGATCTCCTGAAAGCCCGCCGCCTGGATCGCTTGCATATAGTCGTTCTTGGTAACGGCTCCGGCCACGCAACCGAGGAAGGCCCCAACCGAATCCCTGATCTCCTGCGGGAGCTCCTGCAAGAGAACAATATCGGACACCATGAGGCGTCCTCCCGGTTTGAGCACCCGGAAGCCCTCCCGGAAGACCCTCTTCTTATCCGGCGCAAGGTTGATCACGCAATTGGAGATGATAATGTCTACGTGGTTATCGGCCACCGGCAGATTCTCGATTTCGCCCAGCCTGAACTCGACATTTCCATACGCGCCCTTCCGGGCGTTTTCCCGGGCCTTGTCAAGCATCTCTGCGGTCATATCAACGCCGATGACTTTTCCCGTCTCCCCTACCTGGTTGGCCGCAAGGAAACAATCAAATCCGGCACCCGAACCGAGGTCGAGGACCACCTCCCCTTTTTTCAGAGAAGCCAGGGCCACGGGATTTCCGCAGCCGAGTCCGAGGTTGGCTCCCTCGGGAACGACCTTCAACTCGTCTTCGCTGTATCCGATCCTCTTGCTGATATCCTGCACCCGATTCTGGCCTCCGCAGCATGAACTGACCGGGGCGCAGCATGAGCCTGATTTTTGGGCGATTTTGCCATACCCTTCCCGAACCGCTTTCTTAATCTCTTCCTCTTTCATTTCCCCCTCCTGATTTTTTTTGAGCTTAACGGTCCTCAACCATTTTCGGGAAAACTCAACTTTCCATTTTTCTTTGAGCCTCTTGATTTTGCTGAAAAGCAGCCACCGTGGGATGCTTTTTATCCAACCCGGCTAAACGACTACCGTTCCGTTCGGCATCGGCCGGTTCACGGTAAGAAGGGCCACGGACTTAATCTCCTCGCAGCCAACCCCCAAAAGCATCCCCTGAGATTCAATTCCCCTGATCCTGACCGGGGCCAGGTTCGCCACCATCACGACCTTCATGCCCCGCAGCTCATCCGGCGCATAGCTCTGCGCGAGCCCCGCCACCACGGTCCGCCTCTCTTCCCCGAGGTCCACTGCGAGCTTAAGGAGGCGGTCTGTTCCCGGGACCGGTTCGGCCGCAAGGACCTCTCCCACCCGAAGCTCAATCCGTTTGAACTCTTCCAATGTGATCACAGCCGTCACCTCCTTGGTCATGGACCCCATATACCGGGGTCCTTTTGGAAAGCAGGGCATCGATTCCTTCCCGCCGATCGTTCCGGCTCCAGACGGCCTCAAAACAAGCCTTCTCGTCCCCTCCCCGAAGGACGCACTTCGCGGCCTGCAAAGCGGCGGGAGAGAGAGCGGCCATCCGCCCGCTCCGCTTCAGAGCTTCATCCATTAAACTGTCAGCGGGAACCACTTCATTCAGCAAACCCATCGTGTACGCCCGGGAGGCGTCCACCTTTTGACCTGTCAGAAGAAACTCTGACGCATGAGTCCTCCCCACGGAGGCGATGAGGCGCCGGATGAGCCCCCAGCCCGGGATAAATCCATACGCCACTTCGGGCAAACGGAACGTGGCCAGCGGCGATGCAAATCTCAAATCGCAGGAAAGCGCCAGGGCCAGGCCGTCTCCGATCACCTGACCATTGATGGCGGCGATGGTTGGCTTGGGTAGCTGTTCGATCTGAGCAAAGACCCTTCTGCCGGTCTTGCCGGCCTCATTTTCGTTTTGAACCTGACGCCAGTACTTAAGGTCACCACCAGAGCAGAAAATTCCCTCGATGCCTCCGGTGATGACCAGAACCCTGGTTTGCCGATCAGCCCTTATCTCTTCCACCGCCAGGCCCAATTCCTCCAATGCCTCTCGATCCAGGGCATTGATGGGGGGACGATTCAGAATCAACAAGGCTGTCGGCCCTTCCCGCCTCAGAATCAACGAATTCATAACCCGAACCTCGTTCTTATCCTGGAGAAAACTTCTGATGAATTGTCGAAGATCTATTTCCGCCACAGCGGGGAGTTTCAGACTGGCAATAGGGCCTCTTGGGGGCAACCCCCTTTGCCGCTCTTTCCCGAATCACCTTTTGGAATTCCCCTTCTTTCATTTCTTACCTCCATTTTCAAAGAATTTCCAAAGTGAAACCTCAGAGGACGCAGAGAAAACAGAAAGGGGAACTCGTTCATTTCCTTCTGCAATGTTGTTTTTGGAATTTTTCCCAAGGATGCACCTTTTCAACCGAAAATCTTCAATTTGGGCCTTAAAACCGATGCTAATTCCAAAAGTAATTTTGTCATTGCCTGTGGCTGAATAGGAGAGTATTTGGAGATTAACTATTTTCATCTCTTTCCGATTGACCAACAACCCACCATCTGACCTTGTAAAGAATCCGCACCCATAGGGTGCGGCTTTCAATTTGCCCCCCATAGGTAGGAGCATCTCTGATATCCCTCACCAATTCCTGGCTGGCGCAGCAGAAAGTGGCCGGACCGTAGCAACAGAGATCCTTCTGGGCAATCTTTCCATATCCTTCCCTTATCACCTTCTTTGTTTCTCCTTCTTGCATTTTCCACCCCCATTTTCAAAGAATTTCCAAAGTGAGACCTCAGAAGACGCAGAGAAAACAGGAAGGGGAACTCGATCATTTCCTAATCTCGGTTATTAGATCATAGAGGATCCCTGAAGCTTCAGCGGTTAATTTTTTGCATCTCATCATATTCTCTTGTTTCCCGAACCCATTCAATAAGGTTTGGCAATGGGAAGAGCCAAACTTTTCTACAAATTTTTTTCTGTATTCCGCGGCAAGTTCATAAACCTCGGTTCTATCCGCTCCCGGTTTTGTCCTTCCCAAAAGCCATCCCAGAGCAATAATCCCCCCATTCAAGGCACCACAAGTCTCCAGGTGGGTCCCGCCGATCCCTCCTCCAAAACCGGTGGCTATTTTGGGCGTATAGTTCTTCTCGTCCTCAGCGAAGATTTGTATCATGGCTTTGGAAATGGACTCCGCACAGTGGAACCCTGATTGATAAAGCTGAAATACCTCATTCTCAGCTTCTTCCCTGGTCATCTTCAGCCCCCCTTTTTTCTTATTTTGAAAAATATTGAAAGAATGCCTATAAAACAATAGCTTATCATTTCAGGGAGCGGAGCAGAGGCAAGCCTCCCTGGATTACGATGACGATCACCCCAGCCAATGGTTTAGAAAAGCTGACATCCATTTGAATGGGGGTTTGACCGCGGATATCTCTATGCTGGACACGGAGCCGGCTAAACCTTTGGCCTTTTCCAGGGGCAGGTTTAGATTCTTAAAGATTTCTCGAGCTGTTGGGGCATTGGCTACTGCCTCCATGGAGAAAGCCGCTTCGTCCACTACCTTAGTCTCCTGGAATCCCGCCGCCTGGATGGCCTGCAGATAGTCGTATTTGGTAAAGGGCGGTGTTAAGAAGCGGATGCAAGCAGTAAGTCGCCCCCCTGGCCTGAGTACCCGGAGGGCTTCCCGAAAGACCTTCTTTTTATCTGTTGAGGGATTAACCGTGCCATTGGAGATGATCACACTCACACGATTATCGGCAACCGGCAAATTTACGATTTCGCCCAGTCTGAATTCCACGTTTTGATAGTTGCCTTTGTGGGCCTTCTCTCTGCCTTGGTCAACCATCTTCGGATTCATATCAACGCATATGACCTTTCCAATTTTGCCCACCGTCTTCGCTGCCAGGAAGCAATCCAAACCGGCACTGACCCCGAGGATAAGGGCCACATCCCCGTGTTTCAAGGGTGCCTGGGGAAAGGACCTCCCACACATGTCCACTAATTTCGCGCCCTCGGGGACGAATTCCAGAACATCTTCCCCGTACCCAATCTTTTCCCTTTGGTCCTGGGCGAATGCTTGGGTACCGCAACAGCAAATGCCCGCCGATACGGAATTGGCAAGACTTTTTCGGGCTATTTTTCCGTACCCTTCCCTAACCGCTCCCGTAATCTTTCCTTCCTTCATCCTCCGCCTCCATTCTGCCAGCTCCTCCTTCTCCAAGGGCTAAAACATGCTCTTCATGACCGGTCCGAGGAAGTCTTTGACCTTCTCCGCCAGGTATTCGGCCTTGATCAACGCCATGCAGCAGATCTCTCCCTCTTTTTCCCAGCTGATCACCGCCAATTTATCCCCTGGTTTGATATTGGCCCTTTCCCGAAGATCTTTGGGGAGCACCATTTGGCCCCGGTCATCCACGCTAAGCAGGGACTCCACCCGGCAGCAGCTTGCCTTTTTATCTCCTGGCACGAAACAGCCATTCTTCTCTTTCTTGACCATTCCTTCCACCTCCTTTATAGGACTTTCAACCGTTTGGGCTCAGCCACCCCGAGATGAAACACCAGGCTTGCCAAAATCATGATGGCGCCGTAGCTGAGGATCGATCCCTGGTAGCCTAGGGCGGGAATAAGAACCCCCCCAATCACCGGCCCCAGGAAGATCCCGAACTGCTCCCCGAAACGCTGGGCTCCGATGCTGGTGGCCGGGGCCGAAGGATTCAGCTCGGACATCATGGCCGGGAATACATTGCAGCAGGGGCCGCTGATGAACCCGAATAACGCATTGAAGGCCACCATCCACCACATATTCTCGGAGAAGCCGAAAAGAGCTACCGCGATTCCGGACCCCAGGATGGAAATCAGTCCGAAGGGCTTCCTCTTCCCGAATTTATCCGAAAGCGGACCGAAAACGAAAGCTCCAGCTACGTGGCCCCAGCCAAAGGCGCTGATCACCCAGCCGATCTTCGTGGCCGGGAAGCCCAATTTCTCCCCCAGAAGGGGAATCGTCATAAAAAGGAGGGCCCCGTAACTGATCCCCCAGAGGAACATGCTCAGGGAAGCCATGGCGATATATTTATTCTTGAGGACCGCTCGGATGGCGATTCTTTTGGCGGGTTGGCCGGTGAATCCCGCGAGGCCTTTGCCCCTCTCTTTAATCAGGAAGTACGCATAGAGCCCCACCAGGATCATGACCGCCGCGCTGGAATAAAAAGTGGCCCGGTAGCCCAAAACCCGGGAGCTGAAAGCTTCGGCAATCAATCCCCCCGGAAGGGGTCCGATGGCCGCGCCTGCCAGGGTGGAAGCCGAAAAGATCCCCATGGCCGTGGCTCGGTTCCCGGAGGAAGTCAGGTCGGTGATGAAAGCCATGGCGGCCAGAGTCAGCAGGCCGAATCCAATGCCCGAAAAGATTCGATAGAGGATGAGGTCCGCGGCCCCGAAAGCGGCCCCGCCCAAGAAGGAAGCGGCCGCGGCAATGACGGTCCCGATGATGAAGGGCCTCCTGCGACCTGCCCGGTCCAGCCACCCTCCCGCCCACGGCTGCGTAAAGGCCAGAGACAGGCGATGGATACCCGTGACCAGCCCGACCAGGAACAAGGGGGCCGCGGCATCCAACGCCTTTACATAGAGGGGAAGAATGGGAACGTAAAAAACCTCGGCAATGCGCATAGCCATGATGGCTCCCGACAATAACCATACCGCCGCCGGCAGGCTGGCCAGAAAGCTTTTCTCTTTGGCTACGGCAACCGCTCCTTCCATGGTCTGCACCTCCCTGGGTGGAGTTCAAGCTTCGATCCGTGGATTCGTCGCCGACCTGGGGGAACTTCCTTCCTTCCCTCCTTCCGGAGGGATAACTTCCTCTTTTTTAGATAAAGCTAAAAAATCTGAATTATCAGATTATACTGATAAATATAATTATACCGAAATAACTTGTCAAGCCCTATTTTAATTTATTTCGGAGAAGGCCGGGCGGGAGGCACCGACACGAGGGGGATGGCTGCCTGGAAGGCGCGATCCGGGATGACGGGATGCCTTGAAAAGGTTTGGAAAATCAGCGTTTGTAATATCCCCACTCCACCATGCGCCCGTAGGCGTACTGGGCGAATTTCCCCTCCTTGACGACCTGAAGGTACTGCTGGTACTCCTTGGCCGCTTCGGGCTTCTTGTCCATCCCCTCCAGCGAAAACCCCTTGAGGAAGGTCGTGTTGGGGTTGCCTGAAAGGATTTTTTCGTATGAGCTGAAATCCTGATAGGCTCCGGCGAAGTCCCGGGTCTGGAGCTTGGCAAACCCGCTCAGCTGATACGCCTGGGCTTCCTGGGGGTAGACGGCCTTGGCCGCCTCCGAGTAGCGAAGGCCTTCGGAGGGCTTTTTCTGGACGACCTGGCAGGTGGCCATCATGACAAGGCCGGCATAATCGTTGGGGGACTGCCTCAGGGCATTGCGGAAATGGGCCTCCGCGTCCCCGAGCTTCTTTCCGGACATCTCCTGGTCCCCCTTCTGCAGTTCCTCGATGGTCCCCTTCATGCCCCGCACTCCGGCCGTCCGATCCATATACCGTTCGCGGGACAGGGAAAGGTTCTGGGCCGCGGCATATTTGGTCTGGGAAGTTTTCAGCGCGGTCTGGTAACGGTCGTCACTCATGGGATGAGTGGCAAACATCAGCTCGATGGTGCCGGGCTTGGCCTTGGAGAGACTGCGAAGCATGTCCATCAACCCCACCATCCCGTTCGGGCCATACCCCGCTCCGACCATGTATTCCATCCCCAGGCCGTCCGCCTCCCGTTCATTGTCCCAGCTGTATGAAGCCAGCAGGACGCCGGCGCCCATATTGCCCAGCGTGCCGGCCAGTTGCCCCAGGCTTCCAGCCACCACGCTTGCCACGGTGGAAAAGCCTCCCACAAACGCCTGGGTCAACATTCCTTTAGACATCTGCCGGGCCGTATGCCGGGCGTTCACGTGGCCCAATTCATGGCCCAGCA
>PMCE01000436.1 GCA_003154025.1 Syntrophaceae bacterium
CTACACTTCAACCAAAGGCTTCTTCATGGATCGCTCATTACGGGAAGAAATGACGTGGCCCGATTCAACAAATGATATCGATATCGAAACTTTTTGGGTGATCGGGAAACCGATGGAGATATAGCAGATATGTTCAATTCCCCCTTCCAATGCCATCTTCGCCCCCGTGCAAGTAATCGTTTCTTAATTCAGGGAGTTCTCGGACCTTCTTAAGATCTGAAGTGGGGGTCCAAACAATTATTGTTACAAAATCGGGCGACTACAAAGAGAACTCGGTGCGCACAACTGGAGCGTTCTCCCGGCGCTATGCTCTCTCCGTCCACAGTATGACCGGTATTCACTACGAGGGTCGTCGTGTTTAAAATATACCCTGACCTAGTTTACACCGAGCCGTAGGGTTTAGGTCTTGTCTTCTGCCACTGCAGGACAAGAAGGCATGAATTGTGGATCCGGACGGAATAGCTCAATTGTCGTTGGTCTAAGGGGGAGTGAGCCCTTCAGAACGGTTCGCACACCTCTGTCTGGACCTGCCCCAGATAGAAATCGATTACCGCCTGATCGGCCATCAACTGCTTCGCCGAGCCATCCAGTACGATCTTTCCGCTTTCCATAACATAGCCGTGAAATGAAACGGAAAGGGCCTGGCGCGCGTTTTGTTCCACCAGCAGGATAGTCAGACCCTGGGAGTGCAGCTCGCCGACGATTTCGAAGATAGTCTGGACCAGAAGAGGCGCCAGTCCGAGGGAAGGCTCGTCCAGAAGAAGCAGCTTGGGCTTTGCCATCAAGCCGCGGGCAATGGCCAGAATCTGCTGCTCTCCCCCCGAGAGCGTGCCGGCGAGTGACGTGCGACGCTTGGCGAGAATCGGAAAACGCCTTTCCATGGCGTCGATGGTCGACCACATCTCGTTGGCGGGCCGTCGGAAGGCTCCCAGTTCCAGGTTTTCCAGGACGGTCATACTGGCCAGCACCATCCGGCCCTCGGGGATCTGGATGATCCCTTCGGAGACCCTGCGATGGGGACTCATACGGGTGATATCCCGTCCCTGAAATCGAATGCTTCCTGCCGACGCCGGAACGATACCGCTGATAGCGTTCAGAGTAGTGGTCTTGCCGGCCCCGTTGGGTCCCACGAGGGAAACGATGGTCCCCTGGCCTACAGAAAAGGAGACTTCCCGCACCGCCTCGACGTGGCCATAGGATACGGTCAGTCCGCTCACCTCAAGCATGTGGCTCTCCCGCGCCCAAATAAGCCTCGACCACCTCGCGACAGGCCCGCACNNGAAGGACATGTTGTGTTCGATCAGAAGGATGGTCATTCCTTCCCGACACAGCGACCGCAAGAGGTCCGCCACCACGGCCGCCTCTCCCTGGCGCATGCCTGCCACCGGCTCATCGAGCAGCAGCAAGCTGGGATTGAGGGACAAGGCTCTGGCGATCTCCAGGCGGCGGCGTTCGCCGTATGACAGGTTGCGGGACTGATAGTGGGCCTTGTCGTCCAGCCCTACTCGAGCAAGAGTCTCCATTGCCTTTTTGTAAAGGCGGCGATCCTCATGGCGAGCGGACGGCAACTGGAGGAGTCGCGGCACGAGCGACCGCCGTGACGTGAGATGTTGACCTGCCTGAACGTTTTCCAGACAGCTCATGCGCGGAAACAGGCGGATATTTTGAAATGTCCTGGCGATCCCGATGGCTGCCATCTGATGGACTGCCAGGCGATGGAGGTCGCGGTCTTTATAGCTCATTCTTCCCGCGCTCGGCGGAAGGAGACCGCTCAGGATATTGATCAGGGTCGTCTTACCCGCCCCATTGGGTCCGATCAGGCCATGGATGGTCCCGGGTTCAACGACGAAAGAAACGTCGTCCAAGGCCTGCACGCCGCCGAAACTCCTGGATATCTTTTCGACGAGGAGCCTGTTCATCCTGTCGCCGCCTTCACGGCCGCCGATCGTTTCCCGGAGAAGAGCGAGGCCAGGCCGTTGGGAAGAAAGAGAATCACCAGGAGCAGAATAAGCCCGTTGATCCCCATACGGATCGGCCCGGCAGTCACTCCCACGCCCCGCAAGACCTCCGGTAAGGCGGTGAGCGTGGCCGCTCCGAGGATCGGACCGTACCAGACACCTATGCCGCCGACGATGTTGTAGGTCAGTAGATCCACGGCGATGAAAAAGCCGAAATCCCGCGGCGTAATCAGGTAGTTCAAATGGGCATACAGGCCTCCGGCCAACCCGGCCAGCATGGCTCCGACGACAAAGGCGACGACCTTGTAGTAGGTGATATGGATTCCCAGAGAGCCGGCGGCGGTCTCGTCCTCGCGCATGCTCATCAGCCCCCATCCGAGACGGGAACGTCGCAGAACAGCGATGAAATAGGCCGCGCCCGCGAGGACCAGATAGATCGTCCAGGTCGTAGTAGCTTGGGGGATGCCGGTCAGGCCTTCGGCTCCGCCGGTGATATTGAGGTTGACTGCCGCGAGGCGCACGACTTCGCCGAAAGCCAGGGTCGCCATGGCCAGAAAAACTCCCCGCAGCCGGAGAACGGGCAACCCGATGATCAGGGCCACGATTCCTGCGGTGCAGGCCCCGCCCGCGAGAGAGACCGCATAAGGGAGTTTATAGTGCAAGCTCAGAATGCCGGCCGTGTAGCCTCCCAGACCGGCGAAGGCCGCGTTGCCAAGGGAGAGCATGCCCGCCGCGAGGGTCACGTTCAGGCTGAGCCCCAACAGGGCATTGATGCCAATGAAGTTTATGACGCTGCCGTAGATGGCGTAGAACTGGAGAAGATAGTCCATCGCGCCTTTAGGCCTCCCGCGTTTTCCCGCGGCCCAACAGGCCAGATGGGCGGATCAGAAGAATGGCAAAGAGAACCCCGAAGGCTACGGCATCCCGTAGATTGGACGTGCCGCTGATGGCGACCGTCAGCACTTCACTCAGCCCAAAGGCGAGGCCTCCCAGGATCGCGCCGGGGATGCTTCCCATGCCGCCCAGGATGATCACGGCCAACCCCTTGAGTTCGATGCTACGGCCCATGTCCGGCGTGAGGTTGTTAAAGTAGAGGCCGAAGAGGATCCCGGCCGCGCCGCCAAGCGCCGAAGAAACAAAGAAGGTAAAAGCGATGATGCCGTTCACGTTGATTCCCAGGACCGTAGCCGTTCTCTCGCTCTCGCCCACGGCACGGATGGCTTTCCCCGTGCGCGTGCGGCCGATAAAGAGCGTCAGGATCACCATCAACAGGGCGGCGACACAGACGATCCCCACTTGCAGCGACGTGATGGTGATCCCGCCGATTTGCCAGGCGTGGACGGCGACCGTGCCGACGGGGAAGCGCACGGACCGGGCGCCGAACAGGCCCAGGGCCGCCGCTTCGAAGATGATAGCCATGGCAATCGACGAGATGAGGCCGGAGAACTGGCTGTCGCTGCGTTTCCGCAAGGGAGCGAAGGCGACTTGATTGAGCAACAGGCCGAGCACGCCCGCGACGACCGTCGTCAGCGGGAAGGCAAGCCAGATCGAGAATCCGGCATTTTCGACCAGCCACAAGGCGATCAGGCCCCCGAGGGTGAAGATGGCAGCGTGGGCAAGGTTCAACATATCCAGGACGCCGAAGACGAGCGTGTAGCCCACCGCGAACAGCCCGTACACGCTGCCGATGAACAAACCATTGATCAACTGCTGGAGAAGCAGGTTCACCGTTCTCTCGGCGTCTTAGTTGCCCAACACGACGAACTTACCGCCTTTGATCTCCTGGACGATGCCGGCGTGGTCGGCATCGCGGCCTTCCGTGAACGAGAAACGGCCCAACACGGTATCGAGATTCTTGATCTTGGCCAGGGCGTCGCGAAGGGTCTTCCGATCACTTCCGCCGCCCGACGCTTTCGCCGCCTGATACGCGATCTGCACGCCCGCATAAGCCTGGGCCGCAAACTGATCAGGCGCGCGGTTGAATTTCTTCGTATAGTCGTTTACGAACTTCACGTTCAGGGGTGCCGTGGAAGAGATATTCCACGCAGCGCCCACGATCACGCCCTCGGCGGCGTCTCCCGCGTTCTTGATCAGGCCGGGAGAGTTGAAACCGTTGCCGCCGATGATGCGCACCGTCTTCGGGATTCCCAGCTGGCGCGCCTGGCTGATGATCCCTGACGCCTCTTCCGCCAGCGCACCGCAGATGATGGCATCGGGGTTTTGGGCCTTGATCTGGGTCAATTGCGGGGAGAAATCGCGGTCACCCTTGGCAAAGGTCTGCTCGCTGGTGATCTGGATGCCCGAGGACTGCAGGACCTTCTTGAACACCTCATAGGTGGCCTTCGTCATCGCGTCATCGTTTCCGTAAAGGAGCGCGACCTTCTTTAGCCCCAGCTTCCCTTTGGCAATCTTGACGGTGTGGGGAATGACCACGTTTTCGGTCAATGAGTCCCGGAAGATGTAGTCGCCGATCTCGGTGATACCGGAGATGGTGTTGCTGACGGCGAGTACCGGCACTCCAGCCTTCTGAGCGATGGGGTCGGTGATCTTGGCAGTATTGCTCAGGGTCGGCCCGATGATCATGTCGACCTTGTCTCCGTTGATAAGCTTGTTGAACACGTTTGTGCCCTGCTGCGGCACGCTCGCGTCATCTTCGAAGATAGCAACGATCTGCAACCCGGAACCCGCAGCGGCATTGATCTGCTCCACCACCAGACTGGCACCTTCTTTCTGGCTGGCGCCATAGACCGCCGCACCACCCGTCATACTGAATACAAACCCCATCTTGAACCCGGCGGAAGAAGCCGGAGTTGCGGCGGCCGACAAAAGAAATAGGCTTATGACCACTGCTAAGAGGGAGCGACTTACCAGTTTCACAAGAACCTCCTTATCCTTAATTTGTTTTGATAAGAACTCGCTTTTGAACACTTAAATATACAAGAATGGGGGGTCGTATGTCAAGAAGAACAAATTCTCACTTCCAGGAGTCAATATGTATCCTTTAATCTCCGCCCGGCAGTCTTCTCCGAGGGGAAAGGGGAGGATGTGTGGGAAAATTCATCCTCACCCATTACGAATATCGCATCACCATCTTCCGCGCCATGCTCTTCCAGCTTTCGCCCGCGGCCGCGAGGAGGATCGAATACGAGAACGCCGAGGCCCGTTATGGAAAGCCGGCAGGAGGAAAGTGATGGAACGGCCGGGTCAGGGGCTGGTTTTTTTCTGGGCCGCCGTCGATAGATCCGGGAACTGGATCCGGGACCGGGATTTTCTCAGCCAGAGGAAGGCCAGCCCCATGATGCTCCCGTTGACTAAAAGGATCATTCTCAGGCCCAGGTAGGCGGCCAGCATTCCTCCCAACAGAGGGCCAAAGACGTTTCCCACCAGAAGGCCGCTTTGGAAGATGCCGTAGATTCCCCCCCGGCGATGTTCGTCCGTGGACCGCTGAACGATCGTATTGACCGTGGGAATGACCCCGGCGGCGAAGATGCCTAGAGTGCCGCGAAGGGCCAGCAACTGGTAAACATTGGTGACGATGGCTTGAGGTAGAGAAGCGAGAGTCATCCCAAAGAGGGAAAAGGATAGAATTTTGGCATAGCCTATCCGGTCTCCCCGCTTTCCCCATACAGGGGCGCTCAGGGCGTTGGTTACGCCCGTGATTCCGAAGACCAGCCCGGTCATAAGCCCGATATAATCTGGACGGACCCCGAGGTGTTCTACGTAGAGACTCATAAACGGGGTGGCGATCTGAAGGGAGAGCTGGACCAGGATAAACAGCAGAATCATGGCCCGGAGCGTGGGCGAGTGGAAGACGTAGGATAAATTTTCCTTCAGGCGGGCGGGCTGCTTTCTCTTCTTCACTTCGAATTTCTCTTGAACCAGCTTAAGGACGACCAATGCGGCCACCAAACAGGATAGAGCGGTTCCGAAGAAGATCAGCCGATAGCCGAACAAATGCGTCAAAAATCCTCCCACTAGGGGTCCGACGATCATCCCGGTCACCAGGGCCGACTGGAGGGTGCCCAGCGCCTGGCCCATCCTGTTTTCCGGGGTGTGGGAGGCCATCAAGGCCAAACTGGGGGCCACAAACCCAGCCAGGCTTCCCTGGAAGAGCCTCAGGACCAGGAGTTGGGGAGCGGTCCGGGCGAAGCCCATCAGAAAGTTGGTCAGCGCGAGCCCCACCATGGCCCGGACGATCATGGGCTTCCGGCCGTACCGGTCCCCCAGGACTCCCCAGATGGGCTGCATGAAAGCCCCGACCATGAAGGGGGCCGAAAAGATGAGGCCGCTCCATATTTTAACCGCCTCATCCCCCTTTACCCCGATCTCTCTCAAATAGAGAGGGAGGAAGGGGACGACCATGCTCAACCCGATCATGGCGATGAACTGAGCGCTCCAGAGGCTGTAAAGGTTTTTTTCCCAGGCTTCCATCGTTTAGAGTAGCAAAAATGGCCTTTTTTTATATTATCATGAGACCCCTTGTCCCATGAAATATAAAGGGGGGCTTATATTCGCGGGTGAAGTTTTCACAAGCGCTGCAATTCCCCCTTCGGTCGTTCTTCCATCTAACAGGTTGCTGAAAAATTCTCTTGAGGGTCATTGCGAGCGGAGCGAAGCAANNCCCATTCATAATAAAATCAAACATTTTGAGATTGCCGCGTCCCCCGCATCAAGTGCGGGGTCCTCGCAATGACTGCCAAAATTGAGTTTTTCCGCAAACCGCTAAAGATTCATCGGCAACTTTCCCCACTGTTCCACCATCTCCGTAATCCGAAGAAGCCTCTCGAACTTGGCGTCCGGCGGCGTCGTATCGCTGATGCCCAGGATGAACCGGTCGCCCGGGGCGATTTCCCGGAAGAGTCTCTTCATGAAGGCTTCGAATTCCTGGTCCGACATGCTTTGCTCCAGGAGGACGACCGAGGGAATCCCTCCGAAGATGGTAATCTTGCCCTTGAACGCTTTCTTCACTTGGGTGACCGTCACTTTGGTCATGGGCTGGGGGCAGATGGCCTCGGCCACGTCCATTCCGCTCTCCGCCAGAAGGTCCAGGAGCCCCTTGTTCTCCCCGTCGCAGTGGGTCTGGAGAAGTTTCCCCTTCGGATGGAGGATGGAGGAGAATTTCTGGAGATGGGGGAGAATGTGGTCTTTAAAGAAGGGGGGATAGGTGATCATCTCGTCGTAATTCCCGCCGGAGAAGATCACCTCCGCCGGGGAATCGGCCAGGACCCGATAGATCTGGTCATAGTAGGATTCCATGTCCTCGGCGAGCTGCCGGAGTTCCTTGGGGTGGTCGTAGAGCTCCAGGTAGAATTTTGTGGGCTCCAGGAACTCCTTCATGATGTGATGCATGGGGCTGGAGGCCAGGTTGGCATAAGCGGCGGCGTACCCCTTGTCTCCCACCCGGGCCTGATAATCGAGGTAATTGTCGTAATCCGGATGAATTTTAATATTCTTGAAGATATAACCCAACACCCGGTAGTCCTCCGGATTCTTAATCAGCGGTCCGGACATCCAGGTAATGGAGGCGCCCGCACGTTTCATGTCGTCATTGTAAAGGATCTTGCAGGAGGCGGAACCAACCGGGGTGTGGTAGGTTACGGTGGTAATATCTCCCTCTTTCTTGACTTCGCGGTCCACCCCCACCAGCTCGGGACGGTAAGCCATCCCATACAGGCGGTAAACGCCCAAGCCCCGGTCGATATTATCTTCCGGAGTGCGCACCTTCAAAAATTCGGGGACGACTTTGTGGTAGGCCCCTCCGATGGCATCGGCGACCTCATCCAGGGTGGCTTCCCGTTTGAAGCGCGAAGGAAGGGTCCCCCGCATGGAATTGGAGTTATGCCAGAGGTCGATCCGGGGAGCCCAGGGAAGCTGATCGGCCCGCTGCCCGCGGGCGGCCTTGAGCATTCGCTCTTTATGGGTCATATCCATTCCCTTCCTTTCGGTTCAATGAAGGTGCCGGGTCTTCGGGGGCAGCCCCTGCTTCTCTTTTCCTACCCCATCCTAACCCGGGAGGGGTGGGTTTACAATTCATTCTTCTCTCAATCATGATTGGTTCCCAGCGGTTCCAAAAATCAGGCTTGACAACCCTTCCGATTTTATTGAATATGGAACCTAATTGTTTATTCAAGATATTCTCTACTCGTATAGAATCAGATGGAGGATTGGATGAAAAAGAATGATCTGGTAAAGATGCGGCAGGATCATATCCCCCGGGGAGTNNCTGCCGGCCATGATCGCCGAAGCCAAAGGGGCCATGGTGCGCGACGTGGAGGGGAGGGAGTTCGTCGACTTTTCGGGCGGAATCGGAGTGCTGAACGTAGGCCATTCCCCGGACGAAGTCGTCAAGGCGATCTGCGACCAGGCGGGGAAGTACCTGCACACCTGCTTCATGGTGCAGATGTATGAGCCCTACATCGCTCTGGCCAAGGAGGTGAATGAGCTGGTCTCCAGGAAGACCCCCATGAAGACCATGTTCGCCAACAGCGGGGCCGAGGCGGTGGAAAACGCGGTCAAGATCGCCAAGTACTACACCAAGAAACCGGGCATCATCTGCTTCGAAAATGCCTTCCACGGCCGCACGGCCATGACCATGAGCTTGACCAGCAAGGTGAAGAACTACAAATTCGGATATTGGCCCTTCATGCCCGAGGTGTACCGGGTCCCTTACGCCTACTGTTACCGGTGTTCGTACGGCCTGAAGTATCCCTCCTGCAAGGTTTACTGCGCCGATTTCATCCAGGAGAAGTTCTTCGACCTTTATGCGGCCGCGGAATCCATCGGAGCGATGATCGTGGAGCCGGTGCAGGGAGAAGGGGGCTTCATCGTTCCCCCCAAGGAATACCTGGCGAAGCTGCAGAAGATCTGCAAGGACAACGGCATCGTCCTCATCGTCGACGAGATCCAGACGGGGTTCGCCCGGACGGGAAAGATGTTCGCCTATGAATATTCCATCGAGGAGCCGGATATTATGGTCACGGCCAAGTCCTTGGCTGCAGGCCTGCCCCTCGGCGGGATAACGGGAAAGGCGGAGATCATGGATTCGGTGGAAGCCGGGGGCATCGGGGGGACCTTCGGGGGCAACCCGGTGTGCTGCGCGGCGGGTCTGGCGGTCATGAAAATCCTGAAGGAAAAGAAGCTGGCGGAACGGGCCAATGAAGTCGGGAAGAAAGTCATGGCAAAATTCCGGGCTTTCCAGAAGAAATATCCTTTTGTCGGCGACGTGCGCGGCCTGGGGGCGATGAATTGCATGGAGATCGTGGCGGACAAAAAGAACCCCAAGCCCAACGCCGACCTGACCAAGTCCATCGTCCGGCGCTGCTATGAAAAAGGCCTGATCATTCTTACGGCCGGAGGTTACGGCAACGTGATCCGGCACCTGGTGCCCCTCGTGATTACGGATGACCAACTGGAGAAGGGACTCCGGATCCTCGAGGAAGTCATGGCCGAAAAGGCGGAATAATTTCATTCATTCCGGAATGGGGATTGCGGAATGGGGAATTAAATAATAAAGTGGAATTAAATAAAAGGAGGGTTAGCCATGAGGAGAAGATTTCGTCTGACCGTGATATTGCTGGTTTCCGCAGCACTGGCCCTTTTTGTCGCCGCCCCGGCTCCGGCCGCCGCGCCGCCGAAGGCCGTAAAAATCGGCATCACCGCTCCCCTGACCGGCCCGGCGGCTGAGGCGGGGGTGGCCCTGAAGCAGGGGTTCCTCCTGGCCATGGAGGAATGGAACGCCAAGGGCGGGGTCCTGGTTAAGGAATTCAACCAGAAGATCCCCGTGGAGGTCCTAATCGAGGATTGCCAGTCAAAACCGGAGGTGGGAGTGAGCCTGGCGGAGAAACTCTTCACCCGGGACAAGGTGGATGTGCTCCTGGGGGACTCCTTCCACAGCTCGGTAACCATGGCCATCATGGAGCTGGCCCCCAAGTACGGCAAGCCCATCATGAGTGTGGAGCCGGTCAGCGAAGAGATTGCCAAGAAAGTCGCCAGCAACCCCAAGCGGTACTGGAACTTCTGGAAGGGAGACTGGGGCAGCACGGGCTATGCCGACTCGGTCTTCTCAACCTACCGTTTTCTGGAAAAACAGAAAGCCTTCCAGTCTAAAACCAAGAAGATCGCCTTCTTGGTTGAAGACACGGACTACGGCCGGTCGAACGCCGAAAAAGCCAAAGAACTCTTCACCTCCATCGGATTCCAGAGCGTGGCCATGGAAACGGTCCCCTTGGGGCACACCGATTTCTATCCCCAACTCGGAAAACTGAAGAGCCTCGAGGCGGATGTTCTCATGTCGGTTTTCACCCCTCTCTCCTCCGGTGTGGCTCTGGCCAAGCAGTTCCTGGAAGTGGGCCTGAAAGCCTACCACCATGCCATCTACTATCCCCTTCGCCCGGAATTCGTCCCCCAGGCCGGAAAATCGGGAGATTTCTTGATCTGGTCTCCCATGCTGATGGACCCGGTGAACGTCCCCCTGCACAAAGAATTTGCCGAGCGCATCAAAAAGCGCTGGAACGTGGTGATGAACAACGATCATGCTTCCGGGTATGACGGGTTGAACAACATCCTGGACGCCGTCGAGAGAGCCGGCTCCCTCGATTCGAAGAAAGTGGTGGAGGCCCTTTCCAAACTGGACAAGAAAGGGATCATGGGGCGCTACGCGTTTGAGCAGTCCAACCACCAGATCAAGTACGGGGAGGAGTTCATCCCGGTCCCCGCAGCCCAGATCATCGACGGCAAGAGCCAGATCATATGGCCGGCCGGCTTGGCGTCGGGCAAGTTCCAGCTTCCGCCCTGGTTGAAATAAGAAGAGCCGTGCCAGTGCCGGGGTTTCGTGTCAGCAAGGGGGTAGGGGCAATCACGCCAAGGCGTGATGAATTGCCCCTACAAGAACCTAGGCATTCCTCATGATGATTCCTTCAACGAACGACCGCCTGCTCGAAGGGCAGGGGGTGACCAAGTTCTTTGGCGGCCTGGCTGCGGTCAGCGAGGTATCTTTTTATCTGCGGCCGGGAGAGATCCTTGGACTGATCGGTCCGAACGGAGCCGGCAAAACCACCCTCTTCAACATCATCGCCGGGGTCTACAAGCCGAGCCACGGCCAAATTTTGTTCCGCGGCCAAGACATCACCCCCCTGAGGCCCAATGAGGTCTGCAAGCTCGGGATCGCCCGCACCTTCCAGATCACCAAACCTTTTCTGGAAATGAGCGTGCTGGAGAATGCCCTGGTGGGGGCCTTCTTCGGACACCAGCAGCGGCACGTCATGGGGGCTGCCCGGGACAAGGCGGCGGTGGCCCTGAAGCGCGTCGGGCTGGAAGGGAAAGCGGAGAGGAAAGCAAAGGGCCTGAATTTGGTGGAGCGGAAACGACTCGAGGTCGCCCGGGCTCTGTCCACCTCACCCGAAGTTCTGCTGTTGGATGAGGTGGTGGCCGGCTTGAACCCCAAAGAAGCAGGGGAGATGGCCAAATTCATCGGATCGCTCCGCGAGGGGGGCATTACCATTCTGATGATCGAGCACGTGATGAAGGCGATCATGGGATTGTCCGACCGGATCGTCGTTCTGCATTACGGGAAAAAACTCGCCGAGGGGAAACCCGAAGAGATCGTCAAGAATCCCCAGGTGATCGAGGCGTACCTCGGGGGGATCAAACAAGGATAGAGGTACAGGGTTCAAGGTGCAAGGCGCAAGGCCCAAGGTACAAGGGCCAAGGCCCAAGGCGCAAGGAAATAGGAAAAGGCGAAAAGGGAAAATTGAGTAGAACTTTAAACCATTCAGTCCGTCAACCGATCCTATGTTAGAAGTCAAAAATATCGACGTTTTTTATGGGGATGCGCAGGCGCTGTGGGACGTTTCTCTTACGGTGAACGATGGAGAGATCGTCACCCTCCTGGGGGCCAACGGGGCCGGTAAATCCACGACGCTCCGCACCATCTCGGGGCTCCTGAGGCCCAAGAAGGGCAGTGTTACCCTCTCCGGAGTAAGACTGGACCGGATCGAACCCCACCAGATCATCCTCCACGGCCTTTCCCATGTTCCCGAAGGCCGGCGGCTTTTTCCCAACATGACGGTCTGGGAAAATCTTTCGGTGGGAGCTTATATCCCCCCGGCCTGGAAAGACCGGTCGGCGGCCATGGAAGAGATGATGGAGATCTTCCCCATACTGAAAGAACGGCGGGACCAGCTCGCCGGGACTCTTTCCGGGGGGGAGCAGCAGATGTGCGCCATCGCCCGGGCCATGGTCTCTCGACCGAAGGTGCTCTTATTGGATGAACCCTCCCTGGGCCTGGCGCCGGTGATCGTCGAAAAAATCTTTGAGGTGGCCCAGCAGATCAACCGGAAAGGGGTCACGGTTCTGCTCGTCGAGCAGAACGCCCACATCGCCCTCCAGATCGCCCATCGCGGTTACGTGATTGAAACCGGACGGGTGGTCATGGAGGGGGAAGCGAATCGGCTCATCCAGGATGATTACATCAAACAGGCGTACCTGGGCTTATAAATGCCTAAATATCGAAATACCTAAAATGCCTAAAGTTCGATTGTCCAAACGACTATGAACCTGCAACTCATTGCCGAACAGATGCTGAACGGGATGGTGCTGGGGAGCATGTATGCCCTGGTGGCCAGCGGGCTGACCTTGATCTGGGGCACCATGAAGATGCTCAACTTCGCCCACGGAGAGATCTACATGATCGGGGGGTATGTCCTTTACTTTGCCCTCCTGCTCTTGGGGGTCCATCCCTTCTGGGGGATTCTTCTGGCGATGCTGATCGCCTTCGCCCTCGGGGTCCTGATGGAACGCACCATTCTCCATCCCCTCCTGGACAAACCCGGCTGGGATGTAAGCCCGATTGTAGCTACCCTGGGGGTCTCCATCTTTCTGCAGAACTTCGCCCTGAAGGTCTGGGGGGAACGGTTTAAGAATGTGCCCTACTTTATCGAGGGAACCCTCGATTTATACGGCTTNNTGGGGTTCTGGATGTACGTGAAGCGGTCCCGCTTCGGCATGGCCCTCCGGGCGACCGCCCAGGACCGGGAGGCGGCGACCATTCTGGGGATCAATTCGCACCGCATCTACCTCGTGACTTTCGGGATCAGCTCAGCGCTGGCGGCGCTGGCCGCTACGATGCTGGCTCCCCTATTTCTGGTCAACCCCTGGATGGGAATTCCCCCCCAGCTGAAAGCCTTCATCGTGGTGGTGCTCGGGGGACTGGGGAGTTTTGGAGGGGCCATCCTGGGGGGATTCCTCCTGGGTTGCATCGAAAGCCTGGCCATCGTCTTCCTCTCTTCGGAGTGGAAAGACGTGGCCGCCTTCGCGGTGCTCATCGGGTTCCTGGTGTTCAAGCCCACGGGCTTTTTCGGGACTAAAGATTGGTAAGAGCTTTTCATCACAGAGGCACAGCGCGGCAGAACCGCAACCAAAAGGAATCACCCCCTCCCTTCCCTCTTCCCTCGAGGGGGAGGGTTAGGGCGGGGGGGATGCTTTTTGCTTAATAAAAGTTTCAGAAATTGAACGTCAGTAGTACAGAGAAAGAAGATTTCAAGGCATAGGTTTTAATTATCGAGCTGCGAATTGGATTATCCTGCGTACCCTTCTCTGCGGTTGAAAATGGTAAAAGGAAAGACCGGCAAATGAAGATCCAACAACTCTTCGCCTCCACCAAAAACAAAGCCATCGCCGCCGTGGTGATCATCCTGCTGGTCGTCCCGGTCTTTATTGACGATCCCTATATCATGAACATCATCATCCTTTCCCTGCTCTTCGCGGTCCTGGCCTGCAGCTGGAACCTGATCTGCGGCTACACCGGGATTTTTACCTTCGGCCACCAGGCCTTCTTCGGGATCGGGGCCTACGTTTCCGCCCTTCTGTCGATGAAGGCAGGTCTCTCCCCCTGGCTGGGNNTACATCGCCATCACCACCCTGGCCTTTTCCGAGATCGCCCGAATCGTCTGCATGAACCTGGTCGGCCTGACCCGGGGGGAACTGGGCCTCTGGGGGATTCCCGAGTTCCCGGAAATTCCCCTGCCCGGCGGCGGGATGATCAATTTTGCCGGCGGGGAGCGGACCGGTTATTACTATGTCCTCCTGGTCATTTTCTTTTTTACTCTTGGGGTGATCGGCTGGATGCTGCGGTCTCACATCGGACTGGCTTTCCGGGCGGTCCGGGATGAACAGGACGCGGCCCTCAGCCTGGGAGTCGACACGACTCGTTTCAAACTGCTGGCCTTCATCACCAGTTCTTTTTTTGCCGGGGTCGCCGGGGCCTTTTATGCCCACTACATCCTGATCCTCACTCCAACCTCAGTCATGAGCGTGGGAGTCATGACCGAGATCATCGCCGTCACCCTGGTGGGGGGCCTGGGAACCTTCTGGGGGCCGGTCATCGGGGCTTTCTCCTTGACCGCTCTCCTGGAGTACCTCCGTGAATTCGGGGAATACCGCTTTATGATCTACGGGGCCTTGCTGGTGGCCACTATCATGTTCATGCCCAAGGGAGTGTCGAGCAAGCTTTTCCCGGAAAAAGAGTAAGGCGAGCTTGTAGGGGCACGATGTCCCGCGAAGCGCGGGATGCCCCTACTGGCTGGATGAAGGCAAAAGCTATCTTGCCAAAGTATTTGTATTAATTGGGCGCCAAAAACATGGGGGAAACAGAAATGGAGAACCCGATTCGATATAAGAAAGACGGCTTGGATTGGATCGAGGCGAATGCCGGAAGGCTGATCGATTTTTCGAAACAGATCTGGAATTATGCCGAGCTGGGCCTGGAAGAGCATCGGTCTTTTCAAGTTCTGGCCGACTTTCTCTCTTCCGAGGGCTTTACCCTGGAAAAAGATGTGGCCGGAATCCCGACGGCTTTCGTGGCCAAGTGGGGCGAGGGGAGGCCGGTCATCGGGATCAACTGCGAGTATGATGCCCTGCCGGGTCTTTCCCAGGAACCCGCCGCACGGAAGGAACCCGTAGTCCCCGGGGCTCCCGGACATGGGTGCGGGCACAACCTCCTGGGGACCGGTTCAGCGGGGGCCGCGGTGGCCTTGAAAAAAGTGATGGAAAAGCATCGGCTATCCGGGACGATCAAAGTCCTGGGAGCGCCGGCGGAGGAGATCTGCGCCGGCAAATCTTTCATGGCCCGGGCGGGTGTCTTCAAAGGAATCGATGCCATCATCGACTGGCATCCCTTTTTCGTGAACCAGGCCCTGTATGACACCTGCAACGCCTACTTCAACAT
>PMCE01000040.1:0-1104 GCA_003154025.1 Syntrophaceae bacterium
GCGATCGTCGGAAAACCCCTGCCCCGGGTCGACGGCTATGAGCGGGTGAGCGGCGCAGCGGTCTACCCGTCGGACACCACCCTGCCGGATATGATCTACGGAGCTATTCTTCGCTGCCCCCATGCCCATGCCCTGGTCAAGCTCGTCGATCCCCGCCAAGCGGAGAAGATGCCCGGGGTCCGGGCCGTGATCACCGGGAAGACGCCCGGGGCCGGAGTTGATTGGCCCTACACAACGCCGGTGATGACGGTCAAGACCAAGCTCTTCGACCCCCATTGCCGCCATGAAGGGGAGGAGGTGGCGGCCGTGGCCGCCGAAACGCCGTACCAGGCCTGGGACGCCGTCAAGGCCATCAAAGTGGAATACGAGGTTCTCCCCTTCGTGGTGGATCATAAGAAGGCTCTGGAGCCGCAGGCCCCGGCCATCCACGAAGGGGGGAACCGGGTGGGCAAAGTCCAGACCTATGAACGAGGCGACGTGGGCAGAGGCTTTGCTGAGGCTGATGTTGTGCTGGAAGAAACGTACAGTACGGCCTGTGAGCTCCATACCCCCATAGAGCTCCACGGCTGTGTGGCCAAGTGGGATGGACCCCGTTTAACTGTATGGGAGCCGACCCAGGGGGTTTTCGCAGTACAGTCAGTAATTGCCCAGGTGCTGGGGCTTCCGCTCGCTAATGTGCGGGTCATCGGCCACTACGTGGGCGGGGCCTTCGGCAGCAGACTCACGGCCGGCAAATACAACATCATAGCGGCCTTGTTGGCCAGGAAGACCGGCCGCCCGGTTAAGCTCTTCCTGACCCGGGAGGAGACCTACCTCTGCGTCGGCAACCGCCCCCCCGATACCATGAAACTCAAAGCGGGCGTGAAGAAGGATGGCACCCTCACCGCCCTTGATTACAGCGCCTTGGGCACGGGGGGCGCCTACCCGGCCGGAGGGACCAGTAATGTGGACTGGCTGGTCCGGGACCTGTACACCTGCCCGAACGTGCGCACCCAGACCACGGACGTTTACATTAATGCCGGCCCGGCCCGGCCTTTCCGGGCTCCCGGCCACCCCCAATGCGCGTGGGCGCTGGAGCAGATGATGGACGCCCTGGCCGAGGCG
>PMCE01000040.1:1115-4673 GCA_003154025.1 Syntrophaceae bacterium
GCCTTCGGCTGGAAAGAGGCCCGCCAGAAGGCGGCTGAATCCAGAGGGAGTGGTCACATCCGCCGCGGAGTGGGAATGGCCGGGGGCCTCTGGGTGGTCGGGGGCGGACGGCCGCCCGTAACTGTGGTGGTTAAATTATTTGCCGACGGCAGCGCCAATCTGAATATGGGCGCGAGCGATATCGGCACCGGGACTAAAACCATCATGGCCATGGTGGTGGCCGAGGAGCTGGGCGTGCCGCTGGAAAAGATCCAGATCGAAAATGCCGATACCGGCACGACCCAATTTACCACTCCCAGCGGCGGGAGCAAAACAGTGCCCAGCGAATCACCAGCCGTCCGGGCGGCCGCTTTCAGCGTCAAGCAGCAGGTATTGGCCATGGCAGGGAAAGACCTGAAGGCGAGCCCCTCGGATCTGGAGCTCGAAGGCGGATCGGTGGTCGTGAAGGGTGACCCCGCGAGAAAGATGAAAATCACTGACCTCTCCGGACTCAAGGAGCGGGGGGTTGTTCTGGGGGTGGGCACCCGCGGCCCGAACCCGCAGAAGCAGTGGGTGACCCCCTTCTCCGCGCAGTTCTGCGAGGTGGAAGCGAACCTGAAGACGGGGGAAGTGAAAGTGGTGCGCTTCCTCGGGACGAATGACAGCGGAAGGGTGATGAACCGACTGACCTTTGAATGCCAGGTCTTCGGCGGGATCACCATGGGTATCGGCCTAGCCCTGACCGAGTTCCGAGTCCTGGATGGAAACCAGACCGGTAAGATGGTGAACCGGAACTGGCATGACTACAAGCTGCCCACCGCCCTTGATGTTCCGGCCGACATGGTTTCGCTCCCGATCGAATTGGATGACCCCCGGTGCAACTCGGCCGGCGCCAAGGGGCTGGGGGAACCGGCCACGATTCCCACGGCGGCGGCGTTGGCCAACGCTGTCTACAACGCCACGGGAGTGCGCATGACTTCCACGCCCATTGACCCGCTTAGCCTCTGCCAGGCCCTGGCCTCGCAGCGAAAGGGGGGATGAGCCATGGCCATGCTTAATTTCACCNNGATGAAGTCTTTAACGCCGAAAAGCTGGTGAGCATAGACCTTTTGGATAACCTGAAAGGAATCGCTCGGACGCCGGATGGGGGAATGCGGATCGGAGCGCTGACCAGCATTGCCGAATTGGCCGCAAGCGGCCTGATCCAGCAGAGCTATCCGGCCCTGGCCCGGGGCGCGGCGGAGGTGGGCAGCCCCCAGCTCCGCAATCAGGGCACCCTGGGCGGGAATTTATGCCAGAAGCCGCGGTGCTGGTATTACCGGGGCGATTTTGTCTGCCTGCGCAAGGGTGGCAATAAGTGCTACGCCTACGACGGGGAGAACCAATACCACTGCATTCTCGGCGGCTCCGTTTGTTTCATTACCCATCCTTCCGATACAGCCCCCGCCCTGGTAGCTTACGAGGCGGTCATCCGGGTTGCCGGTGCTGACGGGTTCCGAGAGGTGCCAGCCGAAAAATTCCACATCCTCCCGGAGGAAAATGTGGAAAAAGAAACCGTCCTGGCGCCGGACGAAATCGTCACGGAGATCCTTCTGCCGCCCCCCCGTCCGGGATCACGGGGCTCTTACCGTAAGGTGCGGGCCCGCCGCTCCTGGGATTTTGCCCTAGCCGGCGTGGCGCTGACTTTGAAATTTCAGGGCGATGTGGTGGAACGGGCCCGGGTCGTGCTCAGCGGCGCCGCCCCCATTCCTTGGCGGTCCCGCGAAGTGGAGGAGGTCATCACCGGCAAGCGCCTCGACGGCGAAACCGTGGCGAAGGCGGCCGAGGCGTCGGTCAAAAATGCCCAGCCGTTGAAGAACAACGGTTATAAGGTTCCACTCTTTCGGGGCGTGATCGAAGAAGAGCTGCTTAAAATAGGCAAGGCATAATCGTTGATCCAAGTCCTTATATCCTGCTCGAAATGGAGATCGGCCTAAGGAACCCTCGTTTCTTGAAATCTCTTTCTTCTTTGCGCTTCCTGAATAATCTTCTAAAAGATTCCTGTAATGTTGTATTTAGGATTTTCTTCAAGTATGCAACATTTCAAATCCAAATCTTCAATTTAAGCCTAAACCCTGAGGCCATTTTCCCCTTGACTACCCATGAGGTTAAGCGTATTTTTAGGGCAGTTGGTTCCATCCATAGCTGAGTAAACCTCCCAACCTAACCTTCAACCTTCCGAGGGATAAAATGAGAAGGTGGGGTTACCAGAAGATGACCTTATGAAACCTCTAAGGGGGTTGTAATACCCCTTTGGAGGTTTTTTAATTCATGCCACCGTATAGCCCGATATCGCGCTGATCTCCATCTGAGTNNAGAGGATGATGAAAAAGGATTTATCCGGAAAGCCCCGATAGGAAAGCTCCATCAAAAATCCTACATGGCGAATTGCGATTAATAGTTTAAATCCTTCTAACAGGACCCATTTGGAGACCCGCCACGAAAGGAGGAATGGATGAAAGAGAAAACCTCTAAAAGCTGGCGATCTAAATTATTTGGGGCTTTTTCNNATTCTAATGTGGTTGGGAAATGGCTTCTGGACAAAACACAACGTAGCGGAAACACTCCCCGGATTATTCTCCTGGATTGTTAGCTGGGAGGATTGGTTCGGAGTGCAAAAAATACTGTTGTGGGTTTTTGATCTCGAATTGGTCATTTTTTATTTTTTCTTAGGGCTAATAATTGCACTTTCTTTTCTTCATATAGCCGTTGATTCTTTTCAAAACGAGGGAAGAAAAGATTCTTGGTAAAAACAAGGCCCTAGGATCGGCTCCCATGACTTCTCGGCCAATCGCCTTGATGCCGAGTTCTGCTTTTGTTTTCTCCACAACTGCCTTGCTCCCGACGGCGATACTTTCCGTCCATCTCGATTCACGGTTCCTGCCCTGTCTGGCAAGCGATTCTTCCACCCACTCCCGGTAACTTCTTNNCGATTCTTCCACCCACTCTCGGCAACCTCTTCTTGTTGCCGGTCTCGGGCAAACCTGAGATGGAACTCCTTCTTATGACATCGATGGGTAATGTGCCACCCGCAGCCCGGATTGTAATGCCTATTCGCTCTGACCGTCTTTCGCATCCTCTTTAGAAGCGGTTCTTACTATTTAAAATGCCCTTCTAAGGCTGGAAAAAGCCCCCTTCTTTCAGCGTTCATCAAGAACATCAAAAAATTAGCTTGGTCCGACCCCAAGAGGGGCAGGCAGACTGATCGAAGATACTTTCTTGCCAAAGGGGATTCATTGGGCGGAGTTGGAGGGAAGAAGCCGGCGTGCGACGGTTTCGCAATGAGGATGGAACTGGCCCACAGAATTTTACATGAGTTCGCCCTTCCCCTGGCGGAGATTGCTCGTCAGCTTGGAGTATCCACCTCGGCCATCTCCAAAATCTTTACAAGGCTCTCCCGAAGTAATTCACCTTGGTCAGAGCGTCCCCTCCGCCACGAGAAAATAACAATAGACAAAGCCTGCTTGACTATGTTTATCGGAATTGGTAGCATTCTGGCCGCGGGGAATGGTTTAAAATGATGTTATCTGGAGAGGGCCG
>PMCE01000185.1 GCA_003154025.1 Syntrophaceae bacterium
GTTCCCCCACCCGACGATCGCTCCATCGCCGGGATAACGCTTGCGGTCCAGGCCGAAATCCCGCCCTATGGTTTCGGCGAAGGGGTACTGTTCACAAAATGTGCCGGGGTCGAGAAGAGCCTCGATCCGCTCTCTGGCCGTCAAAATGCCCTTCCGGTGGGCTTCTTCAATCTTTTCCTTCCCCGCGGCGACTTTGGCCTGATCCCGGCGCTCCCGCAATTTTTGAACGGCTTCCTGCATCCCTGGATCTTTGGGCATTTCCATCCTCCTCTGGGCATTTCCCCAAGGGGTGTCGATCAAAGGCTCTCCGGTTTTCAGCAATCCCTTCCGCCGGCCTTCGGGCGAGCGGCTGTACTTGAAGAAGGAAGGGCCCAGGCAATGATCCTGATAATCTCAAGGGCAGTCTATCCCCAAAAGGATCGGTCAGAAATGTTTCGGGAGTGCTGGCTCTTTTCCACGAAGGAACAGGAAAGCGTTATGCTGTGCTCTATAGAGAAAAAAAGGAGACTTGTCAAGAAATATTTTCCCCCGTGAAACCATTCTAAAGTGAAAAGGCAGGATTTTCTTGAGCCGGCGAAGGATTTTTCGAAAGAGGCGGAAGTTGGTTCCGCCCTTCCGGATTTTCTGGGTTCTCTGCCACTCCGTGCAAAAAACCTCCGCCCCTTGGGTTAATAATGTATACAATGAAACCGATTACAATCTTGACAGGGTCCGTTCTCCCGGTTTAGAATCCATTTAGATTCAGGGCTGGGTCGGTCGGACTCTTGGCGGAGCTCCGGGGAGCATTGAAAATTTCGGGAAAGCAGGGAAGAGAATGGATAAAGCCATCCGTTACAACCGCATTTCGGCGGTATTCTTTTTGGGCGTGGGTGTCTTCTTCTTCCTTTATGCCCGATCCGTGGAAATCGGGACTTGGAATGAACCGGGCCCGGGCTTCTTGCCCTTCTGGGGAGGAGTCGTTCTGACGGCCATGTCGGTCGCCCTTCTCCTGATGACCTTCTGGGGAAAACTGCCGCCCATGACCCGCTCCTTCTTCCCCCAGTCCGATTCCTGGAAGAGAGTTCTGGCCACTTTTCTGGCTTTGATTGCCTACAATATCTTCCTGAATCCTCTCGGATTCACGCTGATTACCTTTCTCTTTGTGGCCTTCCTGGTCCGCTTCATCTTTCCGCAGACATGGACCCGCACGCTCGTTGTTGCCGTCCTCAGCTCTGTGGCCGCGCGGCTGCTCTTCGTGAATTTTCTGGAAACCCAGCTGCCCAAGGGATTCCTCGGCTTTTAGGTGACCCATGGATATCCTCTCTCACGTTCTGCTTGGCGCCCAAATCCTCTTTACCCCGACAAATATTTTTTTCTGTTTCCTCGGCGTGCTTATGGGAACATTAGTCGGCGTACTGCCCGGCCTCGGACCCACAGCCGCCATCGCTCTCCTCCTCCCCAACACTTTTCACGTTAACCCGGTGAGCGCCATCATTATGCTGGCGGGGATTTACTACGGGGCCATGTACGGAGGTTCGACCACTTCCATCCTGGTAAACATCCCCGGGGAAGCCGCCTCGGTGATCACCTGTCTCGATGGCTACCAAATGGCGTTGAAAGGGCGGGCCGGTCCGGCCCTGGGGATTGCGGCCTTCGGATCCTTCATCGCCGGGACGATTTCGGTCCTGGGACTCATGCTGGTGGCCCCCCCGCTGGCGAAATTTGCCCTGGCTTTCGGACCGCCCGAGTACTTCAGCCTCATGCTCATGGGGATCGTCATCCTCATCTACCTGGCCTCGGGTTCTATCCTGAAGGCCCTGATGATGGCCGTATTCGGCCTGCTCCTGGGAACCATCGGCATGGATGCCATNNGCCATCATGGGTCTCTTCGGAGTCGCGGAGGTGATCACCAACGTGGAAGAGGAGATCAAGCGGGAGCTCATCACCGCCAAAGTGAAAAACCTGCTCCCCAACCTTCAGGACTGGAGAGACTCCTTCTGGCCGATCATCCGGGGATCGGTGCTGGGGTTCTTCATCGGAATCCTGCCGGGCCCGGCTCCGGTAATCTCCGCTTTCACCTCCTATGCGATCGAGAAGAAGATTTCCAAGCACCCGGAGAAGTTCGGCACGGGGGTCATTGAAGGAGTGGCCGGCCCGGAGTCGGCGAATAACGCGGCCACCGGAGGCGCCTTCATCCCTCTCTTCACCCTGGGGATTCCGGCGAACTCGGTCATCGCCATCCTGCTGGGGGCCTTCATGATTCACGGAATCCAGCCGGGGCCCATGCTGATCTCCAAGTACCCGGACCTCTTCTGGGGAACCATCATGAGCATGTACCTGGGGAATATCATGCTCCTGGTTCTGAACCTTCCGCTCATCGGTCTCTGGGTCAAGGTCTTGAAAGTCCCCTACCCCATCCTTTTCCCCCTCATTCTTCTATTTTGCCTGGTGGGGGTTTTCAGCCTGAACTACAGCAATGTGGAGGTAGCCCTGATGATCGGATTCGGAGTCTTCGGCTACCTGGCCCGGAAGTTCCAGTATGAAATGGCCCCCCTGGTGCTGGCCATCGTCATCGGACCCATGATGGAGAACAACCTCCGCCTGGCCCTGACGATCTCCCAGGGAGACCCCCGGATCTTCATCGAAAAGCCCATTTCGGCCTTGTTTATCATCGTGTCTTTGGTCCTTCTCCTTTCTCCTTTCCTGCCCTGGCTCGGAAAACGGCGCAAGAAATTGCAGGAGAAGGTTGAAGGCGAAGAAGTATAGGGACAGGAATTCGAAAGAAAGGACGGAAATAAAAGATGAAGACGTGGAAACGGACATGGTTGGTCGTCGGGATCCTTTTGGTTTTTTCGCCGGTTCTGGCGGGCGCCCAGGACTTTCCCAAGGGACCCATCAATTACATGAACCCTTTCAACCCCGGCGGAGAAGTGGATATCGCCGCCCGGGCCATGCAGCCGAACTTGGAAAAGAATTTAGGGGTTCCCTTTGTGATCAACTATGTTCCCGGGGCCGGAGGGGGGCTTTGTTGGTCTAAGTTGGCGGCCGCCAAGCCGGATGGGTATAACATCGGAGGATTCAGCATTCCCCACATCATCCTGCAACCCATATTCATGAAAGATGTGACCTTCAAGACCGACGATTTCGTGATTCTCTCCATCGTGGAATACACGCCCATCGGGCTGGGAGTAAAAAAAGATTTCAAAGCAAATACTTTTAAGGAGTTCGTCGATTACTGCAAGGCAAACCCCGGGAAAGTCTCCTGCGGCGGGGTGGGAAGATTCACCGGCCACCATTTCGCCACGCTGCAGTTCATGAAACTGGCGGGGGTCAAGGTGAACTATGTGACCTTCACCGGAACCTCCCAGGTTCAAACCGCTCTCATGGGCGGCCACATTGACGCGGCGTTCACGAATTCCAGCCTCCTGGTCACGAGCAAGGACCAGATCAAGGTCCTGGCCATCGGGTCCCCCAAACGGATGCCACAGCTTGCGGAGGTCCCCACCTTCGAAGAACTGGGGTACAAGATGTACCCGCGCATTGCCCGCGGGGCCATGGGGCCCAAGGCCATTCCCAAGGATATCCAGAAGCGCCTGGAAAAAGCGTTCTTGGACACGATTTCGAAGCCGGATTTTAAGGCCAAGATGGAGCAGGCGGGCTTCGTCCCCCAGGTTATGGGGATCGAAGAAGCTCATAAATACCTGGATGCGGAGGTCACCGAACACGTCAAGCTCGCCCAGGAGTTTGAGTTGAAAAAGCAGTAAATCCTTATTCGTCACAGAGAACGCAGAGGGCAAAAATACAAAACCCAATATCCAAATCCCAAACTCCAAATAATAAGCAAACACCAATTTCAAAAGACCGAAACTGGATTGTTTAGAATCTTAGGTTTTGGCCATTTGAGGTTTGTTTGGGATTCGGTGCTTGGAATTTGGAATTTTTCGGCCTCTGTGGCCTCTGCGAGAGATATTATTCATATGAGGAGGATAAAATGAAAAGAGTCTTCAGTTTCATATTAGCCCTAACCGTATTCTCACTCCCGGCTATGGGTTTCCCGGCGGCAGACTTTCCCAAGGGGCCGATCACTTACATCATTCCCTTCAACGCGGGCGGACAGTCCGACGTTGAAGCCCGTTTACAGCAGCCCTTTCTGGAGAAGATCCTGGGAGTACCCATCGTGGTGAATTACATGCCGGGAGCGGGGGGAGGACTGGCGTGGACCAAGTTTGCCCAGGCCAAACCCGACGGGTATTCGGTTTGCGGCATCAACATCCCCCATATCGTCCTGCAGCCCCTTTCCCAGAAGGATGTGGCCTTCCAGACCGAAGACCTGAAACCGCTCTGCATCTTCGAAACGACCCCCATCGGACTGGCGGTCAAGAAGGAATCGAAGATCAACAGCGTGAAGGAGTTCATCGAATTCGCCAAGGCGAATCCGAATAAGATCACCGTGGGAATGTCGGGGAAGTTCTCCGGGCATCACATGGCCTCCCTTTTATTCATGAAGATGAACGATATCAAAATCACCCTGGTGACCTTTACCGGAGCGGCCCCCCAGGTCACGGCTCTTCTCGGCGGGCACGTAGAGGCGATCTGGGGAAATTCGTCCGACCTGGTGAGTCAGGCGTCCCAGATAAAGATCCTGGCGATCGGGACGGAGAAACGTATGAATGTCCTGCCCAACGTACCCACCTTCCAGGAACTGGGGCATAAATTCTATCCGCGGATTGACCGGGGGGTGGCGGTGCCTAAGAGTACGCCCGCAGACATCACCGCCAAGCTGGAGAAGGCCTTCTTAGACACGGTGAATAAAGAAGAGTATCAGGCGAAGATTACCTCGGCGGGATTCGTTCCTCTGATCCTGAACGGCGAGCAGGCGGTCAAGTACATCCGGGGGGAGACGGAAGTCATCAAGAAGCTCTTGGCAGAGCATGATCTTCTATTGAAGAAATAGTTCTTGCTATCCAAAGCCGTAGGGGCGACCCGTCACGCGCTTCGCGTGATCGCCCCTACAAACACCCATCCAAATCTCCCTCCCAGGAACACCATAGGGGAACGATGTCCCGCCTCGGCGGGATGCCCCTGCAATGTTCCCATCACAAATTCTTCCTGATGTAATCAATCGCATTCCGGAAAACGGCCAGACCCATCCCCTCCTCCGGGACCTTTTCCCGGGTCCACCGGGGATGATTCACAAAATACAGATAGGCTTCGGGATGAGGCATGAGGCCAAAGAGCCGCCCGGTCTCGTCGCTGATACCGGCTATGGCCGAAACGGCCCCGTTCGGGTTCAGGGGATACTCCATCGTCGGGGACTGATAGTTGGGGTCTGAATACTGCAGGGCGATCAAATTTTTCCGGGCCAGTTGGGCCAATACTTCCTCATCCCGGGGGATGAACTTTCCCTCTCCGTGGCGGACGGGCAAGTAGAGCCCCTTGATCCCTTTGGTGAAGATGGACGGGCTGTCGGGGTTTACCTTCAGGTACACCCAGCGGTCTTCGAACCGGCCCGAATCGTTGAAGGTCAGGGTTACAGTCTGTTGGCCGAAATTTCCCCCCAGGCCGGGAATCAGTCCGGATTTCACCATGAGCTGAAAACCGTTGCATACCCCCAGGATCAGCTTTCCTTCGCGGATAAAGCGCAGAATGCCATCTTCCAGCCGCTCCCCGCTTCCGGCAATCCGGGCGTATTTCAACCGGTGAGCCATGGCCTTGGCCGACCCCAGGTCGTCTCCGTCCAGGAATCCTCCCGGCAGATTAAGGAAGTGGTAGTCGTCGAGCTTGACCTCTCCGGAGAGAAGATCATAGATGTAGACGATGTCCACCCCGTCGGCGCCGCCCAGCTTGCAGGCATGGGCCATCTCCATCTCACAGTTGATCCCGTTTCCCGCCAGGACCAGTGCTTTCACTTTTTTCATAAGCCCCCCGATCGAGAAAGCATAGAGCAAAGAGCATAGAGCAAAGCGCAGAGCGCATGGGAAAAAATCTTTTCGCCATGCCCTATGCTCTTTGCGCTCTGCGTATTTACCATTGGAGCGGTTTTTTCCAGGCTTCCTTCAATTCATTGATGTCGGCGCGGACCACGACCGCCCCTCGCAGCCCGGTGATCGTAAAGTCTCTGCCTGCCGATACCCGGCCCACCTGGGCGAAGGAATTCCCCTTCAGGGCATCCTCAAAAGCCCTCTGGTTCTCCGGTTGGACCGTCACCACGAAGCGGCTCTGGGACTCGGAGAAGAGGAGAAGGTCATTGCGGTCCACCCCCGTTGCCGGGACCCGGCGCAGATCTACCTCCATTCCCAACCCCCCTGCGAAGGCGACCTCCGCGAGGGCGATCCCCAACCCGCCGTCGGAGCAGTCGTGACAGGAGGCTACCAGTCCTTTTCGAATGACTCCGCTCAAGGCCGCATAGATCCTCTTGGCCTTTTGCGCATCCACGCGCGGGACTTGATTGCCGATAAAACCATGGAGGGCGTAATATTCCGAAGCGCCCAGCTCCGGCCGGGTATCGCCCAGCACGTAAACCAGGTCGTTGGCCCGCTTGGCGTCCATGGTTACGCACTTGCGGACATCTGGAATCACGCTGACCACGGAGAAAAGAACGGTGGGCGGGATGGAAATCTTCGTGGTCCCGATGAGGTAATCATTCTTCATCGAGTCCTTCCCCGAAATACAGGGAACTCCAAAGGCTTTGGTGTATTCATAGAGGGCCATGTTGGCCCGCACCAGCTGAGCCAGCTTGTACTCTCCGTCCGGGGTCTTCGCCGATTGGATGGGGTCGCACCAGCAGAAGTTGTCCAGTCCGGCCATGTGCCCCAGGGTCCCGCCGACGGCGATATTGTTCCGGATGCCCTCGTCGATGGCACAGGCCATCATGTGGTAGGTATCGATGTCGCTGTACCTCGGGCAGATGCCCGAAGAAACCACCACCCCCTCCCAGGAGTCCAGGAGGGGCCGCAAGACGGCCGCATCTCCCGGCCCGTCGTTAAAGGCCCCTACCATGGGCTTGACGATGCTTCCCGCCTGGACCTCGTGGTCATACTGACGGACCACGGACTCCTTGCTGCAGATGTTGTAACGGGCGAGGACCTGCTTCAAAGAAGAGGTCAGGTCGGAGGGTTCCTCGAATTGCGGTTCGGAATATTTCTTCGGCTCCCACCGGGCGCGCAGCTCCATCCGGGGGTAGCCGTTGTGGAGAAATTCCATCTCCAGGTAACCCACGGTCTTTCCGTCGTACCGGACGTGGAATATCCCCGTGTCGGTGAACTTCCCCAGATTGGTCGCTTCCACTTCCATCTGCCTGGCCATCTCCATGAACCGGTCGATCTTCTCCGGGGGCACGGCCAGGGTCATCCGCTCCTGGGCTTCGGAGAGGAGGATCTCCCAGGGGTCCAGGCCGGCATACTTCAGCGGCGCCCGCTCCAGGTTCATCTCGCAGCCGTTGCAGTCGCGGGCCATCTCTCCCACGGAGGAGGATAATCCTCCGGCTCCGTTATCGGTGATGGCGTGGTAGAGCCCTTGATCCCTGGCGCGAAGGAGGAAATCGGTCATCCGCTTCTGGGTGATGGGGTCTCCGATCTGAACCGCGCTGGTGGGAGACTCCTCATGGAGTTCTTCGGAAGAGAAGGTGGCCCCATGAATCCCGTCCTTGCCGATCCTCCCCCCGGTCATGACGATGAAGTCGCCGGGTTCGGCCTTCTTCTCGTGGGAAGGCTCCCCCCGGATCAGCCGGGGCATGATCCCGCCCGTTCCGCAATAGACCAGGGGCTTGCCCGCGTAGCGGTCGTCGAAGACGATGGACCCGTTGATCGTGGGGATCCCGCTCTTGTTGCCCCCGTGCTCGACCCCTTCCCGCACTCCTTCGTAGATTCTCTTGGGATGGAGCAGGCGGGGGGGCAGAGGTTTGGAGTAATCCGGAGGGGCGAAGCAGAAGGTGTCCACGTTGAAGATCAGCTTGGCCCCCTTGCCGGTCCCGAAGGGATCCCGGTTGACCCCCACGATTCCGGTCAGGGCGCCGCCGTAAGGGTCGAGGGCCGACGGGCTATTGTGGGTCTCCACCTTGAAGACCACGTTCCAGTCCGGGTTGAACTTCATAACTCCAGCGTTGTCTTTGAAGACCGAGACGCACCAGTCCTTCTCCCCCATGGATTTGCGGATCTCCCCGGTTGACCGCTTGATGTACGAGTCGAAGAGGCTGTCGATGACCTGCCCCTTTCCCTGCTCGTCGGTATAGTCGATCAACCCGTCGAAGATTTTGTGCTTGCAGTGTTCGGACCAAGTCTGGGCCAATACCTCGACTTCGCAGTCCGTGAGGTGTTCCCCTAGGCCGACTGCCTTCCGTTCGGCGAGGCGTGCCGAGTCCTGAGGGTACTTCTGCAGGGCTTTCATTTCTTTCAGGCTCAAGGCCAGAACCCGCCGCGAGCTGATCCGCAGAAGCTCTTCGTCGCTGACCCGCAAGTTGATCTCTTCCACCCGGACCTGATTCCTTCCGGAGACCTTGGGAACGGTGATCCCCATTCCCATTTTGGGATCCCAGGAACTT
>PMCE01000104.1 GCA_003154025.1 Syntrophaceae bacterium
GAGGGCCTTCCCCCCTACTGCATTTTCCACGACCGGACTCTGAGGGAGATGGCCACCCGGCGTCCCGACAGCCCCCGGGAGATGCTGGAAGTCGTGGGAGTGGGGGAAATCACCTTCCGGAAGTATGGCCGATTTTTTCTCGATCTGATATCATCCTATGGTGAAGACAAAGGCGTGAGGCGTGAGGAGTGAGGGGATAAGGGCTTTCACTCACACTTGCACTTTCACTGTTTTTATGGCGCTCAAGGAGGCGGAGAATTGATCCGAATCGGAGACCTCGTCGAGGTTCCGGAGATCAAGACGGTCATTCAGCTGAAGGACCTGGAAAGGGCGGACCTCAGGAGGATGATCCTCGATTCCTTCGTGGTGACCGCCGAGGTATCGAAAAGCCTGGAGATGCTCCTGAAATCCCTGGCGGGGCCGGAAGGGCGGGGGACCTTTTTGAAAGGCAATTTCGGGTCGGGCAAATCCCATTTCCTGGGCATGCTCAGTCTTCTGCTGCGCCATCCCGAGTCCTGGGCTTCCCTCGTCCAGCAAGAGCCGTCCCTGGAGAATTTCCGCCAGCCCCTCGAGCCGAAGAAATTCCTCGTCGTGGAAATCTCCCTCATCCAGCATCGGGGGACGGAGTTTCTCGAGGACATCTTCCTGAAGGAGATCTTCCGGGAGCTCTCCCTCCGCCTGGGCCGTTCCTTCGAAGGAAAGGAATCGCGGAAGGAAACCTTCGAAGAAATCCGTAAAGCCATGGTCAGACTGGGGTTCTCCGGCCTGGTCCTCCTGGTGGACGAACTCTCCGAGTTTCTCCGCTCCAAGGCCGACGCCCACGCCTACCGGGAGGATATCCGGTTTCTCCAGTACCTTGGGGAGGAGGCCTCTTTTTTTCCCCTCTGGGTCGTGGCCTCGCTGCAGGAATGGATCGAGGAAACGGGGGAAATCAGCCAGGATGCCTTCAACAAAATCAAAGACCGCTACCCGGTTCGGCTGACCCTGGGTCGGGCCCACATCGAAGAGCTGGTCTCTCACCGCCTGATCCGCCACCGGCCGGGAGCCCAGGAAGAGATCCGGAAGATCTTTCAGACGCTCAGGAGCTACTTCCCCTCCTTCCCGGTCGATGAAAAGAGGTTTATGAAGCTCTACCCGGTCCATCCCGCCACCATCACCCTGCTGGACCGGCTCAAACCCCTCTTTTCGGAACACCGGGGAATCGTGGACTTCATCCATTACCGGCTGAAAGGGGATGTGGAACGGGGAATCCCCACCTTCCTCGACCGGCCGGCCCAGGAACTATTGGGGCCTTCCACCATCTTCGACCATTTCCTCCACCGCATCCGGGAGATGGCTGAAACCCAGCCTTACGTGGAGAAAGGGTTCGAATATTACCGGGAGGAGATTCCCCAGATCTTCAAGGACCCGGACCAGGAGAGAGTGGCCCTGGAAGCGGTCAAGCTTCTCATCCTCTTCGCCATCTCGCCGGTGGAGAGCAAGTACACGGCGAGGCACATGGCCGAGATGGTCCTCTTTCGGGTGACGGACCTGGATGGGCAGACCAACTACCAGTACTTCCGGGACATCCTTTCACGGCTGGTGAAGGAGACCTCCTTCCTGGTGGTGAGTCCCGGAAAGGACCCCCTCGACGACCGGATCTCCATCGACCTGCGGGTGGACCTCTCCGCCATTTTGCGGCGTAAAATCCGGCAGGGGGTCTCGGAAATTTTTCCCGGAGACCGCCGGCTCTTCCAACGCCTTCTTCCCCTGGCGGAGTCTTCCCACATACCCTTTGCGGGCTGGGCGGAGCAGGGACAGCAGAAGGTCTCGACCCTTTGGGAATATACCCGGAGGAACGGGCTTCTCCTCCTCCGCCAGATCGACGAGATTCCCCCGGCTGAATTGGAACACCTGGCAGAGGAATGGACGCAGGTGGAAGAGGATTTCTTCCTCATTGTGGGGACGACTCACGGGGTGGAGCGCCAATATGACCACCTGCGCCGGAACCTGCTGCCGGCCCTGAAGGAAAAAAGCCCGGGCACTTTTCTCTTCTGGGTGCCCGCCGCCGTCGGGGAGGAGGAAGAAGGGGGGATGAAAGAACTCCTGGCCGTCCTCCTCCTGCGGGAGAAGCACCGGGAAGATTCTTCCGAAGGAGGGCCGGGGGCCGTCGAATACCTCCAGAACCTGCTGCAGGGGGGAAAGAAGAAGCTGGGGGAGATTCTGACCCGCTCTTATTTCCAGGGCCACCTCCTCTGGGATGACCGCCAGGTGGAGCTTTCGGCTTACGGATTCCTGACCCAGGAGAGATTCTTGCGGGAATTCATCCCCCCCCTCCTTTCGCGGAGGTTCCCCAAACACCACCGGGTGCACCCCTACCTGGAAGCCCTGTCCCCTACATCGATGCCCACGCTCATCAAGGAATTCTTCGCCACGGGGAGCGTGGAGATCGACGACCGGTTCAAATTCGGCCTGCGTACGATTCTGGACAGCCTGCTGAAGCCCATGGGGCTGGTCAAGGCCAAGGGGAACCACTATTCCCTCCAGGTGGACCCGAGAACCAACGAGCTGGCCTCGCATTTTTTCTCCCTGGTGGACAAGGGTGTCCAGACGCCGGAAGCCCTCTACTGGGCCTTTCGCAAGGGGGACTACGGCCTTCTGCGGTATCCATTCGAGGCCCTGGTCCTGGCCCTGATCTTTTCGGGAAACATCGTCCCCTACCAGGGCCAGAGGAAGAAAGGGCTGGAGGACGTCTCCCGCAACGGTTTGCAGGGCATCACCACCCTGGGGAAAGGCGAGATCCTCTCCGAGGAAGTCCGGCAGTTCATCCCCAAGCACCCGCTCATCCCGGAAAAGTTGCGCAAGGGGACCTTCACCCTGCCTTCCCAGGAGGCGCTCTGGAGCGAAGTGAAAGGAATGAAGGAGGCCGAAGCCGAATCCCTCCGCAACCTCCTCAACCGCCTGGGGTGGGCCTCTTCCTTCCAGGCCTTCAAGAACCTCCCCTGGGATTCCTTCCGACGGGACGTGGAGGATGTTCTCGCCCAGTGGGAGGAAGTGAAGGTCAGCTTCCCCGCCCGGGAGGGGCTGGAACGGTTCCTTTCAGCGGCTTCCAGAGAGCCGTTTCTTTCCGACAAGCTTCGGCGAATCGAGGGATTGAGGAATTTTTTCGACCATGCGGAAAGGGTTCTCTTCGTCCACCAGTATGCCGGCGATCCGCGTCTCTCCATTCCCGACCGCCCCGATTATGCGGGCCTCCGGAAGGGAAAAGACGAGATTCTCCAGTTCTACGAAAAGGGCAGGATCTCCATCGACGGGGATAAGACCGGGGAGCTGATGAAGCGGTTTCAGGAATTTCGGGAGAGATATATCCAGGCCTACAGCGAAGCCCACCGCCGGGCCAAGTCGGGAGAGCAGTTCGCCCCCTATGAAAAGGTGCGCCAGTCGAGACGCTACCAGGTTCTGGCCCGGCTGGATCAGCTCGAGATGATCTCGGTTCCCCATAACCGGAGTTCGGTGGACCGTTCGCTGGCCGCCGTCCTCCAGGCGGAGTGCAACGGCCCCTCTCCGGAATCGCTGCAGAGCAACCCCCGCTGCTCCTGCGGGTATTCCCTGGGCGAGGAAATTTCCTTTCCGCCGCTCCAGGAAATGGAGGAGTCTATCGACAGGGGTATCCGGGAGACCCTGGAAGCACTGGCCTCTGCTCCCTACCAGGAGAGGTTCATCCCCTACCTCAGCGGGCTGGACGCGGTGGGGGAGAAGGATAAGGCGGCGGCCATGCGGCGGGCCCTTTCCATCATTCCGAGCCAGGAAGATATCCTCCCCCGCCTCGAAGAGGCTTTGACCCCCCTGGCCGTGCGGGAGATCAACGAGGCTTTCCGGGGAAGGGTGGTGATCGTAAGGAGGGACCTGGACCAACTCTACGGCGCGCTCATCCAGCGGAAATACACTCTGACCCAGGTCCGCAAGATCCTCCGCGAATGGCTGCGGGAAGAGGAAGTTTCGGATACGACCTTCGTCCATTTCACGGGCCAGGCGGAATCCGGCGGCAAGGCCGCCGGCCAAGATGCTTTCCTCCAATTTTTCCATGCTGATTTCCCGCACCTTCTTTCCCTGGTCCAGGAAGGCGGACCCAGGGTCTTCAAAAAAGCTCTGCTTCTCTCCCTCTGGGTCGAGGGGCACGACATCCCTCCGGGGGAGATGATCCCTCTCTTTCCCCTCCTGGAAAAGGGCAAAGCGGAAAGAGGGGACCTCCTGATCCGGGAGCTTTCCCGGGCCGCCCGGTCTCTCCATCAGAAAAACCCGCCTCTCTTTGAGCGTCTCGTCCAGGAGATGGAGGGAGAAGAAGGGGTTGCCCGCGAGGCCTGGAAGCTCCTGGAAGGAAGGCCCGCCCAGGAAATCTTCCGCCGCGAAACCCTCCTCCTTTCCATCCTGCGAGAGGCCCTGGAAAGGCTTTTCGCCTCGCCGGAGGAGAGGGAAGGGGAGGATTTTTCCCACCTGGAAAGCTCCCTGACTCCCTTGCGGGCGCCGGATTTCATCCGCCGGCAGACGGAGATGGCCGAGGTCCTTCAGGACGTGAGCGTCCTTCGGCAGAAAGTCCAGGCTTTGAGAAGAAAGGAAAACAGTCTTCCCCAGGACTTTGCCAAATGGGAGTCTCTCTATGCCCAGCAACTCAGCCCCCTGGCCTATCTATTGGGGACGGTGGGCCAGAGGGTTCAGCGGATGGAGGTGGCCCTGCCGCCCAACCTGAAAGAACGGCTGGCCCAGGGGGAAACGCTCTGCGGTTCCGTTTCCCAAGGCTTTGCCGACTATTACCGGCGCTCCCTTCCGCGATGGGAGTCCGGAGAGGAAAAAAGACCGGTCATGGTCGAGGACCTGCCGGCCCTGAACCCCTGGAAGAGAAAGCTTGCCGAAGGGAGGGAGAGGATTCTCATCCTCCTGGACGGGATGCGCTGGGACCTGTGGGAATACATAAAGGAAAGCTTCTTCAAACCCCTGGCCCATCAGTTGAGGATCGTGAGCGAAGGAGCCCTCTGGGCCCATTTCCCCTCTTCCACCCCTAGGCAGATGGAGCTTCTGCAGCAGGCCGGGGAAAAATCCTTTCCGGGGGGAAAAGGGTGGACCGAGAGCCTGTGGAAGGTCGGCGGCATCGACGAACGGGTGCATACGGAGAGGGGAGGATTGGAGTACCTTTTCCGCAACGTCCTTCAGTACCTCCAGCTCGACCTGGCCCCGCGCCTCCGGGAGCTGCCCCCTCAAACGCTCCTTCTCTTTTTTTCCGACCACGGCTTCGTCGAAAGTCCCCGCTTCGACAAGAGCGACAAGTATCGCACCTCCCGCTACTTTCACGGGGAATCTTCCCCCTTCGAGGTTATCGTCCCCTGGGCGGCGGCGATCCGGATGTAAGGAACCTTTCGCCCCCGGGCCGGGCAAAGCCTGAAATTCAATCCATCTTCTGTCTACTTGGCGAGAAATGAAGGGGGGAAGGTGTACCTTTTCCTTGACACCGGCCGAAGGGAGAAAGTACAATTTTCTCAACAATGTCAGGGAAAAGAATCCTTCACCGCCTCGCTTACACCTATCTTACCCTCATCGGTTTTTTCGGTCGCCTCCTTCCCCGTTGGCTCATGCTCTGGTTGGCCGTCCTGATCGGGAACTTCTACTGGGCGGTGATGAAGCATGACCGGGAGATGGTCCGCCGAAACCTGAGCAGGATCCTGGAAAATCAATCCAGAGTCGGGCCAACGGTCCGCCGTCTCTATGTCCGTTATGCCAAGTACCTGGTAGACTACACTCGCATGGACCTCTTGGAAGAGAAACATCTGCGTCGCCTGGTC
>PMCE01000383.1 GCA_003154025.1 Syntrophaceae bacterium
GACTACATCACCAAGCCCATCGACACAAACCGGCTGAAGACGATGATCGGAAACGCGGCGGCGTTGCTGGGCACGCGAGCGGAACTGGAAGCAACGCGCCGCCGGCTGCGCGACGCGGGTTCCCTGGGAAGATTGAATGGAGCCTCGCGAAAGATGCAGGAGATCTTCCGGCTCATCACCAAGGTCGCCCCCACGAACAGCACGGTGCTCATCACCGGGGAGAGCGGCACCGGCAAGGAACTCATCGCCCGGGCCATCCATTTCGCCAGCCTCCGTAAGGACCGCCCCTTCATCCCCGTGGATTGCGCAGTTCTCTCCGAAAACCTTCTGGAGAGCGAACTCTTCGGGCACGTCAAAGGTTCCTTTACCGGCGCCATCGTGACCAAACCCGGCCTCTTCGAAGTGGCCGACGGAGGGAGCCTTTTCCTGGATGAGATCGGCAATATCAGCCCCGCCACCCAGAGCAAGCTGCTGCGCGTTATCCAGGAGAGGGAATTCACCCCGGTGGGCGGCACCAAGGTTAAGAAGGTGGACATCCGCCTGATTGCGGCCACCAACAAGGATCTTCCGGAGATGATCAAAGAAGGAACCTTCCGGGAGGATCTCTTCTACCGCCTCAACATCGTCCCCCTCCATCTCCCCTCCCTGCGGGAGCGCCCGGAAGACATCCCGCTGCTGGCCCAGCATTTCCTGGAAAAATACTGCCGTGAGCTGGGCAAGAAAACCAAGACCTTCTCCCCCGCGGCCATGGAATTGCTCATGCGTCATTCCTGGCCCGGCAATGTCCGGGAGCTGGAGAATACCATGGAGCGGGTCGCCGTCATGACCGATGAAGAGTTGATTCTTCCCAAACATTTTCCCCTCCCACTGCGGGAGGCCCCCCAAGGCATTACTTTTGAAGTTCCCAAAACCAATGAGGATCTCCGGGAGATGAAGAAGAACCTCCGGGACAAAGCAATCGAAGAGATTGAGAGGCTCTTCGTCCTGGCCGCTCTTTCCCGCAACGAGTGGAACGTCACCCGCTCCGCCAGGGACGTGGGAATGCTGAGGCCCAATTTCCAGGCGCTCATGCGCAAGTACAACATCAAATCCTCGGAGCGGGAAGAATAGCCTTTCAATTTCATTTCAACAGGGTATCAACAGCTTACCAACAAAATCTCCACTCTTTCCTCCACAGCATACCCCCGCATAAAAAATAAATACGCCGCATAAAAAAATAACAATTTAAAATTATTATTTTTTTCGAAACTATGCATATTTTTTTTAGGCATCATGGATGCTTTCTAGTCTTCCCCCCGGTACCCAAGGATAAAATAAATTTAAATGAAAACGTTCGGTTAAAAGAAATATTTGTATTCTTTATATCTTGGCACGCAACTTGTGTATTCATAATTCCAGAATCAACGGAAGTTCTGTTAGACGGAGGAGGTAAGCGCATGGAAGAGGGAACCATTTTGATCGCCAGCAGCGATGAACCGTTGGCCGAGTACCTCTACCATCAGCTGAATGGCCTCGGCTGGAACGTCTCCCGGCTCACCGGCGTCAGCGACCTCATCCACCAGGTCAAAGAGCGGGAGGATCGAATCCTGATTCTGGATTGCACCCTCGAGGGGATTCCTGGTTTTGACCTCCTCCCCCTGATCAAGAAAACCAACCCGGGACTTCCGGTTATTTCCCTGGGAGAAGATTCTTCCCTGGAGAGTTCCAAGAGAGTCCGTCTCCAGGGTATCTTTTTTCTAGCCATGAAACCCATCGACCCGGAAGAAATCCGGGCCGCCGCAGGGGATGCCATTCGAATGCTCAACCAAAGAGAACAGAGGAGGAACCAGGATATGGCTAAAGTGATCCCTTTCGACACCCTCGACAAGGTCCAGGAAATTTTGAAAGAGCACGAAGGAAATCGGGGACACCTGCTGATCGTACTACAGAAGATCCAGGGGATTTACGGGTATGTTCCCCCGTTCACCTTCGATATCGTCTCCCAGGTCCTTGGAGTCACGAAGAGTGAAATCTTCGGGGTCCTGACCTTTTACAACCGCTTCCATCTCACTCCCCGGGGGAAACATACCGTCCGCGCCTGTCGGGGAACGGCCTGCCACTTCAAGGGCGCCCCTTCGATCATCGAGTCCATCAGGAATTACCTGAAATTGGCCCCCGGGAAGGAGACGACGGAGGATTTCCGCTTCAGCTTGGAAGAGGTGGCCTGCCTGGGCGCCTGCGGCATCTCCCCGGTTATGACCATCGATGAAGAAACTTACGGAAACCTGACCCCGGGCACGGCCCTGGAGGCCATCACCCGTTTCGAGGCCGCCGCCGAAGAAGCCCCGGCCGAAGTTCCCGAAGCGGCCGAGGAAGAAAAGAAAGCGGCATAAGGAAGATTCTCACCGGACCTGGAATGCCGGACCTTCGGTCTCCAGGTCGAGCGCAAAGGAGGAAAAAATGGCCAGGATTGAAAATACCAAAGGATACACTTCAGACGGTTACCTTCATGAAGGTCCGGCGATCCGCCTGATGGAGGCGAGTAAGTACCAGGATTATCTCTCCCGCCAGAAGAGAGAGGTCATGGGCCGCTGCGGGTCGGTGAACCCGGANNTTTCCCATATCCCCCAGTACCTGGTTGCCGTCCGCACGGGAGGCCCTTCGGAGGCCTGGGCGGAGCGAACTCTCCTGGAAGGCGACCCCTTCGCCCTGATTGAAGGGATGGCCATCACCGCCTATGCCCTGGGGGGCGTGAGCCGGGGCGTCGTCTACCTGCCCTCCGCCTACAAGCCCCTGGCCTTCCGGCGGATGGACCGAGCCATCAAGGCGGCTCAGGCCCGGCGCTTTCTGGGCCGGGACATCCTCGGTTCCCCCTTCAGCTTTGATGTGGAGATCCGCGAGACCGCCGGCGAAGACGCTCTGCCCAAAGAGCGCAATCCTTTCGTCTGCGGCGAGTGCGGCCGGGCCTTCTTTGACTACGAAGGTAGCGCCAAGTGCGAGAACTTCCAGAATCGGGAGGTTTGGCCGGATCCTTTCTACGTGAATAACGTGGAGACCTACATGAACGTCCCCTTGATTCTAAACAAGGGCGCCGAGGCCTTCTGCGCCCTGGGGGCTAAGAATGCCGGCGGGACGAAGATCTTTGCTCTCACCGGAAAGACCAAGCATCCTTGCCTGGTCGAGGCGCCGATCGGGACGACCCTCGAGAACCTGCTCAAAATGGCTTACGGAGAGGCCAACGCCCTGGAAGGAGAGTTGAAGGCTTTCCAACTGGGGGGACCGGCTGGAGGGATCTTCCCCGCCCGGTTGCAGGCCACTCCCCTCGATTTTGATTCCCTGGCCAAGATCGGCTGGAAGTTGGGCTCCGGTCACATCGTCCTGATGGACGAAAAAGTCTGCGTAGTGGAGATGGCCCGGTACTCCCTGCAGCAGCTGGCGGCGGAAGCCTGTGACCGCTGCTCGCCCTGCGGAAAGGCTTTCCGGAACCTCCTCTCCATCTTGAACCGGCTGACCAAGGGCATGGGAGAAATCGGAGACCTGGAAACGTTGGAGACCTTTGCCAACCGGATCCAGTCTCAGGCCCGCTGCGATTTCGGCCGGGCCGCGGTAGACACGGTTCTCACCAGCCTCCGGTACTTCCGCGGGGAGTTCGAGAGTCACCTGAAGCAGACCTGCCCGGCCCATTTCTGCAAGGACATGGTCCGGGATGCGGATCGGCCCCTCAAGCTGGCCGCCTAATCCCCTTCGAGCGATCCCTTTCCAGGGCCTGCCCCCTCTACTTTACGGGGCAGGCTCTTTTTTCCCGGCCAAAGGCGGGGGAAGGATTGCCGCCATTTCTTTCCTCCCGTGCCCAGGGGAACTTGTGGAAAAATTCAATCGAGGGAGGGAATAGCCTATCACGT
>PMCE01000275.1:0-580 GCA_003154025.1 Syntrophaceae bacterium
TCCGCAGGATACCCCAGCTCTTTCAGGATCGCTTCGGTATGCTGGCCCAGGGAAGGAGCGGGTTCCTTTATTTCCCCGGGAGTTTCAGAAAGCTTGATGGGGATCCCAATCTGCGGGAGTCGACCGACTTGGGGATGCTCCGCTTCCACGATCATTTGGCGGTGTCGAACCTGCGGGTCTTGCAGTGTCTCGTCCCAATTTTTCACCGGGCCTAAACAGACATCTTTCCCTTCGAAAAAGGCCACCCATTCATCGCGGGTTCTTTGGCGAAAGTTCTGGCGCAAGAAATCGTAAATTTCCTGGCGCTTCTCCCCCTCCGCCCACTGAGCCTCGATGAAATCCTCTCGCCCCAAGGCACGGCAAAGGTTGGCCCAAAAATGGGGTTCAAGGGGACCGAGGGTGACGGCCTTTCCGTCTTTGGTCTCGTAGATGGAATAACAGGGGATATTCCCACCCAGCCAAAAATTCCCCCGGAGGGGAGACTGGCCGGTGTCAAGATACTCGGCCAGGGAAGCATGCTGAAATCCGAGGACCCCATCAAACATGGAGATATCCACGAATTGCCCTCTTCCCGTTCTCT
>PMCE01000275.1:617-5314 GCA_003154025.1 Syntrophaceae bacterium
GAGATCGAGCAGTAGACGATCCGCGGATTGACTGCCTTCAGCGGAGGATAATCGATCCCCAATCGGGCCACGACCCCGGGACGAAAGCCTTCGACAACGACTTGGGCCGTCTTGGCCAGCGCCAGAAATATTTTTTTTCCTTGGGGGGATTTCAGATTAAGGGTGAGGCTTTTCTTATTCCGGTTGAGGCTCAGAAATCGGATTCCCCATCCCTGAACCGCCGGCTTTTCGTGGCGGAACCAGTCCCCTCCCTCGGGGTTTTCAATCTTAATAACTTCCGCCCCTAAATCCGCCAAAAGCAGGGTACAATACGGACCCGGGAGGGTTAAGGTTAAATCCAAGATGCGTAAGCCTTGCAAAGCGGACATCGATCCCCCTCTGAGGTTGCTTGTGGATCGGGCTTTTGAATCTCCCTAGCTTCCGTCTTGAATCGTCTAAACCAGAGCACTCGGTGGAAATCAGAGGGCTACGGGTCGATGGAGGGGCGCAAGGCCCGCCGGGACGATCTCCATAGCCCTCCGAGGTTGCCTGAGGAAGGGTCTGCAAACTTCGCTTTTCGGGCCCCAGGCGGGGGCGACCCCGCCCGCGCCTACTGAATACCGGCAATCTCCATGGCCAAATTCTTTTTTTCTTCAAAATCGATCAAGCGATAGAGACTGCTCTTCTGCGCAGCCGGCGGCCCGGCTCCATGGACCGATTCCACCACATAGCCGACCGAATTCACGCCAAAGAGGAGGTTTTGAACGAGATTGAGGAGCCGCATTTTATTCTCAGTGGGGACTCCGGGCAACCCTTTCATGTATTTTTCTACATATTTGCCGACCTCCGGGCTTTTCAAGTCCTTTTCAGAAACCAGGGTGCCCAGGACCCCTCCGCAAATATCCACCGCATTCTTGGCCATGGCAAAGGGGAGCTCGGCGACATTGAGTTTGCAGACATTCCCCAGAAGTTGATTGATAAAATAGGTCCCGGCGGAGGTTTTATGCCCCTCCAGGGCCGTGGCCAAACCGCAGCAATAAATCGTCTCGGTCAGTTTGACCATGTCCAGGATTTTATCCCGGATATGGGGCATTTTGTCGGTCCCGCTATACTCGGCCAGCAATTTCACCGCTCCGATGAGGACATCGCTCACTCCCGCCTTACAGCCGCCATAGGTCTGCCGGTGGTTGGCTCCAAAAAGAAACGGGATTTGGCCCGCAAATTCAACCTCTTTGTAAAGGAAAACCTTTTCCCAAGGAACAAAGACATTTTCGAAGATGAGCAGGGTCTCCTGAGAGCTGAATTTGTAATTGCCCATATCGATGGGGCAGTTCTCTAATTTTCGCGTATCTCCGGGATTGCGGCCGTAAATGTGAATCATCCCCTGGGCATCTGCGGGCACCGCGAAAGCCACGGCATAATCCTGATCCTCTTTTTTCAAAGCGGCGGTCGGGGCCACGAAAGTATAGTGGCAATTGATCGACCCGGTTTGATTGGCTTTGGCCCCCCGCACGACAATCCCGTCTTTTCTCTCTTCCACCACATGGAGATACATATCCGGGTCCGCCTGCTCATGGGGCCTCCGCGACCGGTCTCCTTTCACATCGGTCATGGCCACCCCAACGTATAAATCCTTCTCCTGGACCTCCCGCATGAAAGTCAAGAAGCGCTGGTGATAGGTCGTTCCGAGTTTTTGATCCATCTCCCGGGTGACCAGGAAAAGGGAGTTGGCCGTATCCATCGTCGGGCAGCGCTGAAAGCACGTGCAGGTTTTCTGTCCGACGAGTCGGGCCATCTTCACTTTTTTCACCATGTCATCCACGCTCTGGTAGATATGGCCAAACCGGTTGATTTTCCCCCCCGTCAGCGGAGAGTGCACGGTCATGAGATCTGAATAACGAGGATCAAAGGCCAGGTCGTAAGTCATCGCTACCGTGTTCTGAGACGGAATGACGACGGGGTGATCGACCGGGTTTTGGATTCTTTCACCCAAGAAATAGACCACCGGTTTCATCTTCCGCAAGCTGTCCCGATACTGTTCTCCGTTCATTAAAGCCATGTCGTCCTCCTTGCTTTGCTTGGCACGTCTGTCGCCCGGAAGGAATGATGAAAGGACAAAATCCGATCCATCCCTCCGATGCTATTTTCGGTAATCGTAAACCCCGCGCCCCGTCTTCCGTCCGAGGCGCCCCGCGCCCACGTATTTGACCAGGAGCGGGGCCGGCCGGTATTTGTCCCCCAATTCCTTATGAAACGTCTTCATGCAGGCCAGAAGGATATCCAACCCAAAGGAATCGGCCGAGGCCAGAGGACCGAGCGGAAATCCCAGGCCGCGCATGCAACACTGGTCGATTACTTCGGGGGTGGCCAGAGAGGTCTCCAGGGCGTAGAACGCCTCGTTGACCAACGGAAGGTAGACCCGGTTGATGACAAATCCCGGCGAGTCGGCCACGGTGAGCGCTTCTTTGCCGCACTTCTTGAAGAAATCCAAGATGACCCGGTGGGTTTCGTCCGTCGTGTCGAGCCCCCGGGCGATTTCAATCAGGGGGGTAGCGGCCGCCGGAAAGAGAAAATGGGTGGCGATACACTTCTGCGGGCGGGAGGTTACGGCCGCAATGGCCGAGACGCTCAGGGTCGAGGTATTGGTGGCCAGGATGGCTTCTTTGGGGCAGAGGGCATCCATCTTCTTGAAAACCTCTTTCTTAAGCTCTAGATCCTCAAACACCGCCTCGATGACCAGGTCCGCCTCCCGCAGCGCGGGGGATAAATCCTTCGTGGTTTTAATCAATCCAAGGGTCTTGTCCATCTCCTCCTGGGTCATCTTCCCCTTTTTGATCCGGCCGTTCATGAACGATTTGATGTTGTTCAGCCCTTTGGCCATCAATTCTTCCGAAAGATCCACCATCACGGTGGGAAATCCGCTCCGGGCGGTAACAATCCCGATCTGGCTTCCCATCGTTCCCATGCCGATCACTGCCACTTTTTTTATCTCCATAGAGCCTCTCCTTTTCTTCCCTTCAGACTCCGTCCGCCGGGTTTCTTTCCGGCGAAAAAAGCCCATTCGTTTCCTTTCCCTCAGCCCGGGAGTGGGTCCCTTCCTTTATTCCTTCCACTCTTTCAGGTTCACCCCCAACCTTTCCAGGTTTTCCCCCAATATACGCACGGCGTTTTTGTAGAAAAGCTTCTCCAGAAATCCAGCCTTATACCCGTTCTCCTCATGCTGTTTGACTAATTGATCCAGGGGGAAGAGGTTATACTCGGAGCCGAACATATACTTGTCCTGAAGCCGGCGACTCATTTCATACTTCATCGGCTCCGGGAAGTAGCGCGGCCACATACCGGAAGTCTCGCGGTAGACATTCCCCTTGTGCATGGTTACCGCATTCAGTTCCTCTACCCAGGGGTCCCCCACGTGCATGGCAATGATTTTCAACTTCGGAAAATCGGCCGCTAAATCATCAAAGTCCGGGATGGGCCTGGTGTAGCGCAACTTGATCCCGCCCCCGCCGGGAAGCCCGGTTCCCAGCCCGGAATATCCCGTGTGGAGTTGGATCACCGCCCCCAGGTCTTGGCAGAGGTCCCACAGCGGATAGAACTGCGGGTCATTGACATGAAATTGCTGGGTGGGCTGCTGGAATTTGAGCCCGATGAGCTTTAGCTCCTTCATGCAACGTTCCGCCTCTTCCAGGGCCAGCCGGCCTTTCCAAGGATCCACCGAGCCCCATCCGGTAAGGAACACATCCGGGTATTTTTTCACGATGCCGGCGATGTAATCATTACTGGTCTTGGGTCCTCCCAGGTGGGTCTCGGCGTCCCAGGCTACGGGCATCCCGACCATATTATTCCTCCGGAATTCGTCCACCATGGATTCCACGGTGGGAGCTTCCTTGAGGAGTTGCTCGGGGGTCGTTTCTTTGTTGTAGAGATATTTGGAGAGTTGAACCCGGTAATGGATGATGGTTTTCAACCCTTCCTTGTCGAAAACATGTCCATGAACATCGATGATCCTTGGCATCTTTTTCTCCTTTCTAAAGAAAGAATTAAACTCCGTTTTCGGCCGTCTTAGGGATGCTTCTTTCTGCATAGATTCTGCATTTCCAGAAATTGCCGCAGGGGGATGGTAACGGACCCGCCGCGGGTCTGGATCCCGGAGGTTATGAAATCATAGAGGGGCGCGGTGGCCGCGGTCAATTTCGTCAGCCTGCCCAAAAGAGATCCGCGAACGGTGACGTGCTCGATGCTCCCCAGGATGACATCCCGCAGCAACTTGGAATCAATGTCTTTTCGAAGGGCTCCTTCTTTTTTCCCTGCTTCGATGATCTGCACGACCTGTCTGCTAAAATCTCGGATTAGGGAGTATGCGCGGGTGGAGTGAAAACTGGGATTTTGCCGGATATTCTGCAGGAGAATCAGGACATAGTCTCTATTCCTCTCGTAAAAATTCAGGTGATACCAAATGAGTTTCCGGATCTTGTTCAGCGCCCCTTCCACTCCTTCCAAATTCTCGTAGAGTCCAGACAGGAAAATTTCCATTCGCTCTTCTGGAATGGAGAACAGCAGATCCTCCTTGTTCTTGAAATAATGGTAAATGCCGCCTTCGGCAATCCTGGCCTTCCTGGAAATCTGGGAGATCGTCGCTTCATTGAACCCTCTTTCGGCAAAGACCTCCGTAGCTACTTTTAAAATCAGCCTTCTCTTCTGTTCGGATTGGGCCGTCC
>PMCE01000290.1:0-1582 GCA_003154025.1 Syntrophaceae bacterium
TTGGAGGCGTGCTTTCCGTAAGGGGTGCGCTCCAGAATTACCGGAAACCTTCCCTCCGCCCGCTCGCCGCCGGCCGCCGGGAAATAGAGGTCGGCGGCCAGATTGACGCCGTCCCTCATGGGGATCATCACGTCGGTATCGAAAAGTGCGTCGTATTGCTGATGCGAGCCTTCATATGGCTGGGACATGGCATGCTCCTTTTGATTCAGATAAAAATGCCTAAAATTTTCTACGGCATTCTTTGCCTTTATTTCTCGGTGCTCGGCGTAATCTGCGTAATCTGCGAAATCTGCGGATAAAATGGGACGCGGATGAACGCAGATGAAAAAAAAGTGAAAGTGAAAGTGTAAGTGAAAGTTTTTATTCCGCCTTCCGCATTTGAGTTTATTGGGATGCGGATAAGAAGCGCAAGGCGGGTTTCAAACCCGCCCCTACAGGGGTTCAAGCTTTTGTTGCGACTCCGCCTCGGCCTTTATTCGCTCCCAGGTGTAACGCATGGGAACCAGGTCTACAGCGGCCCAGATGGGGGCCTGGTCGGCATAATGCGGGCTTCCCGGATGGCCGGATACGCCATGGGGTACGGCCCAGCACGAATTATCCCAATCTGAAAGGTCGAAGACGTAGCGAACGATAGAAAGCAACGTCACGCCGAAAGGACGGCCGGGGGAATACCCCGATGCCAGGGGGGTGTCTCCATCTCCTCCCATCGGCATAGAGGGCGGGTTCAGAAGACTTGCCAGCGCGGGGAACACGCGGGAGATCGGATGCTGGGGCAAAGTCCGGTGGACGGAACCCCATTTCCAGGCCGCCAGGTCGTCTCCCAGACGATTGCGAAGGTATTCAACCGCTTCCTCCAGCGCCCCGGTGGCCAGCGAACCCCAACTGGTCCCGGGTGGAAGGAAGGATGGATCCCCGGTCTTTGCCCGGCTGACGATTTGGGATGCCAACTCGGCAACGTGCCTGGGAGCGCCCCTTCCGGTGGAGGCGAACATCACATCCACCAGCGGTCCCACCAGGTTCCCGATGATCCTATGCAAGAGCTTTATCCGAAAGGCCGCGTAGATCGTCGGGGCCGCGGCGTCCGGGGCCATGGCGCCGTTCCAGCCCGCAAGCATGTCCTTGGCCCGAAGGGCGAATTCATCGGCAGGCTCGGCCAACTCGATCACCTTGGCCAGGACCCCGGCGGGGATGGAAAAAAAATCCCCATGGATGGAACGCATATCCTTTACCGTGGCCCCGGTGAGATTTTTGAGTCTTTCGTAAATCCGCCGGGCCCGGTATTCGGGTGCAAAACTTAAAGCCAAATAGTAAGGATAGCTCTCATCGGCAATGCGGTTATTGGCGGAGACAATGAACCCGGTTGAAGGGTTCCAGAGACGCGAAAGCGCTTCAAAGGGGATGGTTCCCTGCCATTCGTGCTCTCCGGTCCAGCCCGGGACCGGCAGCCAGGCGTTGGACATGGACCGGACGGGCACCTGACCCCGGTGCAGGTAGGCGATGTTCCCGTGCACATCGGCGGAGACCAAATTGTTGCATGGGTCCACCCAATGACGCATGGCTTCGTTCAACTCGTCAACGGAAG
>PMCE01000290.1:1609-2907 GCA_003154025.1 Syntrophaceae bacterium
AGTTCGTGGACCTTTCCCCCTTTGACTATTATCTCCTCCCGCCGGACTTCGGCCTTTTTCCACTGGCCCCTGAATTCGTAATTGGGAGTCTTGTCGGAAGAGAACCTTTCGACATAGAGATCCTGGTAATCGGCCTGGGCGTGGGTGACACACCAGGCCGCTCGGGCATTGTGTCCGAAGTGGGGGAATCCCGGCACTCCCGGGAAGGAAAGCCCGATGACATCGAACTCCGGACAGGCAACGTGGTTTTGATAGTAACAATTCGGGGTATCCAGAGGGCGATGGGAATCGCCTGCCAAAAGCGGTTTCCCCGATGCCGTCCGGCTGCCGTGGACAGCCCAGTTGTTGCTCCCCGAATCCGGCTCATCCTGGAGCCAGCGGATGGCTTCCATATTTCTGCTCAGCTCATCGATCCCGTCAAGGGGGGGACCCTCATAGCTCCCGCCGGGGGGCGCGATCACCAGGTCGCCGGGCGGGTGGCCCCTCAACAGGACGGCCGCCTTTTCAGGCCCCAGCGTGTTCACCAGCTTGGCCCGCCACAACTTTCCCTCAAACACCCCCATCATGATGTGACGGACCTTGAACACGGCAAAGGAATCCCCGGGCTGCCAGGGCTCGGGTTTCGCATCCAAAAGGGTGTACTCGATCGGCAGAGCGTTCGTGCTCCGGAGAAAAGCATTGACGCCGGCCGCATAGGCATCCAGCATGGCCCGGGTGGGGGCATCCACGGCCCGATAGTCTCCTTCCACCGTGGACCCGATCTGAAACCGGCGCATCACCTTATCGCCTTCGACCGCCGTTGCACCCAGCCACTCCGCCAGACGGCCGTAAGCGTTTCGCCGGTCATAATCCATATGCCAGAGACGGTCCTGGGCGGTAACCCATCCCTGTCCGAAAAAGGCATCCCGGACCGTTCGGGCCAGCACATGGGGAACCCCGAACCGATCCCGGCAGATCTCGATAGGAGCTTCGATCCCCTTCAGCCGGAATGTTCTGGAGAGATCCGGAAGGGCGGATTTCAGGTCTTCTCGGGTAATCGTTTTTTCAGTCATCGGTCATCCTTTTAAGAAAAGGTTCAAGGTACAAGGCTCAAGGTTCAAGGTAAAAGGAAAAAACCTTACCGCCTGCTGGTTTTCCCTAAGTGGGGGGAGAGGGGCGGGGTGAGGGGGCCGGGTGGCAACCATCTTCATCGTTTCTGGGTGCCGGTCAGACCGGCATGACGACTGCCTTGAAGGTAACTGTGGAGGGGCCGTAGCCTTTCCCCCTCTCCCCCCGGGAGAGGGCCGGGGTGAGGGCCG
>PMCE01000357.1 GCA_003154025.1 Syntrophaceae bacterium
CGGTTTTGAGGAGATTCCCATGATCCTGAAGGGGTTGGAACGCTATCTGGAAGAGCAACGCCTGTTCTCCTTCGACGCCATTCGAGGCCTCTCGCTGCCTTTTCTGACCACCCCGGACAGCCTCCCCATGCAGCCTGGTTCAGCGCGGGTGGATGCGGAGTGCTGCAATGGCTGCGGGTCCTGCCTGAGGCCCGGCCATTGTACGGCCATTTCCCTGGAAGAGGAGAAAGCGCGGGTTAGCCCCGCGCTGTGCATCGGCTGCTCGATATGCGTAAATCTATGTCCGCGCGAGGCCATCCACATGGAGGCCTTTTAAGCCCATCTTCGAGGAGGGTTCATGAAATTCATCCTGCATTCCGTCTCCTATTCCCCAACCTGGAGAGGCCAGACGGCGCTGTCCCTGGATCAGGTGGTAGCCAAGGCGTCCCAATTGGGCTTCGACGGAATTGAATTGATCGCCAAACGGCCCCATGCCTCCCCCATCGACTTAAGCCCTGACGCCCGGAAGCGTTTGAAGGAGATGATTCAAGCGAAAGGACTGGAATTGCCCTGCATCGCGGGGTACCAGGATTTTTCGACCGGGCTGGAACACCCTGACCTGCCGCATTTTGAGAAAGAACTGCTCTACTTGAGGGAAACCATCCGGCTGTCCCACGACCTGGGTTGCCGTATCGTGCGGATCTATTCAGGGTTCCTGCGCCCCAACATCCCTTACGAGGACCAATGGAATTGGTGCGTACAGTATATCCGGGAGGGGGCCAAATACGCTGAAGACCAGGGGGTCTTCCTGGCCCTGCAGAACCATTCCGAGATCACCGTTCACTATCAGGATGTTCTGCAGATGGTCCGGGAAATCGGCTCCCCGGCCATGAAAGTGGCTCTTGACGCCCCCTACATACAGAGAACAGGCGAATCGCTGGAAAAAGCGGTGGCTGAAGTCGGGTCTTTGATGATCTACTCCACCGCTTCGGATCAGATTTCCCGGACCATCGCCTTCCACAACGCGCCGAGCATGTTCAAAATGACCGGGTATTATGACCTGAAAAAAAACCTGACCGTCGCGGCCGGCGAGGGCCAGGTCGATTACCGGACTTTCTTCCGCGCCCTGAAGAGCATCGGATACGACGCTTATATGGCTTATGAAATCTGTACTCCCATCCAGGGGGGTGGGAGCGAGGCCAACCTGGACCGTTGCGCGAAACAATCCTTAGAGTACTTGAGGACCCTCTACCGGGAGATTTATCTGGGAAAAGGATAAAAAGGTGATTTCCATTCTTCCCTTTTTTAGGTCAGGGGGGCGCAGGATTGGTTTGATGGATGCGTAGTCTCAGGAGGATTTTCATCCGAGAATGGTCGGCGGTTGGGAGGATCGTATGAAGTGGATCAAATGGATAAGCATTTTGGGATTTGCAGGATTGGCCCTTACGTTCGCGATGAGTCTGGTTGGGGCGGCAGAATATCCGGCCAAACCGGTTACCCTGGTCATTCCGTACCCTCCCGGAGGTTCGACCGACCTGAGCAGCCGGGCCCTGGCCAATGCCGCCAGGAAGCATTTGGGACAGCCGATCATCTGCGAGAACAAGCCGGGCGGGGGCGGTTCCGTGGGGCCCAGCATCGTGATCACCAAGCCGCCCGATGGATACACCCTGGGCATCATCACCAGCAGCCCCACCATCGCCTATCACATGGGGAAGTTGAATTTCAACCCCATCGAAGAGGTAACCCACATCATGCGCTGGGGAGGGTTCCTGTTCGGGCTGGTGGTGCGCGCCGATGCTCCTTGGAAGAACCTGCAGGAGCTGGTAGAATATTCGAAAAAGAACCCCGGCAAGATCACCTATGGCTCCCCCGGGGTGGGGACCCCAACCCATTTGGTCGTGGAAGAGCTGGCCAGTGTCGCCGGCTTTGAATGGATACATATGCCCTTCAAAGGGGGAGCGGAGACTATGGCCGCCCTTTTGGGCGGACACATTGACGTGCTCTCCGATTCCTCCGGCTGGGCTCCGCTGGTGGATGCCGGCAAGTTCAGACTCCTCGCCAACTGGGGGCTCCAACGGTCTTCGCGTTACCCGAACGTCCCCACCGCGAAAGAGACCTACGGGGTGGCCAGCCCGGGGATTCTGGGGCTAATGGGGCCCAAGGGCATCCCCAAACCCATCGTGCAGAAAATCCAAGAGGCCTTCAAAAAAGCCCTGGACGATCCTGAATTCAAAGAGTCCTTAAGGACCCTGGACATGAGTATCCTGTACCTGAATACGGAAGATTATGAGAAGTTCATGCGGCAGGATTCCGAAGACATCGCCAAGCTGGTCAAGAGATTGGGCCTGGACAAAAAATAGAAATTAAGGGGCTCGGGTTTCACGCCACATGCCGGGAAAAGCAATGATCATCTTCGCGCACCCCGATGATGCCGAGGGAAGCTGCGGGGGAACCACGGCCAAGTGGGCCCGGCAAGGGATCCTCATTCATTACCTGGTCCTTACCAACGGCGACAAGGGNNCAAGAAGCGGCGGCCAGGGTTCTCGGAGTATCCGGGGTTACCTTCCTAAGAGTTCCGGACGGAGAGTTGGAAGCTTCTCAGCCCCTACGGAAAGAAGTCACCGGCGTAATCCGGCAGCATCAGCCCACCGTCGTTTTTGCTCACGACCCCTGGAAACCCTATCAGACCCATCCCGACCATCGGGCGGCCGGGTTTCTGGCCATGGATGCAGTCATTGCGGCCCGAGATCATCTTTTTTATCCCGATCAACTGGCCCAGGGCTTGAGCCTCTGTCGGGTGAAGGAGGTTTACCTTTTCGGGACTGGCTCTCCTGACTTTTGGGTGGACATCAGCGAAACGATCGGGATAAAACTGCAGGCCGTGCGCTGCCACGGAAGCCAGGGCCTCGCTGCCCCGCAGGTCCAGGAGCGAATCAAGAACCGAGCTTCTGAGGTGGGCCAGGCCAAAGGTTATCCCTACGGAGAGGCGTTTAAAAAAATCGTGATGTGATATCTTCGCCAAGATTGTCTCCTTTTTGCCGACCCGAAGAAGACGCCTCCCGATCTCCCTTCCCGAATTTCTCCTCAAAAAAGCTACTGGACATTTTTCTTAATTAGATATATGACTAGTTAATCATAAATGCATGGAGAAGATTGATGGAAACACGAGCGCTTGAACTGAAGGCGGAAGTTTTGAAGGCCCTGGCCCAGCCCACCCGCCTGAAGATCCTGGAGTTCCTGCGGGGAGGAGAGAGGTGCATCT
>PMCE01000223.1 GCA_003154025.1 Syntrophaceae bacterium
TTCTATTATTCCCAGACTTCGACATACGGTTTTGACGCGATCGGAGTGGGTGGCGGCTCGCAATGGACCCCGGTCCCCGGGGATTATGATGGGGACGGAAAAGCGGATGTGGCGGTTTACGATACCGTTTACGGCTGGTGGTTGTTCCATTACTCCTCGGGAGCTTGGAACTATGATCATATCGGCCAGGGAGGGAGCGGCTTTACTCCGGTTCCCGGCGATTACGATGGCGACGGGACAACAGATTTGGTCGTCTACAATACTTCCAACGGGGACTGGTTCTTCAAATATTCTTCGGGGACCTACGCCTTCGACAGTCTGGGGGGACTGGGAATGGTACCGGTGAAATCGATTTTTCGCGAAGATCATTTGACTGAACCAATAAGATTAGAAGTAGCGCTATCCCCCTGATGCCCACATAGTGAGGTTTAAATATTTGCCAAAACGCTTCGTTATCTACTGAGACTGTCGAAAAAGCCAAAATTGCGAATTTTGGTGATTTTGGCATCCTTAAAAATCAACTACTTATAGGATTCGGAAGACTACAAAACGGCCAGTTTTAGGGTTTTTCGACATTCTCGCTATACATCTTCTATTTCCAAGCGCCTTAAAAAGTTACGATTTTCGACCTATATATTCAATCTGGGGAGATGCCTGCTTTCACTCAGTAATATTCAATCGCTTAGACATTGAGGAGTTGAGCATTAGGTAGGTGAAGTCTACCGTTCCGACCTCTCTCAAAACCATGTGTACCATAGTAAACCATGCCCTACATGGGCGTTACGGGCTTGCTTCCATCATCTTCCCGAACTCCATAAACGGCCTCTCCGGTCTTTGCGAAGCTGCCCCCCGCAATGAACTTGCGGCGATGGGCGGGATCACTCCCCGGTATTTTCTGGCCTCCATGTTGAACCTCTGCATGTCCCGGATGACCTTCTGCTTTTCCTCCTGGGCCTTGGCCAGGCGGACCCGGACATAGAGGTCATTCCTCTTCTCCCCGAAGTGATTCTTCACATTCTCCATGGTCCAGTGTTCTCCGGAGATCTGGGCCATCCTCTCGGGCCGGAACCCCAGGGCCTGGGCAGCCGCCTCTCCTCCGGAAAGACGGATCGGATTTCCTTGCTCGTCGGCGAGGACCTTGCCGGTCGGGGTGGTCACGCCCTGCTCCATCATCCGGTATGCCTTCAGGATGGACTCCAGGAACGAGGGTGAGGCGAATTCCAGTGCCCGCAGGTAATCATCCCTTTCGACGGAGTTCATGGCGTTCAGGGCTTTCTTCCCCAGGCCCCCGTAGACTCCGTAGACCGTGTCCGCGGGCGTTCCAGGGCCAAGGCCCGGTATCCCGGTCTTGAGGGACCCGGAAATGTCGATCCCGATGAGCGCCGGAATCCCGGCCATGCCCATCTTTTCCAGGACCGTCCCGCCGTCATCCCGCAGGGTCTTGCGCACCTCCGAGCCAAAGGGCCTCCGGAAGAACTTTTCGAGCTTGTCGAGGAGGTCGTCAAGGAAGGGGTCTCACCCGAAGCCTCGGCCTCCCTTGGCGGGCTGATGCAAGCCGGAAGGAGCGATATTCATATTGACTGAACCCCTCGGACCGGGCAGAATGGGGCGGAGTAATCGCAAGGTTCTCCAGTCGAGAAAATGAGCAGGAACGATCTTGTCATGAATAGCGGGGAAGATTCCGTCCAGGAAAAAGGAAGGAAGGAGATCTGAAATGGCGCAGGTCGTTGATGCAGATGTCCTGGTTGTCGGTGGGGGTGGTGCTGCTCTCAGGGCAGCGATTGAGGCCCATCGGGCCGGTGCCCGGGTTGCGCTCGCGACAAAAGGCCAGTTGGGGGTCATAGGTTTAAGAGGCGGCGGAGCAACGGCAAGCGGTACGGCCGCAGACCGGCGTCAATTTTGGCCTGTTTCGGAGACCGGAGGGGTTCTTGAGGGGGCCCGGGAGGATGTTATCCAGCTTGGTCTCGGCATGGCCGACCCCAAACTTTCACAAATCATGGTTGAAGAGGCCCCCTCCTCCTGGAAAACCCTGCAGCGCCTGGGGGTTCGCTGCGGGCCGGGGTTTTGGGCGCCGCCGGGACATTTCACCTGCAATCTTTATGGCCTTGTTCCCATCCTCGCGTCCACTCTTAGAAGAACCGACTGTATTATTTTCGAAAAAACGATGGTTGTGAGCCTGCTCAAATTTGATGGCTCTTGCGTCGGCGCCATTGCCATGGATGAGGAAACCGGGGAATTGAGAGCTTTCCGGGCGGGAGCGGTTATCCTAGGGACGGGAGGGGCCGTTCAATTGTATAAACATAATCTTCACCCTAGCTGTGTGACGGGTGACGGATACGCGGTAGCCTATAGAGCTGGAGCCGAACTGTTGAACCTGGAGTTCCCTCAGGTTTTTCTGGGAACGGTCTATCCAACCACCAATAATCTTGCCAACTGGGTCTGGGGAGAAAAGGTTCGGGTATACAATGCCCGCAATGAGGAGTTTTTGGAAAAATACCTTCCACGGGGGGCAAGCTTGGCTGAAGCTAGAGAACAGGCACAGAAGCATGGGCCTTTTAGCACGAGAGATTCTTTGTCCCGATATTTATATACCAGTCTCCTGAAAGAAGTTATGGCAGGTCGAGGCACGATCCATGATGGGGTCTATATGGATTTGACCGCGGCAGGGATTAGGGCGCCGATAGAGCGTGATCTATGGCTCCGATACCGGGGGATCGAATGGGATCGTGAGGCTTTCGAAGTAGACGTTTTCGCCATGTGTTCGAACGGGGGATTGCGGGTGGATCATCATGCTCAATCCACTATTCCCGGGCTTTTCGCCGCGGGTGAGTGTGTAGGCGGTATTAATGGCGCTGATCGACACGGCGGCAGTATGATGGGAGCCTCGCAGGTTTTTGCAGCGAGAGCAGGGGTCTACGCTGCACGATTAGGAACTAAATCAAAACGTGCACCAATACCGCGAGAGGCAATCGAGGTTGAGGAACAGAAGATTTCAGAGATACGGGCTGGCAGAGGCCGCTCGGAACCTCGGGAAATAAGGAAGAACCTGCAACTGCTGGCCTGGAATCATTTGCTGGTTGTAAGGAATAGGGCAGGATTGGAAAATTTCCTGGGAGGGATTGAAGGGCTGAGAAAAGATAAATTTCCTGATATGAAGATAGGGGATGCCAAAGGTGTGATTGAGGCGATAGAGCTGCAAAACCTTTTGCTTGTAGGGGAAATGATCGCTAAGGCTGCCCTCACGAGGACGGAGAGCCGGGGAGGACACTATCGGGAGGACTGCCCAGAGCGCGATGATGCTAAATGGATGAAGAGCATAGTTATAAAAAGCTCAAACGGGGAAATGAAATTGGATACCCTATCGCTCCACCCAAATTGGAGGAATCGACCGGAGGATATGCGGGGTGAACTCTGGGGATAAAACAGACGATTTCTACCATTGGCCTTCGTCACCGACGAAAAAAAGGGTTTAGGGGAAAAAGAGCGGCATCTATTCGCGTGTAATCCTTCGGCCAAAGATAGGAAAGTTGATTTCTAGGGAGCATTCCGATATTTTCTTATTTTGAAAGATCAATCCCCCAGATCAAGAGGGATTTCGGCAGGCTCAAAATCCCTCCGAGGGGGGAATATAATGAGGGCGCAGAGGTAAAGGATGGAGGGAAAAATTGTGCCTCTCGTTTTGAGCACCTCCAAAATAAGGAAATAAGTATGGAGGCAGTAAATTTTATACACCAGAAGAAAGAAAGGGGAAGATTAATGGGGAACGGTCCAAAGCTTTTCCGGTTGTTTCTTTCATTGGCTATTGCCGCAGGTTGCCTATTCGCATCGAATCTTTCAGAGGCGCAAACGAAGGTCAATCGCCTCTCCATTGCTACGGGGGGGACGGGCGGGGTTGTTTATGTATTGGGTGGAGGCATTGCGCGGGTCATTTCTAAATATCTTCCGGATACCGAAGCCACCGCCGAGGTCACGGCTGCTTCCATCGATAACTGTAAACTTATTCAGGTGGGGAAGGCTGATTTAGCAATGCCTATCGCTGACGCTGCATATGATGCCTACATCGGGGCAGGGCATTTTAAATCTTTTGGGCCGGTTCCTCTACGCACGCTCGGGGTCTTATATTCAAATTATATGCATTTTGTCACTCTGGAAAATACAGGAATCCGGTCCATCTATGATCTTAAAGGCAGGCGAGTGTCTACCGGCGCCCCGGGAAGCGGAGCAGAAACCATTTCGCTAAAAATTCTGGAAAGCTATGGAATTGAAGAAAAACAATTGAAAAGGGAACGGCTGAGTGTGGCGGAATCAGCCGCAGCTCTCAGAGACAAGAAGGTTGAGGCATTTGTGTGGATGGGTGGGCTTCCAACCGCTGCAATCCTGGACCTTGCGGCCTCGCCCGGGATAAAGATCAAATTGCTGGAAAATGCTGAACATATTGATAAGCTCAACCAAAAATACGGGCCGACCCTTTTCCCCCTCACCATCCCCAAAACAGCCTACCCGCGAATGGATGCAGATGTGAAAGTAGTCGCCTCCGCGCTCCTTTTAGTGTGCCATGAAAAGATGGACGCGGGCTTGGTGTATAACATTATTAAGGTGCTCTTCGAACATCAACCTGAACTCGTTCTCGCTCATGCTTCTGCTAAGGAATTCACGCTGGATCGGGCTACTGTTGGCTCTCCATTCCCTTTTCATCCCGGAGCAAAAAAGTATTATCAAGAGAAAGGAATCACGGTGCGGTAGTTGAACGGGACTTCAAAGGCTGGTCCCGGCTGATAGGGGTTTAGCTAAAATAAACCAGGCGATTGGTTAAAAGTGAACTTGTCCACAAGAGGAGGGAGGCGTGCTTAAAATCTGCCGCTTGTAGGGGAGAAGAACCGCTGCGAAGGTGAACCGAGGGCCGGTGCGACGCTTTGGGCAGCGTTGGTGGCCGGGCAGAAGGCCAATCGGATCCCGATCATCCTGGACGGCTACTCGCGCGGCGGGCACTCGATTGTGCCCTGGCCAGCCGACAAAGAGCGACGCCTGCGCTTCTACATGGTCGCTTTCGCCAAGGCGGCCGTGCTGGGTAAGGACCGCGTCCCCGGCTCGGGCTGCTCTGGGCCGACCTGAAGGAGTTGGTGACCACGACATGGGATTCCTGGGAGCCGACGTGGAGTCCCGACGTCCGCTGACGAGGGGATTGTGAATATGGGACAACGAAGAAGCATGCGCACATGGGTAAAACCGGCGTTGTGCCTTATCGGGGCGTTGATGTTTTCCGCGGCGTGGATGGCTGAAGCGAAGGTCGTGCGCGTTGAGGTCGATGAAGTGCAAGTCGTGGACGGCGTAAGCCAACCAAGCGGCACGGCCGAAAAGTTTGAAAGGATCACGGGGCGGGCCTTTGGAGAGCTCGATTCGAGGGATGCGTTGAACGCCATCATCACCGACATCGAATTCGCGCCGAAAAACGAGAGTGGCAAGGTCGAATACGTGTCGCGGTTCACGCTCATCAAACCGGTGGACATGTCCAAGGCGAGCGGCGTGCTGTGGTACGACCTCGTCAACCGCGGCGCGCCGGTCGTGCCAGGCAAGAATGCGATCAAGCCGTACGAGAACGGGCATGTAACGCTGATCAGTGGCTGGCAGGGTGACCTCGTCCAAACACAGTCCAATCGGACCATTCAGGTACCGACTGCGACGCTGCCGGACGGATCGCCGATTACCGGTATCGTGATGGCGCGCATCGCCAATGTGAAGGCTGGCACGAGCACAATGCCGCTGGCCGTGCTGGGCAACGCCATCCCCTACGACGCGGCGTCGCTCGATACGACGCGCGCCAAGGTCACCATCAAGAGCTGGGAGAAGCGCAGCGGCGAAATCGGCCCCACCCGCGACCTACCCAGCACAGACTGGGCGTTTGCGGATTGCACCCGGACACCGTTCCCAGGCGTGCCGCATCCTCGCCAGATATGCCTCAAGGATGGCTTCGACCCGAACGTGCTATACGAGGTGGTCTATGAAGTCAAAAACCCCAAGGTTCTCGGCGTCGGATTGGCCGCCATCCGTGACGTGACGAGCTTCTTTCGTTACGAAGCGAAGGACGAGGCAGGAACGCCGAATCCGGTGGCGGGTAAGATCACCCATGCTGTAGCGCAGGGCGTCTCGCAGTCGGGCAACGCCCTCAAGACTTTCATCCTCTTGGGCTTCAACCAGGACGAGCGCAAGCGCCGGGTGTTCGATGGCGCGAACCCGCACATTGCCGGGCGCTTGACTGCTGTGAACGTGCGCTTCGGTGTTCCGAGCGGCTCCGGGACGTTGTACGAGCCCGGTGGTGAGGGCGTGCTGTGGTGGACACGCTACAAAGATGAGGCACGTGGCCGCGACACTGCAAGCCTGCTCGATCGTTGCACGGCAAGCAGCATCTGCCCGCGCATTTTCGAGACCTTCGGTTCGGCCGAATTCAACGCCCGCCTCATGACCGCGGGGCTCACCGGCACCGACAGCATCGCAGACCTGCCGTTGCCGATGAATGTGCGGCGCTACTACTTTCCCGGCACGACGCATGGTGGCGATAGCGAGGGGGGCTTCAACCCGGTGGCGGCGCCAGCGACGGGCTGCATGCTCGCCAAGAACCCGAACCCCGAAACTGAAACGATGAACGCGCTGCAGCTCGCGCTGGCTGAATGGGTAAGCAAGGGGATCGAGCCGCCGGCTAGTCTCTAAACAAGCGTAAATTTT
>PMCE01000343.1 GCA_003154025.1 Syntrophaceae bacterium
TACGGCGGCAGTAACTGGAGCTGTCCACATCCCAACCATGAGCAATTACTTGCCTCTGACCGCTGACCAAATCGTCGAGGACGCTGTGAAGTCCTTCGAGGCGGGGGCGGCCATTGCCCATATTCACGTGCGCGACCCAGGCAACGGCAAGCCTTCCCCCAGTCCAGAGCTATTTCACGAGATCCTCAGCAAGGTCAAGAAGCGGTGCAACATCATCCTGCTTCCCACCACTGGGGGGGGGATGGGGCAGACCGCCGAGGAAAAGCTCATCCCCATAAAGAATCTCAAACCGGAGATGTGTTCTTTTGACCCGGCACCGTTTAACCTAGGCATGTTCCAACTCGCTCAGCGGTTCGATAAATTCAAATTCGAGTGGGAAAAGGTTTATCTGGACTTCTGCAAGCGCAACGCTTTCGCCCCGACCTTCGAGGACGACCTCAAGTATGCCCAGACCTTCCTGGAAACCGACACCAAGCCGGAGTTCGAGATGTATGAGCTAGGCCACATCGGTTACGTGACCTGGCTTATGGGGGAAGGACTGGTCAAGAAGCCACCCCACCTGCAATTCGTCTTTGGCCCTATGGTGGGCTGGATGACGCCATCTGTGAAACATTTGCTTCTCATGTACGAAGAAACCGTGGCCCAGCTTGGAGAGGGCAACTTCACCTGGTCTGTCGCTGGCGCGGGGAGACATCAGATACCCCTTGCAGCCACCGCCATGGCCATGGGGGCTCCAAACATCAGAGTCGGGATGGAGGACTCATTGTATGCGGGAAAGGGAAAACTGGCCACTTCCAGCGCGGACCAAGTGAAGATGGCGGTCAATATCGCCAGGGAGCTTAGCCTGGAACCAGCCACCCCCGATGAAGCCCGAGCGATTCTGGGGCTAAAAGGCATAAGCAAGGTAGCGTTCTGAGTTCGTAATTTCCAAAGGGGGTTGGCCGTGAAACTTGAACATATCAAATCCATCTCCGTGCTTGGTGCTGGGATCATGGGTCATGGGATCGCCCAGGCCTTCCTCATGGGCGGCTATGCCGTGAAGCTCTACGACATCCAGGATTCCATCCTGGAGACGGCCAAGGCTCACATCCGCGACAATCTGGACCTTTTCTACGACGCGGGGCTGATTGAAAAGCGGGAGATAGAACCGGCACTTCAGAGATTGCTCCTGACCGCCGATTTGAGGACGGCAGCGCTCGAAAGCGATTTTATCGTGGAGGCCGCCCCCGAGATCCTGACCCTGAAACAGGAGCTGTTCCAGCGGGTGGAGGGACTTTGCCGCAAGGATACGATCATCGCGAGCAATTCCTCGTCCCTCACTCTGATGGCCATCGGGGCACGGGTGAAACGGAAAGAGCGGCTCATCATCACCCACTGGTTCAACCCTCCCCACATCGTACCCACGGTGGAAGTGGTGAATGGGCAGAAGACCAACGACGAGACGATGGAAACGGCTTTTGCCCTTTTGGAGAAGATCAGAAAGATCCCGGTGAGGATCAATCTGGGACTTCCGGGATTTCTGGTCAACCGGGTTCAGATGGCCATGTACCGCGAGGTATGGGACCTTTACGAAAAGGGGGTGGCGAGCGCCCAGGACATCGACAGGGCGATCCGCGGGAGCATCGGGTTCCGCCTGGCCAGCATTGGCCCCTTGCTCACAGCCGATCTGGCTGGGCTCGACCTTTCCCTCAAGGCCTATCAGAATCTAGTCCCCCAAATTCGAAGCACCAAATCGCCCCCGAAATCTTTGAAACGGTTGGTGGCTCGGGGCCATTACGGGATCAAAAGCGGCAAAGGTCTCTATGATTACGCCCTGGATTTCTCCAAGGCGGAGATGGACGAGGTGGTGAAGAAACGGGACAGGGAATTACTCAAACGGCTGAAGGACGAGTATTGGGACAAATGACGCGCTCTGAAGGAGGAGGTCCCCATGATGGTTCTGGCGCAAATTGAATTGGTTTCATCGGAGGCGAAGTGGTAAGTATGCTCCTCACCAAAGGGGAAACCCCTATGACTATTTTCCACAAAACCTCCTCGACACAACTCCTAGACGATGTGGCGAACAAGTTTCGCGTACTGCGAGGCGAACTGGGCAACTTCAGTCACATCCTGAACGCCGGACGGACGTTCACCCCTGGGGGATTTACTATCAGGGGAGCATGTTTTTAATGCCCACGGACGCCGGTCATACGGCTTCGTTCTGAGCCAACACCATGGGCACCTTCCATGTGCTCGAGGTCGCCAGGCTTTTGGATGTGCAGCAGGTGCTGTTCTCCAGCATTCCTGGGCTCTACGACTCCGGTATGCAGGGGGATGGAGTGAACGATTACACGCTCCAGCATCCTCACCTCTTCTACGGGTGCTCGCAAATTCGGCGAACTGATGGGCAGTTCTTCAAGCGCCGGAGCAGCAGGGGCCGATGAACCGGGAGCTGGTGCGGGAGCTGTTTGGCGGAGAGAATCTGACCCTCGGGGAGGCGGTGATGAGGGCCAAGGCGGCAGTCAGTGACAGTGATACTCGGAGGACGTGGAAATTCTTTGGAGATCCAACGACAAGACTGAAATAAGCAGTCAGCATTCAGCTATCTATGCCCAAATCGGCATCTCTACCATTAAGTGGGAATGTACCAAGTTGGGCCTTTCATCAGGCGAAAAATAGCATAGATCGTGCCAATATGTGCAACCCAGCGAAATTCAAGGAATGAAAAGTATATCCAAACCTCGGGTTTTGATGAAAATCCTCACCTTCCGGTGATATCATTTTACCGAAGAATTCAAAAAAGTGCCTGGGACGGGAAACTGCATTCATGAGTCGCCTTCTTTATATTGGGCCAGAGTTGTGAAAAGATCCCCCTCGACATCTGCCCAGTACCGATCCTCAGGGGTAGGGATTTTCTTTCCGGCCAGCGCCGTGGCCAGTGTTCCCATCATTCAGCCAGCGGTTGCGGCGACAATATGGTCCAGCGTGGCGGCATGCTCTTTGTCGGGCTCGACTTTGTAAAATTTCTTGATCCCGCCGTGAACGCCATAATAAATGGGTTCGTTGAACCCTTCAATCATGGCTCTCCTGGTAGGACCTTTTTCCCTGACAATTTTGATCCGCGAGGTATGAACAATCTCTCCCATGGTCCCTCCCTTATTATTATGGTTGAACGTTTTCTCAAACAGCTCCCCTTCATCTCCTTTTAACTTATCTCGCCCTCCTTTCTCCTCTTCAATTTCTCCGGATGACAGACAACATAGCATTTGGAACAGGCGTTATAGGTGAAAGAACCCCGGGTGGCTTTGTCCCAGGGGAAGCGTTTTTCCCCCGCCAGCAGGAATTCCAGGCGGACCATCGCTGCATCGTCTTCTTCTTTGATTTTCGGCATGGGGAGGTCTGACAATGCGTAAAACCGGTCCATCATTACCATCCCGCTGCAACCCCATTGGCATCGAAGATAGGACAGCCATCCGTAGCGGTACACTTTGCCGTCCATCACGATGACACGGTCCCGGTCTTTCCGGAGAGCCTGCACAGGGCATATGGACACACAAGGCTGGGTACAGCCTTGGCACGGGTCTTCTTCAAGCATGGGATCCGGTAGGAGGGGTGCAGTCGTCAGGATCGTGATCAGCTGAACGGCCCCGCCGTATTGTGGCGTCACCAGAAATCCTCCACGTCCCAGCCGGCCCAGGCCTGCCGCCATGGCAACATGCTTATGGGAAATCTCTCCCAGCCCTTTATCCTGATAATAGTACTGGTTTGCCGGAATCGGAAGGCTTACAAAATCGAGGTCCTCCAGAAAATTAGCCAGGTCAAGGGCCATCTCGTCCAGCCGCACCTTGGGTTCCAAGCCGGCAAAGCGGGAAAACGGCATGGGGCTGGGACCACGAAGGTGAAGCTGCTGAACCCCGCGGTTGATCCTGAACCCCATGGAAATGAGTGTCTTTGCCTCCGGAAAAAGTCTCTTCGGGTGGAGATCCGGTGGGGCGTTTTCCATCCTTTCCATAGGCGCGACTCCCACCAGGTGGGCTCCCAAGGAAATTGCCTTCTCCTTCACCGCTCGTGTCAAATCTTCGGGCGAACTCCGATCGACCCCAGCGAAAATGCTCATCGTCCCTCCCTTTTCAGGCTAGCTTTCACTTTGGTACCCTTAATTATCTTTGCCGAAGCCGCGGGCCATCATATGCCCCACTTTGTGTCCCATCCGCTCACCAAGAATACGAGCCGATTTCAGAACGGAGAGCTGATTCTCGATCGGGTTGTACATCCCCTTCCCGATCCTCTCCAGCATACCGTGAGCCGCAACGACATTGCTGTACTCGCAGGCCTCCAGCGAATCCGGACAGCCCAAACAAGGATTCGCCCCTGCCGCCGTAACCCGGGCCAAGGCATTCATGCCGTTATTGCGCATAAACTGGAGCAATGCGTCGGCAAGGCTGCCGGCCAGTTCCGCATTATTTCCGACCACTACGGCCGCGCCGATTTTCCCCCTGGCCAACTGGCGATGGTGGCGGAGGGACCAGAAGCGCTCCATCAGGGCCTTAGTTGCGGAGTCGATCATCCCCGAAAACGCCCAACCTCCGATGACCACCGCCTGAGCGGAAACGATCTTTTTCTGGAGTTCCGCCCAGTCATCCTCCAGGATGCATTTATTTTCTCGCCGGCATGCGTTGCACGCTCGGCATGGCCCCACTCGGATCTCGTGCAATCGAACCAAATCGGCGCTTAGGCGGGAAGAACGGAGAATTTCCCCAAGAATGGTTTCCACCTTGCCTCCCTTTTGCGGAGAGGCGCTGATGCCCAAAATTTTCCCCGTCATAGGATCCCCTTTCGGTTATCAAAGTTCACACGAGCAGCAAAAACCAAGCCATATAAAAGCTTAACCTGCGCGAAGCCGTCCTTCTTGGCTTCGAGGAATCAGAAGCAGAGTGCCGAGCATTTTGATCAATGGGTCATTGCTCTGGAGGCAAACTTTTTGCAAGTCGAAAAGCAATCTTCCCGCTTTAGTTTCTCCCCAGAACCAGTCAGCCATTTGCCTGCTGGTTGCCTCTCCCGGTTGGGCAGCGGCACTTTCAAAATAATAGCCTTTCAAATCCTCGCTGGCCAGTTTCAGAGCCTCACCTACCGGCAATCCGGGTCTGGGGCTCGGTCTGTTCGGGTCACTGAGGAAGGCGACTAAAAACCCTGCCGCCTGCTCGATTCCCAAACCGCTCACGCCCACCGTAGTCCGCCCCCGTTTTTGAACCGTCAAGTCATACCACGGCTTGAGGAACGCTATTTCCCTGTTGAGATCGTCCGCAAGGGTACTATCACCTGCACTATTCATTTGAGCATCAGCGAGATTGATGGGGCAAGCCCAGCCCGTCAGGTCGGCGGGGACCGGAGCTTCTTCTGAGAAATCTGCCAAAATAGGACCAGCCGGGGCTTCCAACAAGCTCAGTGCCGCCTTGAGCACTCGCTTTTGAAAAGGCGCATCGTTCGGAACCCCTAAGGGGCGACCAAGCTCAAAGGGCACCCAGAGGGCCCGGGGCGGTTTTATTCTTTCCGTGTGTTCGCGAATCAGACTGATCTGGGTGGTGGCCAGCCCTTCCTCTTCCAGATAATGGCTAAGCCCGCCAACGGCGCGCGTGCAGAAGGGTCAGACGGGGACTAAAAGCACTGCCTCCACTCCATCCCTTTTTAACAGAGCGGCAAGTCCTCGGGCAACCGGTTCCATTTCCTGAGGGGTCGTGGCCCCCATAAAAGAGTAATGAAAGGCGGCAACAGATCCGATCACGCCTTCCGTGGCTAACTCTCGTAGCCGGTCCAAAGGAAAGATTACATTCAGGTCCTGCTGAAAACCTGTCCGGTCAAAGTTCACGGAGACATGGCTCATGATTAATTCATTGGCCGATAGGTCCCCGGAAATCACCCGATAATCATTTGAACCCCAAGTAAACGGCCGGTCCCCTCGCCGGTGTAGGCCAGCCGTGGAAAGAATGGCCACCCGGCGACGGGCTAAAGGAGCTCCTGTAACCCAGGGCTGGCTTTCAAAGGTGGGACATTCGAGATTGAGGAGGCGGGTGCGGGTTGGTTCGTTGAGCTCTGCAAGGCGTGCCATAATTGACCCCTTTCCATACCCTAAGTTATCTCCCTTGAGGTTCACAGGGATGCGGTCTTTAATCCTCTGTCCTTCGATTCTGCTCCAAAGGATGTAGATCCGGGCGGGCGTTCTGCAGTCTGCACCCATTCCATTTTCCGCACAGGGAGCAGGGAGAAATTTTTCTTTTAGGTTCTCCTAACGACCTCGCGACCGTTTTTGTCTTTCTCCACAATTCCCGATGCAAACAGCAGGTTCATCAACTCCCGACGGAGGTCCAAAGGGCCGCTGCAGACCGTGCTGCAATGGGCGCAGGTGGGGTTGGTGTTCTCCAGGGAACGATCCAGAGTCCCTCTGGATCCGAAGGTCGTATTTTTGGCCGCCATGATGTTCGCTGGATCATCCCTCAACCGGGCGTAAACGCCCGGAAGCTGTGAATCCTCTTCGGGAAGGACCGTCTTCCCCGTTGACCAGGAACTCCACTTTCCATCCCGCGAAATCCCGGTATACCCCCCGCAGGGGATAAAACATCTATAATCCCCCCGTTTGCGGTTATACCCATGCTCCCGGCCGGCAATTTTCACGGTAGTCTTTTCTTTCGGGTCCATAAAACCCATCGGGCAGACTCGGGTACAAATCCGGCAATTGTCGCAGAGGCTCTCCTCTAAAAGGGGATCTGGACCCAGGAGGGCATCCGTCAATACGCCACCCAAATAAACATTGGACCAGGCGCCTGGCACCAGGACATTCCCGCTCCACCCAAAAGTGCCCACCCCCGCGCCAACAGCCATATATCTTAATGACAGAGGAGGCTTGAGATCCGGATCCGGGTTTGGTTTTTCAAAGGTATGATCCGGGCGGTAGAGGCCGTTGGGGACGATGTTATGTGCTTCAAAGCCCTCCTTCTTTAAAAAAGCCTCGACGGCGGCGCCGATCCGGTAAACCTTATGGTAATTTTCGAAGAGGACCTTTTTGAACTCCATGCGGGTCACTTTTCCCAGAAAATCCTTGATCCAGTGGGTCCCCAGGGGCGCGGCGAAAGAAACGACCGAATTCGCCCAAGGCTTCTCGTACCGCATATCAGCGGAAGGCGGAGCCTCCAGAAAAGCCTCCCGGCGAGCAATTCCCACCCGCATGGCCCCTTCCTTCAAAGCAATGGATTTAATCTTATCTTCCAGCATTAGGTGCCTCCTCGGTTTCAATATGGTTTTAATAAAGGCATATTCTTATGAAGCACTTCTCGTTATTCCGTCCTCCCAAATTTTCATTGCATTGTTTCAAGAAAGTAATCCGAGTGTACGAAGCTCTTTTAATTTTCCGCAGGGGGCACAGTCCGGAGCGCTGCATCCCTCACAATTCCTGGTTATTTCCAGCAACCCGCCAATTTTGCTCTGCGCCGCAGTCAATAATTCTATTTCATTTTGGATTTGAGACAGGGAGGATGAAAGAATTTTTATCAATTTTCGGGTCAGCTTCCGGTCCTTGGTATTTTCGGATTTGCTCAGAGAAAGGATACTGCGAATATCTTTAATGGAGTAACCGATCCGTTTTAAAACTTGAACGGAATAGATTATCGAAACAGCCTCTTCACCATAAATCTTTCGTCCTCCGGGAGTGTTCGCGACGGGAGCCAGGAGCCCTTCTGCTTCGTAATATCGAATTGTCCGAGGGGTACACCCTGTTCGGCGACAAATTTCGCCAATCAATATTCCATCTTCCATAAGCCTATTCTCATATTTTAAATTCCTATTTTTATTACGTTACGTAACGTAGCACTATAGAAATAACCTGTCAACCTTTTTTAAAAAATTCTTTAAAAAAATATTCAGTCAGATTGGTTCCGGTTGCCACCAATACGGATTGTTGATTGTGGCGGAATTGCAACAATCGGGAAAATAGAATCGCTTTTGGAAAAGGATAGGCTTTCGATTAATGCCGATACCTGGGCGGATGGTATCGAAAAAGCTGGTGACATATTACAGGTTGTTTTGTCCTTCACCGCCGCAGGAATGACTCTGGTCTAGGATTCCCTGCCCGTTAATTCTTTCCCCCTTCTCTTTGTTATGTTTGATGTTTGCAAAAATTGAAAAGCCCCCGAACACAATGGGCGCAATTCTGAGTCCCCATGAATCCGGGGGCCTCTGGTCCCTCATTTACGGCACGGAGGTTTCAACAGCCGGGGATGAGACAAGACTCCTGCCGTGAGGGTGCATGCCGCAATTATGAGGAGAGGAAGTTTGTAAGAGCCGGTCAGAGAGACAAGAAAACCGCAGAACCAGCCCGAGATCAAACCCGCCCAAGCCTTGGACGTCTGAGTAATTCCGAAGTTTGTGGTCGCATACTTGGGCCCGTAGTAGTCTCCGATGGTGGCGGCATAGAGAGCAAAGGGAGAGCCGCCTAGAAGCGCGCAGAGAAAGACGAAGATCACAAAGACAACCGGGTTGGCGCCAAGGTAGATAAGGGTGAGGACGGAAAGGCCCAAAAGAAGATAGAAAATGACCATGGTCTTTTCCCTTCCGATTCGATCCGAAACAGCCCCCCCGAAAATCCGGCTGACTCCGTTCCCCAGGGGGAAGAGGATCAGCAGCAGGTCAAAATGGACCTGCGGAATGCCAAACTCGCGGGCGATCATCTTCATCTGCGCCGCAAAGATCAGGATCGTGGAGATGGCGAAGGTAAAGCAGAAATAGATAAGGAACCACTGGGGTGTCCGAAGCATCTCGCCCGGCGTATAATCTCTGTTGACACGGGAAGCTTCAGGCGATAGGACTGCAGGGGCAGGGGTCCAGCCGTCTGGAGGGTACTTAAAAAGCAGAACCGCAGGGAGGAGAATCGCTAGCATCAATAGACCCATGTAAATGAAAGTGGATCTGACACCGAAGGCTTCCAAANNAAGCCTGGATCATCAAATTAAAGACCGCAGTCCCCGCGCCATACCCGAACGCGGTCAGCCCGGATGCCAGGCCTCGTTTGTCCGGAAACCATTTGATTGCGGCGGCCCCGGCGAGGGCGGCTAGAGCACCCACCCCGATGCCCCCCATGCCGAAAAAAAGCCACAGCTGCCAGGGAGCGGAAGCCTGGGAAGAGAAGATGAAGCCAAGCCCCACCAGTAGGGTGCTGACGATGCCGACTCCCTTAGGCCCCCTGGCGTCCGCAAG
>PMCE01000114.1:0-1667 GCA_003154025.1 Syntrophaceae bacterium
GTCAATGAGAACCGCTTAGGGACAATCAATATAGAGGGGAACCGTTATTTTGATCAGGCGAATATTCGCCGGAGCCTGCCGGCGCTGAACCAGGGGGAGACTCCCAATCTCAATGCCGTATCCCGAAGTCTCAAGCTTGCCAATGAAAACCCTGCCAAGAAGATCAATTTGCAATTGCTCAACAGCGACAAGGAAAATGAAATTGACGCGAATATCGCAGTGAAAGATGAGGTGCCCTGGAAGATAGGCATCTCTGCAGACAACACGGGAGACAAGCAGACCGGCCGATCGCGCCTGGGTGTCCTCTTTCAGCACGCCAATGTATTCAACCTGGATCAGCTCCTGACGCTGCAATATATTACGTCTCCTGAAAAACTTGACAAAGTCAGTATTTACAGCGTCGGCTACCGGGTGCCGNNCTGGGTTTGCATTACAACCAGAATCTCACCAGGATCGGCAACTACGAGCATAAGTTAACTCTGGGTCTGGATTATCGCGCTTATGAAAACAGTGTGGATTTTCTGGGGAATCAACTGGGCAACAATGTAACGGTACATCCCCTCAGCCTGACGTACGCCGGGACATTGACTTTTGAAAAAGTCAATGCCGGCCTTTATCTGATGGGCATACAAAATCTGCGGGGCAGTTGGGACGGCAGAGACGATGCAGAGAATTTCGAAAACGCTCGCGCCGGCGCCCCGCGGGGTTATAATATTTTCCGTTACGGGGCAAATCTGTCTTATGCCCTTGGCGCTGACTGGCAGGCGCGCGCGCAGTTTAACGGGCAATATACCAACGACCCGCTTGTGCCGGGTGAACAGTACGGGATTGGCGGAGCAAGCACTGTCCGAGGTTTTTCAGAGAGGGAGTTTGCCAACGATCGGGGATATTCAGGGAATGTCGAGATATATACTCCTGACCTGAGCGGGCTGTTCGGTGTTACTGCTTTTCAGTCCCGTTTACTGGTGTTTTACGACAGGGGTTATGTTTCCCGCATTGACCCAATGCCTGGCGATACGGTCAACACGGAAATTGCCAGTATTGGTCCCGGCTTGCGCATAACGGATGGCAAAAGATTCTCCCTCTCGGTTGATTGCGGCTTCGTGGTTGATCCCCCTGATGGTGATGGAAACACATCACGATGGAGCAATGTCTGGCATTTGTCGGCGAGTTTATTGTTTTAATGAATGGAGTATTCGTGAAGGAGCTTGAAATGAAAGCAAATCGGTGCAGAATAAGGAGGCTTTTCCGGATAGCCAGTAAGCTTGTTTCTGTGATCACATTGATTTTCTTCAGCGCAGGCGCCGTTTTCGCCCTTCCTGCCGGGCAGCAGGTTGTGAACGGACAGGCAAGTTTTACTACCCAGGGCAACAACCTCACGATCACCAACAGCCCCAATTCGATCATCAACTGGCAGGGCTTTTCGATCAATAACAATGAGGCCGTCCGCTTTATCCAGCAGTACGGCTCAAGCGCTGTCCTGAACCGGGTCATCGGCCAGGACCCCTCCCGGATTCTCGGCCTGTTGCAATCCAACGGCAGGATTTTTCTCATTAACCCCAACGGCATCCTTTTCGGCCAGGGTGCAAGGATTGACGTGAACGGACTCGTTGCTTCGACGCTGAACATCAGCAATCAGGATTTTCTCGCGGGGAAATACAACTTCA
>PMCE01000114.1:1688-2400 GCA_003154025.1 Syntrophaceae bacterium
GCGCCGGATATCGAGAACAGCGGGATTATCAATTCTCCCAAGGGCGACGTGATCCTTGCGGCAGGACATAGCGTGCAACTGGTTGATTCCTTTAACCCCGACATCGCTGTCGTCGTGAGCGCGCCGGAGGACAAGGCGGTNNCAGATCGTTGCCCAGAGCGGCAAAGTGGGGATTTACGGCGGACTGATAGCGCAGAGAGGCCTTGTCAATGCGGACAGCGCCGTAGTCGGGGAAAACGGCAGGATCTTTTTCAAGGCATCCAAAGACATAACCCTGGATGCCGGGAGCACGACCAGCGCCAACGGCCCGCAGGGCGGGCAGATAACCATACAGAGTGAGACCGGGACGACGCTGGTATCCGGCACAGTCACTGCTGCCGGAAATGATGGAAAAGGCGGGGAGATCCAGGTCCTCGGCAATCAAGTCGGCCTGATCGACAACGCACAGATCGATGCCTCCGGCAAAAGCGGCGGCGGCACCGTCCTGATCGGCGGGGATTATCAGGGAAAGAACACTGCCGTTCAAAACGCCGAAGCGACCTATGTCGGAAAGGATGCTGTAATCAAGGCCGATGCGACGGAGACCGGTGACGGCGGCAAGGTGGTCCTCTGGGCCGACGACAGGACGACGTTTTACGGCAGCATCAGCGCCCGGGGCGGGGCGGCCGGCGGCGACGGCGGTAATGTCGAGGTGTCGGGCAAGCAGACGCTC
>PMCE01000114.1:2434-3430 GCA_003154025.1 Syntrophaceae bacterium
GGATCCGGGAAACATCACGGTCGACGACGCCGTGACCTGGGGACACAGCACCACCCTCACCCTGAATGCGGATAACGATATCACTGTCAATAACTCCATAACGAATACCGCAGGTGGCGGCATTGAAATCCACGCCGGCGGCGATGTAACGCAAAACGCCGGCAACATCGCCAACACCATTGCTGGTTCCACCACCCCCGGCAGCTACGACATTAACATCAGCGGCCAAATCGTGAGGTTGAGTTCCGTGGCTTCGCAACGGGATATTAATGTCACGGCGCAATCTCTGACGGTGGGCGGCATGCAGGCGCTTGGTGGGCAAGCGTTCCATGTCGATGACGCATATTTCACATATCTGCTACCCTTCAGTTTCAGTTTTTACGGCACGCCATATACAACGGCCTACATCTCTTCCAACGGTATCATCACGTTTGGTTCAGGGACGTATGAATACTCGGACAGCACGAGCGAACTGCAGTATTACAAGATCATCGCCGCAGCCTGGAACGACTGGGACACTCGTGTTAATTCCCACCTTCCCAACCTCAACCTGGATGTCTATGTCTCAGGTGGCGCCAGCGCCCTGGCGGTTCGCTGGATTGTCGCCAGGTATCCTGTGACCGGCAATTACGCTCAGTTTGAAACGGTGCTCTATAACAACGGCAACATCAAGTTCAACTATGGCCCGGCCAACACCAGTTTTGCCGGGGATGTGACGATTGGCTTGTCCAACCAATCCTCAGCGTCCACGCTTGTTTCGCAGTTGATGAACCAACAGAACTTTTCAATGAATAACCTGCGGTCAACGACCTTCAGTTACGCATCGGGACAGTATAGCGAGACACTCAGTAGTGGAAGCGATTGGACTGCCACCATGTTAGACGCTGGAACCGGCCGCATCACGAGCTTGGGCAATATCACCCTCAACTCCGCCAGCGGCATCACCATCAGTGGCATTGTGAGCGCCGGTGGCAGCAATCTGAGCGCGACGGCGGG
>PMCE01000114.1:3480-5877 GCA_003154025.1 Syntrophaceae bacterium
ACGTCATTCTCCAGAACATCGGGGCAATCACTACCGGTGTACCCACTGTTACATCAGGAGGCAGTGTTTCCATAACCGCCCACAGCCCTCTTACGATCGGCTCCGGCGGCGTTTCCGCCTCCGACAGCATATCATTGGAGGCCTCGCCAAGCGGTGGTTCTGATGGCCTTACGATCAATGGAAACATCGCGTCAGCAAACGGAAATATTGCCCTGAGTGCCGGCAGCAGCATTGTCATCGGTCCAGGGGGCGGTTTGAGCGCCCCGCATGGCACGATAACGCTGGCGGACGGATTGAATGGTACATCTACCGACAATTTGGCGGCTGTTACCGACAGTTTGGCTTTTACCGGCAATGAGACGGCTATCAACAATACGATATCTTCACTCATGACGGATATGGGAACAATAACGTCGGATGAGAAGGGCGATGATGAAAATGAACTCAAGAAGAAAACCAAGGAAGGCGGAAAACAAACGACCGATGACAAGAAAACGGACGACGGCAAGAAGTATTGCAATTAGCTTACTATTGCTGTCTTTATTGCTGATTTTCAGCTCTGTGTCCTTTGCCGAAACAGAGGTAGGCATGGTTACGCATTTGAGCGGGCCGCTATTAGCAAAAAAGGCGGACGGAACGACGAGGGTCTTGTCCACAAATTCTGCAGTTGAACAGGGGGATACCCTGGTAACCGAAAAAAAGACATATGCCCGGATCAAGTTTACCGACAACAGCGAGATAAGCATGCGTCCCGGCACACAGCTCAAGGTATCAGAGTATAACTTTGATCAGGCCAAACCCAAAGAGGACAAAGTCGTTTTTAATTTGATCAGGGGAGGGATGCGTTCTATCACAGGAATGATAGGAAAGAGGGGTGACCAGGATAGCTATAAATTGATAACGGAGACTGCGGTTGCAGGCGTCAGGGGTACTACTTACGAATGCAAAATTTGCGAGGGCAACTGNNGCGGGCCAGTATGTGTATGTGCAGTCAGGGACGTCCATTCCGAAGATTTTACCCGGCAATCCCGGCATTGACTTCACGCTGCCCACATCGATTGCGGATTCACCAAAGGGGGGTGAAGCTAAAAAAACTGATCCCGGCTGTGTGGTGCGCTGAAGGAGCACCAAAGTCAAAAAGCGATGCAGTGCGGTGATCTCCACAACGGCTTTGTCCGTGTGAAACACAAAGACAGACCGGTGGAGAAGAGAAACCTGGACATGGGAGCGTCCTCCGCGCCCCCGATGGTTTTTTTACGAAAAATAGGGTACCATCCTCCTCGTCTCCATCCTGCTCCTTGCTGCTATCCTCCCTCCGGCTCATCGCCTTCTGGAACTGGGGGAACAGCCTCTACGCGGATTTTCTCCTCTGGGACGAACAGGATCTACAACGCCTGGGCACAGAAGGCGGCCCTCGGGGCGATCTCCCCCTTTCCCGTGGCTGAATTCGCAGCCCTTCCCGCCTATCTCATTTTTTTGTCATCTCAGTATATAAGGATGCCATACATGGCAACGATCGTCATTGTCATGCCCACATACAACGAGTCCTCCTGCATCTCAGAAATGATCGAGACCCTGATGAAGGTAACATTCCCCGGTGTGCAGGCGGAAATGCACCTCCTTATCGTGGACGACTCTTCTCCCGACGGGACCGGTCAGATCGTCAGAGATAAAATGGGCCTCTATCCCCATCTCCATCTCCTGACAGGGAAGAAAGAAGGATTGGGATGGGCCTATGTCCGGGGGATCAACCATGCCATCAAGGAGTTGCATGCAGATGCGGTGATTGAAATGGACGCTGATTTTCAGCACGACCCGTTGTATATCCCCGAGATGGTGCGACGGTTCCATGTCGGTTTTGACTATGTCATCGGATCGCGCTACACAAAAAGGGGGGGGGTCCTTCCACATGGCCATGGCACAGGAAACTCTTCAGCAGCATGGGAAACCGGATGGCCAGGTTCGTTCTTGAAACGCAAAACATCCACGATCTGACCACCGGCTTCCGCCTCACCAGGGTGAAAGGAATTCTCGATCAAATCGCCCTCAAGGATCTGATGGCCCTCGACCGTTTTGCCTTCAAGATCGATCTCCTCTACCGGACGGTTTGCCTCTCCCGGCGCGTCACCGAGCTGCCCATTCAATTCCAGAGCCGGGCATCAGGGGAAACGAAATTTTCCCTGCAAGAGGTCATGGCCACCTGCAGGGTCCTCGTCTCCCTCAGGATGAAAAAAAACCCATCGATGGTCCTCCCATGAAGAAAAGTAAGAAAAAAGAGTACGCTACGAAGCCCCAGGAATCAGTTCATAGCTTGTTATTTGTTGATAGAAACATTCATCTTCTTCTGCCGGCCATTCTCTTTGGAGCACTTCTGGTTCGCATCCTTGCCTTTTCAAA
>PMCE01000114.1:5943-7096 GCA_003154025.1 Syntrophaceae bacterium
ATCCGGTTTATATCCGCATGGTGAATATCATTTTCGGTATCTTCACCTGCCTTTTTATCTATTGTATCGGCCGGGACTTGGCCAACAGGACCATCGGCCTTCTCGCCTGCCTCATTGCCGCCCTGTACAAACCCTTTATTTTTTTCAGCATCACGATTCTCAAGGAATCGCTGGGTCTTTTCCTCTTTTCCGCCACGATCTACCTTTTCATATCCCTGATGAAGGATAGTGACACTCCACCGGTTACACAGGGGAATCAAGAAGAAGGACAAGGAAAAAGAAAAAGACCATGGGTGCGGTACTCTGGAAGAATTCTCTTTCTGGGCATAACCGCCGGCTTACTGATTAACGTCCGCCAGAATTGCGTCGTCCTCCTGCCGGTTTTCCCCCTTTTGCTTCTCTGGATGATGCATAAAAAGGTCTTTCCCCTTCAAAAGGCGGTCCTGACAATAACCGTCTTTCTGATAGGACTCTTCCTGTCCCTCTCACCCTTTCTCATTCGGAACTATCACGCAACCGGGGAATTCAGGGCCTCACCGGCCGGGGGATTTAATCTCTATCTCGCGAACAACCTGAATAATCCCTACCCCTACTATCGTCCAGTCTCCTTCGCCACATCCGTTCCTGCTGGACAGGCTACCCAGTTCATCATCGAGGCGAGCCGCAGGGTAGGAAAGAAACTGTCCCCCAAAGAGGCCTCATCTTTCTGGACACGGGAAGTGATCCAAACCGCCCGGGAGCACCCCGGGGCTTTTGCCTGGAAGCTCTGGCAGAAAACCCTGGTTCTCTTCAACCAGTTTGAAGCAGAGGACAACTACGATCTTAGCTTTATAAACCAATTCGTCCCCTTCTTCCGGCTGCCCTTTTTCGCCTTCTGGTTTGTCTTTCCCCTCGGCATGGCCTGGATGATCCTGTCAATTCGAAAATCCCAGAAGACCCTGGGCTTGAGTGTCGTTTTTCTGATCTATGCCCTGACACTCATCGCATTTTTCTCCAACATGCGGATCCGGATTCCCCTCCTGGTCATCTTGATCCCCTACGCAGCGATGGGATTTGACATGTTTTTCAAAGTCTTAAAAAAACAGGTCCCGATGGCAGAGGGATACCGCTACCTGATCGTTTTCGCCATGTTGACCGTAATCGAATTTTTGCC
>PMCE01000114.1:7167-7833 GCA_003154025.1 Syntrophaceae bacterium
CTCCGCGAGGGACGGACAAACGAGGCCGTCGCCGCCTACCGGCGATCCCTCTCGGTCAACGCGGGACAGCGTGGCGTCTATATGAAGATGATCCGGATCTTCGAGACGACCAATCCGTCCGAAGCGACCCGGTTGCGTCAGCAACTGGCCTGGGTCGCCTCCTTCTATCCCGCCCAGTAACGGAACCGGATCTGTGCAGAACGGGCAATGCGGATATCGTTTCCGGCATGATGAGCCTTGCCATTGCGAAAGTTTTGGGCTATCCTTTCACTGTTCAGGAATTTCATCGTTCCCGCGCTCCGGCGTGGGAACGATAACGTTATTACCTTAAGGAGGTGTCATGGGCAAGCACAAGAAGATCGAACGGACGAAGGAACTGGACCGCAAGCGGAGGAGAAGAGAGAAGAGCCTGAAACTCCGGGCAAAGGAAGCGAAAGGGAAAACCAAATAGGCAAGGCGGCGGAAAGCAGGGTTGGGGAGGCCGTGAGAGCCTCCCCAACCCTTTGTATTGTTCAGCCGAGGATCGCCTTGAGATCCGCATCCGGCGTCGTGATCGGCTTGATCCCGAACTTCTCGACCAGGACGCCCAGCACGTTCGGCGTCGTGAAGGCCGGGAGCGTTGGTCCCAGGCGGATATTCGTGATCCCCAGCGACAAGAGCGTCAGC
>PMCE01000139.1 GCA_003154025.1 Syntrophaceae bacterium
TCCAGACAGGTCACCACGGAAGCGGCTTCGCCGGGAATGTTGAGCAGGATCGAGGTGGTTGAACCGCCATACATGGCTCCGTAATAGATGCCCGAGAGCATGATGACTGCGTTCACGGGACTCACGCTGTAGGTGGCCGGCAAAAGGAGCGACATGGCGGCCACTGGCCCCAGACCCGGCAAAACGCCCACCAACGTTCCCAGCAAAACCCCGAGGAAGCACATGAATAAGCTGCTGGGCTGAAGGGCCACTCCGAATCCGAAGAACAAATTGTGGATTATCTCCATGGGCGGGCCCCTCAAAAACCCAGCAGGCCGCGGGGCAACTGGGCTTCGAGCCAAGTCTGGAAGACCAGGTAAAAGCCGAGGGTTGTGGCCACGGCGGCGAAAAGGGTTTCCTTCCAGCTGGAAGGTTCCAGCATCCGATACAGATAAATCATCAGGACAACGGTCGAGATGAGAAACCCCAGGTCTCTCTGAAAGGCTGAATAGAGGAGGAGACTGGCGGTGACGATGGCCGGACTTTGCCAACGCGCCCCTTTCCAGGCCTCCCCCAACGAAGCCCATCCTTTCGTCAGGCCCTGGAGGAGGGTAAGGGCGGAAAAGCCAAAGATAGCCACTCCGGCAAAGAAGGGAAGAAAACCAGGCCCCGGGCTGTCGAATGATCCCCATCCGTACCCCAGGGCTCCTACCGCAATGGCTACACCGATAGTCATGAAAACCAAGCTGACGGCCGGATGAGCCTCCTGTGAGGCAACTCCCTTTGGCCCCATCTATACTCCTTTCCCGGGTTGGCCGGGGAACTTTGGCCTCCACCCGGAGACCGCCCGACCGGTCCCATCATTTCTGGGTCCGGCCGGCCAGGCGTGAGAAATCGGAATGAGTTTCTTCCTGGAATTCTACGGTTCTCGTCGATGGCGAGGGAAGGGGAAAAACGATAATTGCCAATCCACCGCCCGCTCGTCAACCCGGGGGATGGATGGCTCCTTTTTCGTTATTATCCCCCCATTACTTTTTGTAAATCCCCAACCCAAGTTGTTTCAGCAATTCCCCGTTGATCCGGTAGTCCTTCACGATCATCTTCTGCAAGGATTCTCCGTCGAGCGGGTCGATCACCATGTTCCATTTAGTGATCACCTCTCCCACCGACGGGTCCTTGAAAGACTGGAGCAGGGCATTCTCCAATTTCCGCTGGATATCTTTGGGGGTTCCTGCGGGTACGGTCCAGCAGGCGCCGCTGACCACGGCAAAGTCATAGCCTTTCTCCAGGACCGTGGGCGCTTCGGGAAAGATCGTGTTCCGCCTCGGGTTCGTCGAAAGCAGGAAACGGATACGCCCAGAACGGATCTGATCCACCTCCGTTCCCAGGGAGGCGGAGTAGACCTGCACATGGCCGCCCAGGAGGGCGGCAAGAGCCTCGGTTCCACCGGTGAAGGGCACATGAATCCACTTCAGGCCTTCGCGCATCCCGATGTATTCCATGATCAGGTGCATCGAGCTACCCACTCCCGAAGTACTGTACTTCACCGTATTGGGATTTTTCCGCGCATGGGCGATCATTTCGTCATAGTTCTTCCAGGGGTTGTCCCCCCGGTCCACGATGCAGAACTGGAACATGGCGTGCTGGGCGAGATAAGCGAAATCCTTCAAGGGGTCAAAGGGAACGGATCGCAGGTGCGGGGTGCGCGAGTACATCGCCGTCCCGGTCTGGAAAAGAGAATAACCATCCGGCTTCTCCGTTTTGATCTTTCCCAGGACCAGGGCACCGCCTCCTCCGGGGAAATTCTGGATGATCACCGGTTGTTTGAGGATCTTCTGCAGCGATTGGGAGATGGCGCGGTCAATCATATCGTTCTGGGACCCTGCGGGCCATCCCACCAGGGCCTGGATGGGCTTTTCCGGGAAATCCGCCCATGCCGCAGACGAAAAAGCAAGGGCCATCAGCAAGAATATCAAGACGCAATTCCCTTTTCCCGCTCGAACCTTCATCATTCCTTCCCTCCTTTCATCCGTCTGACCAGGGTGAAAAAACCTCTGGCAAGGCCGAATGCTTGAAAATACGTGAACCGCTCAAAACGGATTGAGCCTGGGGTCGCGCTGAAGGTGGCCTTCTTCCGGGTGCCAGGCCCGGGCGCAAGGGCCTGGTGCCCAAAAACCATGAGGCGACCTCTATTTCATGGACCGGGCGGGCCAACCGTTCTCGGGCCCCCGCGGATATTCTTTCCCTTGTAGGGGCAACCGACTCTTCGCCGGATTAGCCCGCCTCATCCTGTGGAAGCCAGTCGACGCCCCCAGGAAAAGGGCCAGCCCGGCCGATGCTTTTTGTGCCCCAGCCCCTTGTGCCCGGGCCACGACCTAAGCTCCCCGGAAAGGCCAAACTCTATGAGTCCACCAGCACAGGCGGGGGTTTACCGCAAGGAAATAGCGCAGAGGTGACTCTCTATCCCTTTAAGCTTTCTCCTCCATCCTCATCAGGGCGCGCAGCTTCTACTCCAATGGGTCGACGGGAGCGACGGTCCCATTCCGGAGGAGCCATTTTCCCCCGGCCATGAGGTCGCTTAACTCCAGGTTTTCAGTGAAAAGGGCCAAGTCGGCAAAGCTCCCTTCCCGGAGGACCCCGCGCTCCTTGGCCAAACCCAGCCGATCAGCGGCATTCCGGGTGATTACGGCCAGGGCTTGGGGCAGGGGAATCCCTTCCTTCTGCACGCAATCCCTGAATTCTTCGAGCAAGCTGCCCACGCTCGTGTAATCGACGACCCCGTTGGCCAGTACCCGGCTGGCGTTGCCATCCGAGGTAAAGGTTATGTGCCCGGGGGGGAGGCCTTCATCCAGGTAGCGGCGGAGTGCTTTGCTGGGCTTCACCGCGGTCGGCCGCTCGGGTGGACGAACGCAGGTGGTCACGTCGATGCGCCCTCCCTTCCGGGAGTAGGCAAAGGAGCGCTCCAACAGCTCGGGAGACCGGTTTACGTGGGTCAGCACGACGATCTGGGGAGAGAGGTCTCTTCCCTCGAGGATGGATTCAATGGTTTGAATCCATTCCCGGGCCGAGGCGGCCATATGCACGTGGACCACGGCGTTCTTCCCGCTGAGCGAACCGGCCCGTTTCACTTCGGTGAATAGATTCTCCAACTCCCGGAGATCGGGCCGGGCGAACACCGTTTCCCCGAGCCCCGCCTTCAACCCGACCACTTCGGATATCAGGACGATGTCCTTTTCCACCGAGCCCGTAAGGGTCGGCGGTGGGAAATGAAGGGAGCCGGTGTAGATGAAGGAATTCAGCCCGGAGAGGTTCAGCGCCTTGGCTTTGACGAGCAGCGTTTCGAGGGATCGAGAAACCGTATCCGTTCCCAGGGTGCCCACCAAGGTCGTAATCCCGGATTTGACCACGTCGCGAAAATAGACCTCTTTCACCCGGGTCAAAGGCCCGCCGCTGCCGCCCCCGCCGATGGTATGCACATGCTGATCGATGAAACCGGGGAATACCAGCTTTCCCTTGGCCGGGACGATCTCGGCCCCGCGGAAAGCCCCGTCCGACAACTTGATCTCATCGGCAATCCGCTCGATCTTTCCGTTGATTGCCAGGAGATCTTTGGTTCCCAAATCCTCAGGCCCGTAAAGATGTCCCCCTTGAATGAGCGTGATCATATAAGAAAATCTCCTTCCTTCACTTTTTGATAGACTGGGTCGTAAATTGTTTTGGAGATGGCCACACTTTTTTTCGGTCGTCCGATGTGGAAGATTCCCTTGGGGTTTTTCCCCTGCGATCCTTCCCGGCAGGAAGCGAAGTGCGGGCCGATGAATCAATCTCGACTTTCACCGATGCAGGACAGGCTCGGAAGCAAGGGCAAAGTTGGAGGTAATATAGACTCTTGATTTTCCAAAGTCAATAGAAGTTCGAAATTTTGTCGAAATTTGTCTGCCTTCACTTTCATCTTTGTGGATAAGAGATCAAGAGGGGGCGGTGTATCCAACACGCAGCATGATTTCAAAAGTCAAGAAGGGGGAAGAAACTTCGAAAAATGAAGATGCAAAGCCCGCAGCGGGCTAAAACAAAGCGGCCGAAATAATGCGGCGGATGAGCATCAGGATCAGAATAGCGATCACCGGGGTTATATCGATGGCCATCCTGGGCAGGGGAAGGAGTTGTCGGATCTTCCCCAAAAATGGATCGGTAAGACGAAAGAGGATGCCTGCAATGGGAAACCTCGAATAGGGGCTTACCCACGAAATGATCGCCCGGAGGATGATCATCCAGATATAGATCGAAATTAGAATTTCGACGGTCTTGGCCAGAAAATACGTCAACAAACCTCCTCGCGAAGGACACTGAGGGCAGGGTGAAGGGTGTCGGGGATGAGAAAGGGGGAAGAGGCGAAAAGCCTCGCTTTCTTCCCCTTAGTTCTTTTCCTCGGTCCTCGTGCCTCGAACCTCGTTCCTCATTTCCGCATCCCCATCTTGACGGCCAGTGGAAGGTATCCCTTGTATTCATCCTGCATGAATTCCCAGAACTCCTTCGGGCCGAGGTAAGAGACCACTTTGAAGATCTTAGCCGCTTGGTCGAGGAAGGCCGGGTCCTTGCAAGCCCCCCGCAGGGTCTTGTCCCATTTCTCTACCACTTCTTTGGGCAGGTTGGCCGGGCCGGAGACCCCCTGCCACCCGTATACATTCAACCCCGGGTAGCCCACTTCCTTGGCGGTGGGGATGTCGGGGAATCCGGGGAGCCGGTCCGTATTTACCACGGCCAATCCCCTGATCTTTTTGCCAAGGATGAGACCCGAAGATTCGCTGTACTGCTGCCCGGCGAAGTCGATGTGCCCACCCGCAAGGGCGGTGACCACATCCGCCCCGCTCTTGAAGACCACCTTGTTGAGACTGTCGAAGGGGAGGGTTTGAAAACAGTAGGGGCGGTTCGCGAACCGGCCCTACGAACATTTTATCTTGCCAACCCAGATCAGGAGCGGGTTTCAAACCCGCAGCTACCCATCATTCCTATCCAGAGGCCGGGTTTTCAAGCTCGGCCTCCCGCCGCTCCTCGATTTTCTCAAACTGCAGCGACAGGCTTTCCCATTCCGTGGTAAGTGATTCGATATGCTTTTTCAGGTCCCCGTGGGACTTGACCAGGTCGGCGATATTCTCCCCTTTTCGGTACACCTCGGGGTCCGCCAATTTTGTCTCCACCGCTTGCCTGGCCTGCGAGGCTTGCTCCAAAGCGGATTCGATCTCCTGGATTCTCTGCCGGATTTCCTGGGTCTGCCGGAAGAAGCGGTTACGGACCTCAGCCTCGTAGCGTTTTTGCCCTTTGCTCTTGCGGCCCGGGAGTTCTTTCCCCTCTGCATCCGTGGCGGCGGGCCCTTCGACGGTCTCCNNAATTCCTTTTTATAGACATAGTCATCGTAATTGCCCAGATAAGGGGTCAGGCGGCCGGAGTCGACTTCGATAACCTTGTTGGCGATGGCATTGATCAAATGCCGGTCATGGGTAATGAAACAGATGGTCCCCTCGAATTCCTGAAGAGCGCTCTCCAAAACCTCCCGGGCGGCCATGTCCAGGTGGTTGGAAGGTTCGTCCAGGAGGAGAAAATTGGCCGGACGCATGAGCATTTTAGCCAAAACCAGACGGCTCTTCTCCCCGCCGCTCAGCACGGAAACCTTCTTCTCGATCTCCTCCCCGGAAAAGAGGAAGGCGCCCAGCAGGCCGCGCAAAAAACTGACCGACTCGTTCTTGGCCAGGGAGAAGATCTCTTCCCAGACCGTTTTCGAAGGGTCCAGGAGTTCCAGTTGATGCTGGGCGAAATAGCCGGAAGTGACGTTATGTCCACATTCGACGGAACCCTCATCCGGGGGAAACACTCCGGCCAGGAGCTTCAGAAGAGTCGACTTGCCGGCTCCATTCAGCCCGACCAGGGCGATTTTTTCCCCCCGGTCGATGGTCAAGTCGACGCCGGAGTAGACTTTCACCGGCCCATAAGCCTTGTGGACCCCCTTCAGGGAAGCAACCACGCGGCCGCTTCGGGCCGGCTGGGGGAAGGAAAAACGAAGGGTCCTCTGGGTCTCCCCTTCCTCGATCTTTTCCATCTTTTCCAGGCTCTTGATCCGGCTCTGCACCTGGCGGGCTTTGGTCGCTTTGTAACGGAAACGCTCGATGAATTTCTCGGTCTGCCCGATTTTGCGGCGCTGGTTTTCGAGAGCCGCTTCCTGAAGAGCCTCTCTTTCTTCCCGGACCCGGAGGTACTCGTCGAAATTGCCGGAATACAGAACGATCTTTCTCCCCTCAAGGGCCGCGATCTTCGTCGCCACCCGGTTGAGAAAGTCCCGGTCGTGGGAGACCATCATGACCGAACCCAGGGAATCGGCAAGGAACTTTTCCAGCCAGACGAGGGATTCGAGGTCCAGGTGATTGGTGGGCTCGTCCAGGAGGATGAGATCGGGGCTGGCGAGGAGGATTTTGGCCAGGGACAAGCGCATCAGCCAGCCTCCGCTGAGTTCTTCTGAAGACCGATCGAAATCCGTCTCCCGGAACCCTAGACCCAGCAGGATGGCCTTGGCCTGCGACTCCAGGGTATACCCTCCCTTCCGGGCGTATCTTTCCTCCAGTTGTCCATAAGCCTGGGCTAGAGCTTCCAGGGCCTGCGGGTCCTTCTCTTCGGAGATCTCTTCCTGCAGGAGGTGCATCTTGTCTTCCAAAATGGCCAGATCTTTCACCCCTCCTTGGACCTCTTCCAGAAGAGAGAGCCCTTTCACCGGCGCCGGTTCCTGGGAGAGGAAACCGATATGGGCGCCCTTGCGGAGGAGGATCTCCCCCCGGTCCGGATGCTCCTCGCCGGCAATCATCCGGAAGAGAGTGGTCTTCCCCGACCCGTTCGGCCCCACCAGGCCCAGGCGGTCCCGCGCTCCCAAACGGAGAGAGCAGGAAGAAAAAAGGATTTTTTCTCCGTATTGTTTGTCAATNNCTTTCTTTTTCCTGGATTCTGAATTCCGCCTCCTGTATTCTTATCTTATCAGTTCATCCGAAAAAAATCTTGTGGTTCGCAGTCGCTCAAATCCTGCGACCGAAAAGGAGGAAGAAATGCCCGTTATTCACGTCCACATGTTCGAAGGCAGAACGCTGGATCAGAAAAGAAAACTCGTCGCCGCCATGACCGAGGCGGTGGTAAAAAGCCTGGACGCCAAGCCGGAAACGGTTCAAATCCTGATCCATGAAAATTCCAAGAGCAACGTGGCCGCGGCCGGGGTGCTGCATTCGGACAAAAAATAATGCAATGTAGCTCATAGCTCATGGCTGATAGGTAAGTCCAGCCTCATATTCCATGGCTCGGTTTGTAGGGGCGATTCATGAATCGCCCCTACCGTTATTTTCTTTCGTAGTAGGCTGCTACTCTGGCCAGGGCCTGGGCGGCCAGCGGGAGAGAAGCGTACGCGGGAATTCCGGCCCGGCAGTAGCGCTGGCGCAGCTGAGCCGCTTCTCCGGCCAAGCTGGGATCTTCTCCGGCGCCGTCGATGACGGCGACGAGGGGTTTGCGATGGCGATTTTTCCGGAGGTAGTCGATCGCCATCTGCGAGGCGCCCTTCACTTCGGGGGTGGCGTAAGTCATCCGGGGNNTCCTCGAATACCATCTCCAGGATCCGACCCATGTAATCAGGGTCATAGAAGGCCCTCCAAGAATCGACGGGGTTTCGCGCGAAGGACCCGACCGCCGGGACGAGGGCGGAGATCTTGTCCCGGGTCTCCCCGGTCAAGGGCGGGACCTGCAGCCCCACGCGGATGCAGATGTCCGCGTAGTAGACGCTGTTTCCTCCCCCTCCCCCGAGGATGAAGAGCCGTCGGCCCTTGGGAGGAGGAAGATAGGAGAGGGACATGGCCGTCCCTACGACCTCTTCCAGGGAGCGCACGCGGGCTATGCCTGCCTGACGAAGTCCGTTTTCCCAGATTCGATCTTCTCCGGCAAGGGTGCCGGTGTGAGAAGCCACGGCCCCGGCCCCGGAGGCCGTTTCGCCGCCTTTCCAGAGGACCATGGGCTTCTTTTGATTGACCCGGCGGGCCACCTCCAGGAAGCGCGGTCCATCCTGGACACTTTCGAGATAAAGCCCGATGACCCTCGTCTCTTCGTCACTCTCCAGGTACTCCAGATAATCCGTACTGTCCAGCACTGCGGCGTTTCCAAAGCTGACCGCCTTGCTGATTCCCATCCCCGTGAAATAACCGTGTTCGCTGATTCGCTGGGTCAGAGTCCCGCTCTGGGAAAGAAAAGCCATCGAACCAGAAGTCGCCGGAACCTGCCCCCAGAGCATGAGGCGTGACTGGGGTACGTAGGGGCCCATACAGTTCGGGCCGATGACTTTTAAGCCACCCTGGGCGGACACCCGCCGGATTTCTCCCTCCAGCCGAATTCCCTCGGGGGTTCCCAGTTCTTTGAACCCCGAACTCAGGATGTGGATGCCGCGCACTCCTTTGCCGGCGCATTCCTCCAGGACCGGGGGAACAAATTGTGCCGGGACGCAGACGATGGCCAGGTCCACCGCTTCCGGAAGGGCGGAAAGGCTCGGGTAGGCCTTGATCCCGGAGATTTCTCCCGCGCTGGGGTTGATCAAATAGATCTTTCCTGGAAATTCAGCACGCAGGATGTTTTTGAGGAAGAACTGGCCTCCCAGCCCGGAGTAGGTGCGGGAGATTCCCACGATCGCTATGCTTCGAGGATGAAACATCCGGTCAAAAATCTTTCTCTCTTCCGTTCTCATTCGCTGTCTCTTTTCCTCCTGGTCTTTGAAGGTGACGATTGTTTCTTGCCTTCCCTCGTGGGAGAGCTTTATAACCCGAAACGCGGAAATTCAAACTTGAAACCCGGAACCAGAAACTCGAAATTTTCTTTCCGGGCCATTATATCGGAAAAAATTTAAAAAGTTGACTCTTCCTTTCCCTTTCGCCTATATTCACAAGAAAGCGGAATCACGAAATGTAGGAATGATGAAATAATGGGTATGAGGGGCGGATCGCATTTCCCCAAGATTCCACTATTCCGTCATTCCGGTATTCCATTTTACAGAGCGAAAGGAGCTAGGCAATGAGAGAGGTAGTCATCGTCGGAATGGTGCGCACGGCCATCGGCCGCATGGGGGGGACGATTGCCCGGTATCGGCCGGAAGAACTGGGAGCCTTTGCCCTCCGGGGGATCGTGGATAAGACCGGAATCGACCCGAACCTGGTGGAAGACGTGGTCATGGGTCTTTCCAACTCCTGGCATGCGGCTTTCAACCCGGCCCGCTGGGCGGTTCTCAAGGCCGGTCTTCCCTACGGCCTCCCGGGGGTCACCGTGGAGAGGCAATGCTCTTCCGGTCTCCAGGCGATCAACCATGCGGCGGCGCAGATCCTGGCCGGAATAGGAGACATCTACATCGCCGGCGGGATGGANNCCCCCGCAGATTCTCCGCCGCGAAACGGCCCCGACGCCGGAAGACAGCCTGGTTATGGGGATTACCGCGGAAAACCTGGTGGAGAAGTACAAGATTTCCCGGGAGGAACAGGACCTCTTCGGGTTGAGGAGTCAGGAGCGCGCTTTCAAAGCCATCCGGGCCGGCTATTTTAAGGATGAAATCATTCCTCTGGTCATGACCCAGAAGAAGAGCCAGATCATCTTCGATACCGACGAGCATCCCCGGGAAACAACCCTGGAGAAACTGCGGGCCCTGGCTCCGGCCTTCAAGAAGAACGGGACCGTTACCGCCGGAACCTCCTCCGGCCGAAACGATGGCGCCGCCGCAGTCCTGATGATGACCCTGGAGAAAGCCAAGGAGCTCGGGTGCAAGCCTCTGGCGAAATGGGTGACTTGCGGCGTCTCGGGCGTGGACCCCAAGATCATGGGCATCGGCCCGGCCTTTGCCATGCCGAAGGCCCTGAAACGCGCCGGTCTGAAGATGTCCGATATGGAGGTTGTCGAGATTAACGAAGCTTTTGCGGCCCAGGTCCTGGCATGTGTGAGGGAACTGGAAGCCCAGGGGCAGTCCATCGCCATGGAGAACCTAAACCCCAACGGGGGAGCCATCGCCTTCGGCCATCCCAACGGCATGAGCGGAACCCGAATATCCATGTTCCTCATCAGCGAATTGCAGCGCCGCAAGGGAAGGTATGGGATCGCTTCTCTGTGTATCGGTGGGGGACAGGGACTGGCGACGGTCTTCGAAAGGCTTTAAGAAATTCACCACAGAGGCACAGAGACCACGGAGAAAATATTCAATATAGGAAAGATGCTTTTTGCTTTTAGCCTAAATCAGTCTTTCTCGGTGTCCTCTGTGTCTCGGTGGTAAAATCAGCCGTTGACGACGTTAATCAATCGTCCTTGCAGGAAAGAGATGACGTTCTCCACCAGCATCTCGTTTCCTCTCTCGATGGCCTCCGGGGTCATTCCGGCGTTGTGGGGGGAGATGACGACGTTAGGCAGGGAGAGGATAGGATCATCGGCGGGAAGGGGCTCCTGGTCGTAAACGTCCAGGGCCGCAGCGGCAAGCTTTCCTTGGCGCAAAGCATCGGTCATGGCGGCGGTATCAACGATGCTGGCGCGGGCCGTGTTCACCAGGATACAGGAAGGTTTCATCTTTTCCAATGCCTGCCGGGAAATGAGGCCCCGGGTCTTTTCCGAAGCCTTGATGGTGACGGCGATTATATCCGATTGAGAAAGAAGCTGGTCGAGCTCCACGAACTGGATTTCCGTTCCTTCAGCCCTCTGGGAGCTGGGATGGAAAGTCCAAGCCCACACCTTCATCCCGATTCCCTTGCCCAGGGCCGCGAACTGCCTCCCGATATTTCCGAAGCCGATCACCCCCAGCCTCTTTCCATGAAGCTGGGTCATGGGCAACCGGGTCCACCGCCCGGCGCGAAGCTCTCCTTCGTGTTCCGGGATTTTGCGGGCCGCAGCCAGCATCAGGGCCAAGGTATGCTCAGCCACGGATATGGCTGAAAAGCCGGGAGTATTGGTCACCTTGATTCCCAACCGAGTAGCGGCTGCCAGGTCGAGGTTGTCGGTCCCCACTCCGAGAACGGCGATCATTTTCAGGTCGGGGCAGGCCCGGAGAAGGGGCTCGTTGAATTTGGAATAGGCCCGGATGTTGACCGCCACCCTGGCGCTCTGGAGCCTTTGGAGCAGCTCTTCCGGAGTGGAGGCTTTTTGCGTATAGACGGTAACGCGGGCATGCTGCTCGAGCTGTTTCAGAGCCGCGGTACCCGAGAGAATCGAGGGAAAGTCATCGGGGACGACCACCAGTACCATGTTTTCACCTCACTGACAAAGCCTGCTTTTCTTGTTGCCCAGGAAATTTAAAAACGAATTTCTTGCTCTGATTTCCCTGCGGCCTTTGCGAGAGACAATGGTTCTTTTTTTTTCTTCTTATTGGGCGCTAGTGGAAGATCCCCTTTTTCAGCTTCTTCAGCTCTTCCTCGAATCCCGGCTTGAAGCCCGCCACCGCCTCCTCCCATTCCGGACTGGCCTCGACCCTGGGATGCACCGCCGACCCGCCGATGCCCAAGCGTTCCAGCTTGACTGACAAATCGGCTTCGGTCTTCCGGAATTCGTCCTTCTTCCTGTCTTGGTATTTCTTGATCAGGTCTTTGATCTTTTTGGCCGTCCAGGCGCTTGCCGGCCGAAAGGTTTCCAGCCCCTGGAGGATCAGGTCATCGTCCCGGTCGAGGTTCAGCGCCTCGGTCAGATTTTGAATGAAAAGCTCCTCGAGGTGCTGCTTCTGTGAAGGGTCGACTTTGGCGAGCTCCTTCTCCACTTCCCGCAGATGAAAATCCACCTCCAGGTAGCGATTCACTAGGCCGACCGCCTTGGATTGAATCTCTTCTTCTTTGATTTTTTCCTTTTCTTCATGGGAAAGACGAAGCCCCTTCGTCCTTTCCATGGCCAGCTCGACAGCACTCTTGATTTCAGCCATGACTCAACCTCCGGATGAATAAAACCGAACCTGCCTTACGGTAGGGAAGAACAGAAAGATTCTACCAAAAAAGATCTCCGTCTTCAACCCACCTCAGGTCCCCAAATCGGGAATGGTCCTGACATCCCGCACTCCGCACTCCGCACTCCGAATTTCGCATTCACCTCCGCCCTTGACTCTCCAGCCATTAATGCTTACTGTCAATATATCATCGGGGTCGGGATTGGGAGGAGACCATGCCGCCAAAAGACTTGGACCAGTTTAAAGATCAGGTATATCGTCTGATGAGCGATATGTTCAAAGATGCCAAACCCCTGGGCTATCAGCCGGATCGGTCCTTTTCCCCGCCTATGGATATTTATGAGACGGAAGAGAACCTGGTCGTGGTCATGGAGATCGCCGGGATGAAGGCCGAGGCCATTCACGTTACCTTTGACAAAGATACTCTTTCCGTCTGGGGTTCCCGGAGCGAGCCTTCCTCTCCTCCCAAAACCCGGCTCCATCAGATGGAGATCGATTACGGGAGATTCCAGCGCACCCTCCGAATTCCTTTCCCCCTGAAATCCGATGATTTCAAAGCCACCTACCGCCTGGGCTTCCTCGTGATCACCGTCCCGAAAGTCAAAGGGCCGGTTTCCGTCAACATGGAGGTAAACATTCGATGAAAGATGAGATCGAAACGATCATCGGGAATCTGTCGGCTCAGGAGGTCGCCGAGAAGGCCGAAGAGGCAAAAGGGATGGAGACTCCCGGAGAGCTCCCCATTCTTCCCATCCGGGAGTCGGTGCTGTATCCCAAGATGCTCCTGCCGTTCATGGTCAGCCAGGAACGTTTGGTCAAGCTCGTCGACGCCGCTTTAGTGACCAATAAGATGATCGGGATCGTGGCCATCAAGAACAAAGAGGTGGCCGAAGTCAAGCCGGAAGACCTGTATGAAGTCGGGACCGCGGCTTACATCCTGAAGATGCTCAAGATGCCCAACGACAGCATCCGGCTGCTGATTCAGGGCATCTCCCGCATCCGCGTCGGCCCCTTTACCCAGCGGGAGCCTTTCCTGCGGGCTCAAGTGACCACTCTGGCCGAGCTGGGGGAGAAGACCACTGAAACGCAAGCTTTGATGGCGGGGGTGAAAGGGATCTTCCAAAAATTTGTGGAGCTGGCTCCCAACCTTCCCGCGGACCTGGCCATCATGGCCATGAACGTAGAGGAACCCGGGATTCTGGCTGACTTGATCGCTTCCACCCTGAACCTTGCCCTGGAAGACAAACAGGCCATTTTGGAGAGCCTGGATGCCAAGGCCCGGCTGGAGAAGGTCAATATCCTGCTGAACAAGGAGCTCCAGGTCCTGGAGCTGGGGTCCAAGATCCAGACCCAGGTCCGCGAAGGTCTCGACAAGTCCCAAAGGGAGTATGTCCTGCGGGAGCAGCTCAAAGCGATTCAGAAGGAACTGGGGGAGAAGGACGAACGGACCGTGGAGGTCGAAGAACTCCGCGAACGGATCGTCAAGGCCAAACTTCCCCCGGAGGCCATGAAGGAGGCCGAGCGGGAACTGGATCGGCTGGCCAAGATGCCCCCTTCGGCCGCCGAATACACCGTCGTCCGCACGTACCTCGACTGGTTCGTCGAAATTCCCTGGGCGGTCGCTACCGACGATAACCTGGACATTCAACAGGCCCAGAAGGTATTGGATCAAGATCACTATGACCTGGAGAAAGTGAAGAAACGCATCCTGGAATATCTCTCCGTCCGCAAGCTGAAGAAGGACATGAAAGGCCCGATCCTCTGCTTTGTGGGGCCGCCGGGAACGGGAAAGACATCGGTGGGAAAATCGATCGCCAAGGCGCTGGGGAGGAAATTCATCCGCATGTCCCTGGGCGGGGTGCGCGACGAGGCGGAGATCCGCGGCCACCGCCGTACCTATGTGGGAGCCCTTCCGGGCAGGATCATCCAGGGAATCCGCAAGGCCGGGTCCAACAACCCGGTCTTCATGCTGGACGAGATCGACAAGCTCGGGATGGATTTCCGGGGCGACCCCTCGTCCGCGCTCCTGGAAGTCCTGGACCCGGAGCAGAATTACTCGTTCTCCGACCACTACCTGGAGGTGCCTTTCGATCTCAGTAAAGTGATGTTCATCACCACGGCGAACATCCTCGATCCCATTCCCAGCCCCCTGCGCGACCGCATGGAAGTCCTGGACCTCCCCGGATACACCGAAGAGGAGAAGCTGCGAATCGCCAAGGATTTTCTGGTTCCCAAGCAAATCCAGGCCCACGGGCTTACGGATCAAAACATCCAGTTTCAAGACGAGGCCCTGAGACGGATTGCTCTGGAATACACCCGGGAGGCTGGAGTCCGCAACATGGAACGGGAGATCGCCAACATCTGCCGGGGAGTGGCCCGGAAGGTGGCGGAAGGAGCCCAGGGGCTTACCGTCGTGGACGCGGAAAGTGTTCCCTCGTACCTGGGGCCGATCAAATTCTTCTCCGAGGTCGCCGAACGGACGTCGGAACCCGGGGTCGCGACCGGTCTTGCCTGGACACCCACGGGGGGCGACATTCTCTTCGTGGAAGCCACGCGGATGAAAGGGCGCAAAGGCTTTAACATGACCGGACAGCTGGGGGACGTCATGAAGGAGTCCGCCCAGGCCGCCCTGAGCTATGTCCGCGCCAAGGCCAAGGCTCTCAAGATCCCCGAAAACTTCTTCGAGAACAGCGACCTCCATATCCATGTCCCCGCCGGAGCGATTCCCAAAGACGGACCGTCCGCCGGAGTCACCATGTTCACCGCCATCACCTCCCTTCTTACCGGAAGACCGGTGCGCAGCGACGTGGCCATGACCGGNNGAGATCACCCTGCGGGGCTTGGTCCTCCCGGTGGGAGGGATCAAAGAGAAGGTCTTGGCGGCCAGAAGGGCGGGAATTCGTACGGTGATCCTCCCCCAGAAAAACGAAAAGGACCTGGAAGAGGTGCCGGAGCAGGTGAAAAAAGACATGAAGTTTCACTTCGTCCAACGGATGGACGAGGTCATCAAGCTTGCCTTGAAGCCGGAACCAAAGAAAAGGGGTCTAGGGGCAAAGGATTCAAGGGTCCCAGTGAAAAAGCAAAAAAGAAAATCCCTCAAGACGGGAAATCGCTAGGCAAGGACCCATCTGGTTTTTTCATTCCGAATTCAAAAAGAAAGCCTTCTTTCTTAGGCAAGAAAGAAGGCTTTAGGCTGGGTGATAACCGTTTTTTTTAGGCAAAAGGAGTCATCGCGAGAAAGGCGGGCTTAGAAGTGTGTGGGGTCATATTGGCTCTTGGCGATGATCGACTCCCTTTGCCCTGTCCTCAATCTTAAAGGCACCACCTCCTTTCCGGTATCAAGAGTCCTCGTCTCCGGGCTCCTGATACTCAAAGACCTTTCCTTGATAGTTCCGCAAAACCATTTTCCCTTTGTCCTGCGAGATCAGGTAGGTCGGTCCTACAGGGATCTTGCCCCCGCCGCCGGGAGCGTCGATCACGAAGCTGGGAACAGCATAACCAGTCGTGTGGCCGCGTAGCTTTTCGATAATGTTGATACCCACGGCGATGGGAGTCCGGAAGTGTTCGGTTCCCATGGCCAGGTCGCACTGATATATGTAGTAGGGTCGAACCCGAATCTTCAAGAGCTCGTGCATCAACCGCTTCATGATGGAAGGCTTATCGTTGATCCCGCGCAGGAGCACCGTCTGACTTCCCAGGGGAATTCCGGAATCGGACAGGAGGCCACAGGACCGGCGCACCTCTTTGGTCACCTCTTTGGGATGGCTGAAGTGGATGCTCATCCACAGGGGATGGTACTTCTTCAGCATGTTGGTGAGGGCCGGGGTGATGCGTTGGGGCAGAGTCACCGGCACCCGGGTTCCGATACGGATGATCTCCACATGAGGAACCTTCCTCAACTTGGCGAGGATTCTTTCCAGATGGTCATCTTCCAAAAGCAAGGGGTCGCCGCCGGAAATCAGGACATCGCGAATCTTTTTGGTCGCCTGGATGTAGCCGATGGCTTCATCCAGTTCCTCTTCCTTGATGCAATTCTCACTCGAACCCACCATCCTTCTTCGAGTGCAATAGCGGCAGTACACCGCGCACTTATCGGTAACCATGAGGAGAACGCGGTCCGGGTAGCGGTGAACGAGGCTGTGAACCGGCGAATTCTCATCTTCCGCGCAGGGGTCCAGGAGATCGTGGGGGGAGACGTGGAATTCCTCAAGAGTAGGGAGCGCCTGCCGGCGGATGGGGCAATTGGGATCGGTTCGGCTCATCAAGGTGACGAAGTAAGGGGTGATGGCCGTGGCCATTCTTCCTTTGGAGACGTCTATGGCAGCGACTTCTTCTTCAGTCAGGTTCAAGAGGAGTTTCAGCTGCTCCGCCTTGGTGATCCGGTTTTTCAGCTGCCAGCGCCAATCTTGCCACTCCTCATCGGTGGCATCCTTCCACGGATTCGGCTGAACCTCTTCCTCCGCAGGGGGCTTGACCTCGGCGATGCGGGTGGTTCGGAATGGCTCCCGAGGGAGCACGGTACTGCCAGAAACGCTCATGTTCACCTCTCAGGTATTGGACTCCGTAGGTCCAGTTTCTTGAGTTTGCGACTCGAGCTTGAGCTTCGGATTCTCCATTTCCTCCATGGCTTTCTCGTAAGCAATCTTATGCTTGAAACCGCTTTGAAGATATTTCCAGATCAGTTCAAGCTTCCTGAATTCTTCGTCGCTGTATTCTCTGGACTCCAGCTCTCCCATGGGAATCCGTTTCGGCTTGATATACCCCTTCTGTTCCAAGTAATAAAGCTTGTGCCTAGGAATACTTAACTTCTTTAGTATATCGGATGTCCTCATGGTAAAACTCCAGGAGGAACGTATGATTTCTAGAGTCAACGGAGATAAATCCAAATCTATAAATAGATTTAAATCTATTTTTCTACAGTGTAAAAAAAAATTAAACCCTTGTCAAGAAAAAAATTAAACTCCTTGAAATTTTCTTTATTGGTTCGGAAAAATGATGAAAAGAGGAAGGTTGTCCTCGACCATGTCCCAAAATCTATTTTTAATTCGTAGTCCTGCGGTAAACTCCATAGTTTTGCAGTGCCTTCCACATGGCCATGATGTTTTCCGGAGGGGTCTCGGGCTGGATGGCCTGGGTGGCGGCGAAAACGAATCCGCCTCCCGCGGCAAGGGTATCGATATTTCGTTTTACTTCGTCTTCCACCTCTTTCGGGGTTGAAAAGGGGAGGGTGTGCTGAATATCCACTCCGCCCCCCCAGAAAGTGAGGGAGTCGCCGAATTCCTTCTTCAATTTTAGAGTATCCCCCATATTTTTGGCTCCCAGCTGGATGGGATTCAAGATTTCCACTCCCATCTCAATAATATGAGGGATAAGCGGGTAGATAGCTCCATCCGAATGGAGAAGGATCTTCTTCCCATAACGCTTTTTGATGAAAGAAAAGAGTTCGGCATAGCGGGGTTTGATCAGTTTGCAGAACATTTCGACCGATACCCACAGACTGTGCTGATGCCCGAAATCATCCATCTCGCATACGATATCGATCCATTTTCCCATCCGCTCCAAGACATTCTGGTAAAAGGTAAGCTTGAGCTGGAGGAGTTTGTCCAGAATCCACTCGGTCCGCCGGGGGTCGAGGAGGAGATCGGTGAAGAAACGTTCATGCCCCTCGAGCTGGGCCCCGAATTGAAGCAGTCCCGAGGAAAAAGAGCTTCCCAGGACGAAGGCGGGATCGGCCTGTTGGCGCACGGCCAGGGCTTCCTCCTCCACTCCTGCGAGACGGTTGGCGTCCAGCGGATCGGGCCAGGGAAAGCGCGGGAGATCGGAGGTTTCCACTTCTGACAGCGGTTGATGGAAGATAAAGAAATGCATCCCCTGGTCCTTGGCCAGCTTTCGTCCGATCCCCCATTCATCGTAGAAAAAGGAATACTCCCCCTCTTCCCGCATCTTCAATGACCAGGACCCCTGAGGGCGGACCCGGAAGGACCGGGTGTCCACGCGCAACCTCCGCAGGAAATCTTCGCTTAATTTCGCCCGCTGGCTGGCGGTATCTCCAACCTCTGCCTTTTCCTCCGAATGAATGTGCTTCAACAGGTTTCGGTAAGCCTGTATCGAAATCCCGCTGGGGCCCAGGGACCCCAGATCGTAGGGTACCCGGTCGGGTTCCCGATGAGACAGGGCCGTCAGAATTCGTTCCCGGGAGGTCATGAATTTTCACTCCAAGCTGAATTTCGAGGTGTCACCGCCGGCGGCCGCGTAGGGGCGATTCATGAATCGCCCCTGCAGCCTCCAGGTGGGCGGGAAAAACACTAAAGCCGGTCCTTGAATACCGCCCCCGTTCCCGCCGAAGTCACCATCTGCGCGTAGCGCGCCGCATAGCCGGAGGTGATCTTCGGCTTNNCCCCCGCTGAACCGGCCGTCGGTGATCAGGGCGACGTCCTTATCCAATCCCATTCCCGTAATGGCGGAAGTGGGAGACAACATCTCCTGCATCCCCGGCCCGCCTTTCGGTCCTTCGTAACGCACGATCACGATATGGCCCGGCTTGACCTTTCCCCCCAGAATGGCGGCCATCGTTTCCGGTTCGGATTCAAAAACGATCGCCCTTCCCTCGTTGACCATCATCTCCGGGGCCACGGCGGACTGTTTGACCACCGCTCCGCCCGGGGCCAGGTTCCCCCGCAGAATGGCCAGCCCTCCTTCTTCATGATAGGGATTGGTGATGGAGCGAATCACGTTGTAGTCCTTGACTTTGACTCCCTTCAAATTTACTCCCAGGGTTTTGCCCGTCACCGTCATGACTTTCTTATCAATCACTCCCAATTTCGATAATTCGGCTATGACCGCTTGAACTCCCCCGGCGGCATCCAGGTCGTGCAGGTGATGCGGGCCGGCCGGGCTCAAAAAACAGAGGTGAGGAGTCTGGCCGCTGACTTTATTGAAAAGATCCAGGTTCAGGTTAATCCCGGCCTCATGGGCGATCGCCGGGAGGTGCAAGACGGTATTGGTCGAGCATCCCAGGGCCATATCCGCGGCCATGGCGTTTTTGAAGGCGGCCGGGGTGGCAATGTCTCGGGGCTTGAGGTTCTTCTTCCAAAGCTCCATGACCTTCATCCCCGCGATTTTGGCCAGACGAATCCGGGCCGCATTCACCGCCGGGATCGTCCCGTTTCCCGGCAAGGCCAGGCCCACCGCTTCGGACATGCAGTTCATGGAGTTGGCGGTGAACATCCCCGCGCACGAGCCGCACCCGGGGCAGGCGCAGTCCTCCAGCTCATTCAGTTCGGCATTGCTCCATTCCCCGCGGGCGACCCTTCCGACTCCCTCGAAGACGCTGATCAGGTCGACTTCCTTATCGGCAAACCTGCCGGTCATCATGGGCCCCCCGCTGATTACGATGGAGGGAACATTCACCCGCAGAGCCGCCATCATCATTCCCGGAACGATCTTGTCGCAGTTGGGGACCATCACCATCGCATCGAAGGGGTGGGCCATGGCCATGATCTCGATGGAGTCGGCGATCAGCTCCCGGCTGGAGAGGGAGTATTTCATCCCCTCGTGGTTCATGGCGATTCCGTCGCACACGCCGATGGTGGAAAACTCCAGGGGAGTCCCCCCGGCGATGCGAACCCCCGCCTTCACCGCCTCGACGATCCGGTCGAGATGGATGTGCCCGGGAATGAGTTCGTTGGCCGAGTTGGCGATTCCCACCATGGGCCGGCGAATTTCTTCGTCGGTCAGCCCCATAGCCTTGAATAGCGACCGGTGGGGCGCCTTCTCCAATCCCTTCTTCATCAAATCACTGCGCATGGGAGACCTCCTAGAAAATGAAGTCAAAGATAGATTCGGTTCACTTATCGATGACCGATGATTGCTGGGAAATCATATCTTCGCGTTGATCTGACTGTCAATTGCAATTTTCAGCTGGCCCGCTCCTTTCGAAATTGACCGGCCTATCCAATCCGAATTATAATAAGTCCCCGATCGGAAAACTTCCACCCATGGAAGGCGGGCATTCCTTGAATCCGCAAAGACAAATTTCACCATGATCGTTTTGCACGCCGGAGTCTTGGAAAATACTTTTTACCTCTGGGGAGAAACTCCCCCGGCACCGGAAAGCCTTCCAGGCCGCGGCCGCCGCGGACAGAAGAGTTTGAAAAACCCCGGGCGGTCACCGGAACTTTATCCTTATGACGCCGGGGCAACAGGATTGTGTTCTGCTCTTCAAGAGGTTGGGTTCCGCTTCAAAGTCAGCAAAAGATCCGCTGAATCCATGATTCTCCGGCTGCCCGCCGTGGGCACCCGGCCCGTTCCCTCCAGCCCTCTGATTGCCGACCCGCCAGACCCGAAGGGCGAGGCAACCCTGCTTCCCTGGAGGGTGTCCGCCCTCCGCCTCTCGACTGAACGAGCCGTGGAGTTCATCTGCGCCTGNNGTTTCTTCCCGGACTGACGGAGAAGAAAGGGGAATATTCGGCGAAGTGGAAACCAGTCATCAGCGGTCCTGACGCCGACTGCCTCGCCGGCCTGGCCCGGGTCATGCCCGCTGTTTCGCGCGCGGGAATTCGGGATAAAAATTCGCCGGGAGCGGAGCAGGGCCGGCCTCCGGCCCCCTCCTCCGCTTCGGTGCTTTCTCCTTTTATCGAGGAGATCGTCGACACCCTGGTCCGATCCGCGGATCCCTCGACCCCCGCGGAAGGGCGAAGACGGTCTTCGGCAGATTTTGAAAGCTCTCACGACCGGTGGCTGTACTCCCTGCGAATGGGCGATGGCGCGATGGCCGGCGATCCTGCGGAATCGGCCGAGCTGGCGAGGCAGATCCAAGAGTGGCAACGCCCTCTGGCCGCTTCCGCGGCCGGTCCTTTCCGGCTCTGTTTTCGCCTGGAGGAACCCGACGGCAACGGGGAGAGAAAAGGAAAGATGGGAGAGGGGAAGTCCTCCTGGTATGTCCGCTACCTGCTTCAGGCCGTTCAGGACCCGAGCCTGCTGATTCCCGCGGAAGAAGCCTGGAAGACCCAGGCGGGGGCAGGAAAAAAAAGAAGGCCTTTTTCTCCCCTTCTTCAGGAAGGGTTCAATGCCCGGGAGTATCTTCTCCTGTCCCTCGGCCAGGCCTCGGGGATATGCCCGCGAATCGAGGCCAGCCTCACAAGGCCGGCGCCAGGGGGTTATGAAATGGACGCTGCCGGCGCCCACGATTTTCTTACCCAGAAGGCTCTGCCTTTGAGACAGGCCGGGTACGGGGTCATGTTGCCCGCCTGGTGGACGGGCATGGGAACCAAGGCTCGCCTGACCGCGCGAGCCGGCGTGCAGGCGCCTCAGATGCAAGGGGCAGGCGGACTTTCCCTCGACCAAATCGTAAAATTCGATTGGGAAATAGCGTTAGGAGAGGAGAAGCTTTCTTTTGAAGAGCTTCAAGCCCTGGCCAGGCTCAAAGTCCCCCTCGTCAAGCTTCGGGGCCAGTGGGTGCAGGTGACCGTGGAGGAGATGGAGGCCGCCCTGGCCCTCTGGAAGAAGAGAGGCCAGGGTCAGGCGACCGCCCGGGAGGTCGTCCAGATGGCTTTCGGCGCGGGTCGATTCTCCGCCCCAATCCCGATCGAAGGAATCCGGGCGACGGGCTGGATCTCCGACCTCCTGGCTGAGTTGGAGGGGAGGACTCCCTTCCGGGAATTACCCGCCCCGGCTGGCTTTCAAGGGACCCTGAGGCCCTATCAGGTTCGGGGCTATTCCTGGCTGGCCTTCTTGCGTAAATGGGGGCTGGGCGCCTGCCTGGCCGATGACATGGGCCTGGGCAAAACCATCCAGACCCTGGCGCTCATCCAGAGGGATTGGCACTTGGGAATCCAGCGTCCGGTCCTTCTCGTCTGCCCTACCTCCGTGGTCAACAACTGGCAGAAAGAGTCGGCCCGCTTCACGCCCGATCTGCCGGTCATGGTCCATCACGGCATCGCCAGGAGGAAAGGGGAAGAATTCCGGGAGGAGGCCCGGAAGCAGGCCATCGTCATCTCCAGCTATGCCCTGCTCCACCGGGATTTTGAGACCCTGAAAGACATCCCCTGGTGCGGACTGGTGTTGGATGAAACCCAGAACATCAAGAACCCCGAGACCAAGCAAGCCAGGGCTGCCCGGGGTTTTCAGGCCGATTACCGCCTCTCCTTGACCGGCACGCCGGTGGAGAACAATGTGGGCGATCTCTGGTCGATCATGGAATTTCTGAACCCCGGGTTTCTGGGCACCCAGGCGGAGTTCAAAAGACGTTTTTTCATTCCCATCCAGGCGGCCCGGGACCCGGCAGCCATGGAGAGATTAAAAAGGCTCACCGGGCCGTTTATTTTACGACGGCTCAAGACGGACAAAACCATCATCGCCGATCTGCCCGAGAAGATGGAGATGAAGGTTTTTTGCCCGCTCACCAAGGAGCAAGCCTCCCTCTACGAAGCGGTGGTCAAAGAAACCCTGAAGGCGCTCGAACCGGCTGAAGGCATCCAGCGCAAGGGAATCGTGCTGGCCACTCTCTCCAAGCTCAAGCAGGTCTGCAACCATCCGGCGCAATTCCTGGGAGACCATTCTCCCCTTCCCGGCCGGTCGGGCAAGCTGACCCGCTTGACCGAAATGGCGGAAGAAATGATCGCGGTGGGCGATCGGGCGCTGGTCTTTTCCCAGTTTGCGGAGATGGGGGAAATCCTCCGCCGGCATTTGCAGGAGATTTTCGGGCAGGAGGTTCTCTTCCTTCATGGCGCCGTTCCCAAGGCCCAGCGGGACCGGATGGTGGAACGATTTCAAGGGGAAGGAGACGGGCCCTCGATCTTTATCCTTTCCTTGAAGGCCGGGGGAACCGGATTGAACCTGACCCGGGCCAACCATGTGTTTCACTTCGACCGGTGGTGGAACCCGGCGGTGGAAAACCAGGCCACGGACCGGGCTTTCCGAATCGGCCAGACGAAAAACGTTCAGGTGCACAAGTTTCTCTGCGCGGGGACGCTGGAGGAGAAGATCGATGAAATGATCGAGCGGAAAAGAGGGATCGCCGAGCAGGTCATCGGAACGGGGGAAGGATGGCTCACCGAGCTTTCCACCGCGGAGTTAAAGGATCTTTTCTCCCTGAGGAGAGAGGCCATGGGAACCGAGGAATAAAATGCGCCGATGGGATTATTCCCGCTTTTTTGAACCGTCCGTTCCGCGCCCGGCCAAAGGGGGCATTCGGGCCCAGTCCAAACGGGGTACCTTCGGGGAAAGCTGGTGGGCGAAGCGCTGGATTTCCGTTCTGGAGAGCTTCGACATCGGAGCACGATTGGGGCGGGGCCGGAACTACGCGCGAAGCGGCCAGGTCCTCGCCGTCGAGGTGGGAAAAGGGACCGTGAAGGCCAAGGTCCAGGGGTCCAGGCCTACCCCTTACCGGGTGGCCATGGAGATCAAATCGATTTCCCCGGCGAACTGGGAGAAGCTGGTCAAAATCCTGGCTCATCAGGCCATTTTCGTGGCCAAGCTTTTGGCCGGAGAGATGCCCCAGGATATTGAGAAGGTCTTCCAATCGGCGGGCTTGTCGTTATTCCCCGAGAAATCCAAAGACCTGGAAACGCAATGCTCCTGCCCGGACTGGTCGAACCCCTGCAAGCACATCGCCGCGGTATATTACCTCCTGGGCGAAGAGTTTGACCGGGATCCTTTCCTGATCTTCAAACTCCGGGGATTGCAGCGGGAAGA
>PMCE01000208.1:0-3016 GCA_003154025.1 Syntrophaceae bacterium
CCTCCTCCAAAACCGTCAAAATGTACACGGGCCGGGTCCCCCGGGAAGACGATGTTGGTCTTGAGAGCGGTATAGCCCCTGCGAACCACCTCCTTCCCCAGGTCCGCAATGTCACGCATGGTCCGAATGGGAGGCTTTCCCATCTCCGGGTACAGCGCCCTCGTCGTGGCGCAGTGCGACCAGTATAATCTCACCTTCTCCCGCGTCGGGCCCCCGAATAATTCCACCACCGATATACCCAAAGCCCTGGCCTTGATATCCAGGAGAGCCAGCTCGACCCCGGCAATGGCCTTGGCGCGGACTCCCAGCGGCTCGGCGATCGCGCGGCGCGACATCTCCCAGAATCTCATCTCGTAAGCCCTGGGATCCAGGCCCAGGAGCACGGGTTTCAGGTCCTCGACGGCGCCGGCCACGGCAAAGGGCCCTCGGGATACGCTGCATTCTCCATAGCCGGTAATCCCCTCGTCCGTTTCGACCTTGACGAAGGTCCAGGGCCGCCAACCCGCGTCCACGATGAAGCATTCCACGTTGGTGATCTTCATTTTTTCTCCCCGGAAAGACAGCGAAAGTGCGAGTGAAAGGGAAAGGTCGGTAAAGGGTCTTTACTCCCTCACCACTCACCCCTCACTCCTCGCTCTATTTCAGCTTTTCCAGTATCTCCCCATGCTCCGGGAAACGGTGTTCCTTTTTTTTGGAAAAAATCAGTTTCCCGTCAGCCGTGACCTCGAAAACACCGCCGCCGGATTTGATCAATTGGGACTCCACCCCCGATTTTTTCTTGATCGCCTCTGCCAGACCGGCAGCCTGGGGGTAGTAGTTTCAATCATTGCAGTATTCGATCGAAATGCTCTTGACCATGGTTTTTCCTTCCTTTGAATATCTCCGCCTTCCTGCAAAGTTATCCTCTTTCACGGGGGAATCCAGTATCGAATCAAAAACGGGAACGAGGGTCAGAGTTCGGGGCTTAGGATGGATGCCCGCAAAGGGCGGCTTTGTCTGTCCTTATCCCGAGAAATCGCTTCATCACCATTGAATTCCCTTGGAGCGCAAGAAATTCTGCGAACCCTCATGTCCCATCCGGGCAGCAGTCTTACGGTCGCTGATCGCCCGTTCCTGATCCCCCAAATTGGAATAGGCCTCGGCGCGANNTAACCCAGCACATTTTTCGGGTCCAGTTCGATTGCCTTGTTGGAATCGTCCAGAACCTGTTGGTAGCTGCCCAGCTTGGCGTATACCGCTCCACGATTTATATACGCCAACGCATATCGGGGATCCGCTTCGATCGCCTTGGTGTAATCGGCAAGAGCCAGCTGGTCATTGCCGAAATGGCTGTAGGCATACCCCCGGTTCAAATAAGCCGACGCGCTTCTGGGGTCCAGTTCGATCGCCTTGGTGGCATCCTCCAGAACCTGCTGGTAATTGCCCAATTTGGTATATACTCCCGCCCGATTGGCATAGGCCAACGCATATCTTGGGTCCACTTCGATCGCTTTGCTGTAATCGGCCAGACCCAACTGATCGTTCCCGAAATGACGATAGGCGACCCCCCGATTCAAATAAGCCGGCGCATTTCTCGGGTCCAGTTCGATCGCTTTGTTGCAATCCTCCAGAACCTGCTGATAGTTGCCCAATTTGATATATACCCCCGCCCGATTGGCATAGGCCAACGCATATTTGGGGTCCAGTTCGATGGCCTTGCTGTAATCGGCCAGAGCCAACTGATCGTTCCCGAAATGACGATAGGCGACTCCCCGATTCAAATAAGCCGGCGCATTTCTCGGGTCCAGTTCGATCGCTTTGTTGCAATCCTCCAGAACCTGCTGATAGTTGCCCAGCTTGATATATACCCCCGCCCGATTGGCATAGGCCAACGCATATTTGGGGTCCAGTTCGATGGCCTTGCTGTAATCGGCCAGAGCCAACGGGTCGTTGCCGAAATGACGATGGGCAACCCCCCGATTCACATAGGCCGGCGCATTTCTCGGGTCCAGCTCGATCGCCTTGGTGCAATCCTCCAGTACCTGTTGATAGTTGCCCAGCTTGGTATAAACGAAAGAACGAGTGACATAAGAATTCGGATTCCTCGGGCCCAGTTCCACGCCCTTGTTGGCATCTGCCAGAGCCTTCTGGACATCGCCTAAACCGGCATATGCAGTTCCCCGATTGATATAGGCCGAGGCAAGGGCCGGGTCCAGTTCGACAGCCCGGTTGGCATCTTCAAAAGCCCGCCGGTAATTCTTCAACCGGATCTGAGCAAAGCTGCGCGTAACGTAGGCGGATGAATACTGGGGGTTTAATTGAATGGCTTTGGTGGTTAACGATATCCCTTCCTCATACTTACTGTTTCGAACCGCGGCGAGCCCCTGGCGGTACCAGTCTACCGCATCCAGGTCGTTCACCGCCTGACCGTATTGGGCGATTTTCGTCTTATCCTTTTTTGCCAGGTCAAGTTCTTTTTTTAATCGCTGGACTTCCTGGAACGCGGCTTCCGCCCTTCGATTGGCATCTTCCAGCTCCTTGCTTTTCTCCCGATCCTTCTGCAGGGAAGAAACCGCCTTGACTACCTCGTCGGCGTCCGCTTCCAGTTGCGCCTGCATCCAATACTTTTCCCCGTCCCATTTTTCCTTCAGGATCTCGGTCTGGACGATGCCCGCGGTCAGGGCCGTAATCTGATCCTTCTTCAACTGGAAATTTACAACTTCGGTATGGCTTTCCAGGTAGGTCCCCAATTCCTCCAATAATAATCTTTTGACTTGTTCAAGGGCGATGGACCTGGAGGATAGTTTACTGTCGGCTTCGCTGGCCTGGTAGGTATACTCCTTGACGAAGATCTTCTTTTCGGCCAAGCCCGGCGATGGAGAAAAGAGGAGGGACAAGCCAATGAGCGGGGCCAAATATTTCTTCATGGCTCTTTCCTATCGATGGTGAAGGCCGGATGGGGGGTCTTATCTTGATCCCATGAGACCAAAGAACCGCAGGCAGAATGGGGCCCGCCCCTGAGCGGGCCCCGATGAGG
>PMCE01000208.1:3025-3396 GCA_003154025.1 Syntrophaceae bacterium
TCCATCACATATTTCGTGTATTCCTGGCCCATGAGGGGTTTCACGGCCAACCCCGCTTTGTCCATCTTATCCATATGATCGGGGTTCTTCATGGCCTCCAGAAAGACAGCCTGGATCTTCTTCTGGAAGGGTTCGGGAATCCCCTTGGGGCCCAAGACCCCGCGGGTGGAAGAAGAAATGATATTCGGGAAGCCGAGCTCGGCGCTGGTGGGAACGTCGGGCATAAACTTCGATCTTTCGGGGTCCATGACCATCAGGATGCGCATCTCTTTCTCCTTGGCCTTGATGGCCACATCTCCCACGTTGCCGAAGGCCACGTCCACCTGTCCTCCCAGGACGGCGGTGAAAACCTGGGCGCCGCCGTCAAAATG
>PMCE01000208.1:3425-4213 GCA_003154025.1 Syntrophaceae bacterium
TTGATGTCAAAGAGGGCCTTTCTCTCCGGGTCGAGGATGATGGTGTTGAGCGCCGGAAGGCTGGCGAATCCCAGGAAATATCCGTCCGGTTTTGCCCGGGCGGTTTCGGTCAATCCGATCTGCGACCCTGCGCCCACTTTGTTCGTCACGATGATCGGCTGCCCCATTTTCTTCTCCGCAATCGCCGCCAAGATCCGGGCCCCCACATCCGTGGACCCGCCGGCCGGCCAGGGCACTTGGAGGATGATCGGCTTCGTCGGATATTCCGCCGCCTGAGCCGAGACATAATTCATGCCCCAAAGCAAACAAAAAATCGCCAATGCGCTGAAAAGGATCCTTCTCTTCATGTTTGAACCTCCTTGGTATTCATTCGAGCCGGCTGGATATTGACGCCATGCTTTCCGAATGATCTGATTTTACGTAAAAGGGGGAGGAGGATCAAGAAAAATACTTCTCGGGCAGGAATTAGGCCGTTCTCGATTGGTTACGTCCAATCTCTTTGACACCCCAATTGCCTTCCCGGTATAATCTCCGGACCGGGGATATCTTCGATCTTGTAGCCAATTCCCTACGTGATTTCGTGCCAAAACGGGACTATTTACCGAAACAAAATCCTTCCCGATCCCGGGAGAGACCGAGAGGAGAATTTTGAGACGCGCCCTCGCGAGCACCGGGGATTCGATGCCGGACATGAGCAAGAATCCGTGTTACCGGTGGTTCATCCTCAGCCTGGCCATTCTGCTGAATATGACCGTCAGCATCTACCAGTATTCCTGGTCCCTCTTCGC
>PMCE01000208.1:4365-5495 GCA_003154025.1 Syntrophaceae bacterium
GCCTTCGGGTACGGCGCGGGCACGGCAATCTTCAACTGGATGATTCAGGCCCTTTTAAGGGCCCTCGGGGTCCGGTCCACTTTTATTTACCTGGGCCTGTTGATGCTGGCGATTCTCCTCCCCGCGGTTCTGCTCTTTAAGTATCCCCCCGAGGCCTGGACCCCCAGGCCCGCAGGCTTATCCCCCAAATCTTCACCGCACTCCAGCGATTACACCCCCGGGGAGANNACCTATTTTAACCTGCTGCTGATCCTCTTCCCCTTGGGGAATGGAATCAGCCGGATTTTCGGAGGGGTCGTTTCGGATCGAATCGGAAGAGAAAAGACCATGGTCATATTCTACGTCCTTTTGGGCCTTTCCGTCTTCACCTTGACCGCCTTCGGCAACAACCCGGTGGTCTTTGTGGTCTTCGTCTTCCTTTGTGCGCTTTTAGGCGGCGCCCCTTTCGCCCTCTATGCCGCCACCATCGGCGACTACTACGGGCCCAAGTATGCGACCACCAACTTCGGAATTACTCACACGGCCAAGGCTTGGGCGGGTTTCATCTCGGGTTGGCTCAGCGGTTTTCTGGTCGCCCTGTTCGGCTCGTACAAACTTCCCCTGATCATCATCGGGGCATGCACCCTCGCGGCGGGGGTCTTGTCCCATCCCCGCCTGTTGAAACCTCCCCGCCGCAGATGAGCACTCGCCGGAGTTCAAGGCGGTCCCGGGACGGAACGATCGTTAATTCTTGACGAAAATATCAGTCCTGCGGAGCGGAGAGGAGCGGCGGATAGGCATTGGGCAGCGGTTCATTGGCGGAGGCCGTCGGCGGCCTTCATTATGCCCTGACCCCGACCATCGGCTTGACCACCAGTATCAGCCAGATCAAAGTGATCTGTGATGATTTTAAATACGACTGTTTTCACTCTGGGAATAACCATAAACTTTGCCCCGCTTAATCGCGGGAATGGTTCTTAGCAAATCATCGCCAAGCACGGGGCTCGAAGCCGCGCCGAAAGAGGGGAATTCCAAATTGCCAAGTCTGGGCCCATTTCCTGCGTAGGACCCCCTATCAATAATTGAGTTTTTTCAACTCATCCCGCTCTTCTCCCTGCCCTTCGTTTTTCTACTTGCCCCAGGGCGTTTCA
>PMCE01000089.1:0-6279 GCA_003154025.1 Syntrophaceae bacterium
CTCATGCAAGCCCTGGGAGCATACGGGTTCTTGGGTCTCAGGAAAGGGCTTAAAGGTTTTCTCGACCATATCCCCGCCGCCCTAGGTAATCTTCACCGAGCGGCCTCACAGACGGCCTCTCTCCCCCGACTTCTGGACCTTTCCCTGGCCTGCCGGCAAGCCGTGGATCAAAGGAGATAAAGTTATCGCTGGCCTATTGAATTAGGCTGAGACGGTCCTATTCCACCTCGGACCCCACCCCTTGCATTCGATTATCTTTTCTTTCCACTTCTTCTTTGATCTTCTCGGCGATAAGGTCTGCGACTGCTTTATCGGAGTCGGCCCAGATACCAACCTCAGTGATATTCTCCGTGATCTCGATCGCAATGATCTTTATCTTCATTTTCTTGGCATGCCCTTCGACTAGGCCGCCTTTTCCCTCTTGGGTCTTTGCGACTTTGGTAATCTCAATATGGAGATTCACCAGGGCGATGGCGCCCATATTCCATGTTTTTTCAAAAGAGCAATCAAAAGATTTCCTGACATCCGCCTTGCTGATCTCTCTCTGCAGCTCTGCTCCTTTAATGAACAGCTGGGCCCCACCAAATATTGTCGTTGTCAAGGGAATGGTTATCAAACTGCAGGATTGGAGAGCCAGCCATGTACCGGCAAAAATAACCCAGAATAAAACCGGCCGGAACTTTTTCATGAAAGAAATGCCTCAAGCCTATGGGTACTCTGAATCCTTAGGGCTGTTTTCCCGCCCCGAATCCTTTCCTTAATTTACCATTAAACCGGAAGCTATTCAAATAGAACTCCCCTTCTACGCTGATTCAGACAGCAGCCCTCAGACCTCAGACCTCAGACCGAAAACGGAAACCGGCCGAGAAAGTGTAGATGTCAGCGCAAGGGGGAGTAAAAAATAATTTTCAATCTCTGCCTTGGCCTGCGGCCAGACCTGAAAAAACTCTGGGCTTTCAAGTCTGAGGTCTGGTGTCTGAAGTCTGGGTTCTGATGTCCGGTGTCTGCGGCCGAATCATCTTGATTAAGCGACTTCGATTTAGTAAGATTTGAAACGAATGCAAGGTTCGTTTAGGAGATGGGTTTCCGAGAGAATGAATAGGAGGTTGTCTACATGAAGGTGAGAAAAAATGACCGCATGTTCATCATCGCGGGCCTGGCTCTATTGTTCCTGTTCTGTGCTCCTTTTGTTTCCGCCCAGACCTACCCGGATCGGCCGATTACCATCTACTGCGCCTACACCGCCGATACCACGGATATGAGCACCCGTAGTCTCGCTGAAGGGGCGGAAAAGATCCTTGGAGTCCCCGTTGTGGTGGAGAATAAGCCGGGCGGCAGCTCCACGGTGTGCGCCGGCCTGCTGGCCACCAAGAAACCTGACGGGTACACGCTGGGCGTGATCTCCACGGGGGCCTTGAGACTCCTCCCCCATCTGATGAAGATCTCCTACGATCCGCTGAAGGACTTTACGCTGATCATGCAGTACAGCCGCTTCCTCGGAGGGCTCTGCGTCCTCAGCGAGTCGCCCATCAAGACGGTCGACGATTTCATCGCTTACGCCAAAGCCCATCCGAATCTATCTTACGGGTCCCCGGGGATGTACAGTCAACAGAATATAGCCGTGGAGCTTTTCGCCCAATGCAAAGGGCTCAAGTTCAAGCACGTTCCTTTCAAGTCTGGTGCCGAAACGAGTACTGCCCTGTTGGGCAAGCACCTTGACTTTACCGCGGGCTCGGGCACGCATTTACGCTATGTGAAACAGGGAGTATTCCGAGAGATCCTGATTTACAACTCAAACAAGCGGAGTCCCAGCAATCCGAATGTCCCCACCCTTGAGGAGATCGGCTGCCAGGATTTTGCCGGCAGCGCCATGATCCTCGTCGGGCCCAAAGGTCTTCCTGAACCCATCGTGAAAAAAATCGGCGAGACCTTCAAAAAGGTTTCGGAGAGCGCCGCTTTCCAAAACAAACTGGCCAGCTTGGACCTCCCCTATGATTTTAAGGGCCAGGCTCAACTGGAAAAAGAAATTCCCCAGCTATATGAGGAGGGGAAGACCCTCCTGGCGAAGATGGGGGCCAAAAAAGCGGAATAGCCGGGAATCCGGCTCCTTCTGACCGAAAGCTCGGCTGCGTAGGCGCTTAGCGTTTAAATTGACGCCAAAATGGTCACAAATTGTAGGGGCAACCCTGCGTGGTTGCCCATCTTGCAGGCGGCCACATAGGGCCGCCCCTACAAAATCTTGTTTGGCTCCAGCCATGCCGGGTTAGGAAGTTGAGGAAATTACCCGCGAGGGGGAGGGGGGGTCATTTCCGTGTGTAACGGACAACCTCCCCCGTCCTTCCCGACTTCACCTCCATGAATTGATCATTAAGCTCGAGGATGGTATCGAACTGGCTCGTGCCCCGCTTGGGCTCCGAGGCCGAGCTCCAGGTATAGGTCAAGACGAGGTCTCCCTCCATCACCCGCCAGTTCCCCTTGAACATCCACACGATGGTTTTCTCCCCCATCTTCTTGAATCCGTTCCCATCGAAGACCCCCTTCGGCCGCAGGCTCATGATCACGGTGTAGGAATTCCCGTTTTCACTTCCCTGATATTCCCATCTTCCGACCAGGGGTTTTTCTGATACCGGCGAGGCAGGCTTTTTGGGAACCTTCTCTCCTTTCTCCAGCTCGGGAAGGACCTGGGTCGCCTTTCTGTATTGAGCGGGGATTTTGTCGAGGGAATCGACGAAGCTGACGGAGCCGTTTTCATCGACATACTTGTAGGTTTCTGCCGAACCTGGGTGGGGAAACAGAAAAAAAAGAACCAGAAATAGAGTGAAAATTCTCATCTCCGATGGCTTCCCTTTTTTGGGGTCCCCGGGGAAAATCTGCATCGCGGCTCTCGCTGGTTTGGATTAAGTAAAACTTGCTTAAATATTCTATCGGCTTCGGACCGGAAAAATGAAGGGGCTTTTGCCTGTATGAGGGGCTCAGATCGATATCGGCCTGATCGGGCATCAGGCCCTACAGGGTTCCTGACATATCCGGAAAATAGAAATTTGTAGGGTACGATCCCCGATCGCACCGTTGCGCCCATACCCCTTCTCCCCTACTTAATACATGCAGGGACAGGTTTCGGAGAGAAGACGGCCTTTCCCCTTTATTCCGGCACAGCCTCCGAGGGGGGAGGGACTTTCCGGATGGACCCTATTTAACGCAGTTGTTTGACGACCCCGGCAAATCCATTTTTCAATATGTCTACGTCGGATGCATAGACGATGATCTTGACCCCCGCCTGAATCCACCGTTTCGCCTCATCCACGGAATGGACCAGCATGGCCACATCCTTCCCGTGCTTCCGCGCCGCTGCGATCATCCTGTCACGGTGTTCGTCGATGACCCGCCGCTGATCGGGGGTGCCGGACACCCCCAGTTCCTGGGCCAGATCGGACGGCCCCAGGGTAACCGCGTCGATTCCCGGCATGCCCACAATCTCATCCAGGTGCCGGAAAGCTTCCGCAGACTCCAGCATAACGGTGATATGCACCTGCTCATTCAGGAACTTCAATTGCGAGGGTAAATCTTGGGAAGTTTCGAAGTCTGTATGGGGTCCCAGACCCGCCATCCCCCTCATGCCCAACGGAGCATAGCGGGCCGCCTGCACCACCTCGCGGGCGATATCCGGGTTATCCACCTGGGGAATATGGAGTCCCCACACGCCCGCATCCAGGAGCCGCGTGATCCACTCCCGACTGCCCGCGGGCGGGCGGACGAGGATGGGAAAGTCCAACGCTCGCGCAAGGACCGCCATATCGGCGACCGTTTCCATAGAGGGCGAGGAGTGCTCCATATCGATCCGGGCATAGTCAAGACCTGCACTCTTGAGCAAGGTCAAAACCGACGGAGTCCGGATCAGGTTGATCCAAGTGCCGATCTGGATTTTCCCCTCAACCAATGCTTTTTTCAGCGGATTGGTCTTCATGGGCATGATGCGCCTTTCCTCCCAAGAGATGGGAATTCGCCGGTTAAACAATAAACTCTGAAGGGACATCGCGCAACCGTATGACATCCCTGATGCGGGCTGAAACGTTGAATCCGCTTATGCATTTCACTGAACAGGTTGAACAATCGTTACACAACTCATGGGGCAGGTTCAGAGACAGCACGAGGTCCTGGGCTTCTCCGAGGTTGCGGTAGCCGTACACATACATGTAGGCGCGCATCAGTTCGGGAATCGGCAGTGCCCGGGGGCAGGACGCCAAGCATTGCCCGCATCCCTGGCAATACAGGCTGGCCGTTAACTGCATCTTCTGTAAATGGGATTTCTCCGAGGGAGTCAGCACGGGACCCTCCAGGATGGATAGATCGAGCTCCAATTCATCGAAGGTGGTGAAGCCGGCGATGATCGTGTGAACATTCGGGTCCTGGAGGACCCATTTCAGGGCGGCGCGGGCGTCAACTTTGTCCTTACTCTTGGAAACCATGCGGGTCCCCCCGATCGCCTTCATCCCCACGACCCCCAAACCGGCCTGAGCGGCCCTGGCGATGGCCTGCTTCATCTCCGCCTGGTGTTTCTGCTGGAAATTATACGAGGTCAAAATCACCTCATAAAATTTGGAGTCCACCGCGGCGTGGATGACCTCGGGCTCGTCGCGATGGGTGGTGATTCCCAGAAACCGGACCTTCCCCTCCTTTTTGGCTTTCGCCATGGCTTTCAGGACAGGCTCATAGAGGGCCGATTCCTTCTTCCACACATTGTGGTGGTATAGGATATCCACATAATCCAGGCCCAGGCGCTTCAGGCTGGTATCCAGGCGGCTTAGGAATAAGTCCTGCGTGGCGGTTTCCTTGTAGAGGCCGGTGGATTCGTCCCGCGGGAGATACACTTTGGTTGCCAGAACGAAGGAATCCCTGGGTCTCCCCTTGATCACCCCGCCGATGACTTCCTCGTTCTTCCCTCTCATGTAACCGTGGGCGGTATCCAGGTGAACCATGCCCGCATCCAGCGCCGCCCGAATGAGGTTGGGGTTGTCCGAGTTCATCACCCCCATGGTAATCACCGGAAGTTTGATCCCGGTCTTCCCGAGGGTGCGGTAGGCGAACTTTCTCGGTCCTTTTCCCTTTTCTCGCTTCTGCCCTTCTTTGGTCTGATCGTTGGCGGAAAGAAAAAAGAAGCTCCCCAGGCCTGTAGCCGATGATTTTAAAAAATCCCGGCGGTTGATCTTGCTCATCAATCCCTCCTGGATCCAATACCAACGAAATAAGAATCGTGTCATTGCGAGAAGCGAAGCGATCCCGCCAGCGGCGGGACAATCCCGATCAAGAATAAGATTGCCGCGCCCTTCGGGCTCGCAATGACGTAACGATATTTATTTCGTTTGTATTAGACCGGTTTGAACGCTCCCTGGCCCTCCAGGAAGTCCAGCAATTTTAGGTAGAGAATATCTCTTTTCCGGAGGGTCTCTTCCTCCGATCGGCCGCCATAGTCAAAAAGCCCCTTGGAGGTACTCGGCCCCAAATGGCCCTGCTTTACATTCTCTTCAATCAGGGGGATGCTTTTGCCTATGCTTTTGAGAACATCGTTTACTAAATTTAACCCGTTGAAATCCATGCTCTGGACCACTCCCACGATGGGAAGGCGGATTCCCAGGCTCGACTTCATCGCCAGATCGATCTCCCCCGGAGTGGCCCAGTTGTTCTCGAGGATTTCCAGCGTCGCGAGGATGATCGCGTTCTGGATCCGGTTTACGATGCACCGCTGCACGAACTGTCTCATTACCACCGGTGTCTTGCCGATTCGTTCCATGAGCCGGGCGGTAGACTGGAGAACCGTGGGCGAGGTCTCCGGACCCGGCGCTACTTCCACTAGGGGAATGATGTGGGGAGGGGCGAACCAATGGGTCACCACGGTCCGGGAAGGGTTGCGAACCTCGATGATCTTGAAGATATCCAGCCCCGAGGTATTACTGGCCAGGATCGTCTCCTCTCCACAGGCCTCATCCAGCAGATGGAAGACCTTCTTCTTCACCTCGGGAACCTCTATCACAGCTTCCAGGACGAAATCCGTCCCCCGGGCTGCGGCTGTGATATCCGTGGTCGTATGAATGCGCCCCAGGATGGAAGGGACCTCCTTCTCCTTTACCTTTCCATATTCAACCAGGGTTTTCAGGTTTCCCTTCATGAGCACTTTGGCATGCTCCAGAATCTCCGGCTTCACATCCGCCAGGTTCACTTCGATCCCGCAGGCGGCAAAGACCTGGGCAATGGAATGGCCCATGGTCCCCGCGCCGATGACCG
>PMCE01000089.1:6388-6524 GCA_003154025.1 Syntrophaceae bacterium
ATTGTGGATTGCGGATTGCAGATTTTATTCATCCTTCCACCCCTGGCCCCGCCTCTCCGCAAACCAAAATATAAGGGATTCATTAAATCAGCCGATTTGCTACTAAAAATGCTAGAATAGATATAATCGATGGTGG
>PMCE01000244.1 GCA_003154025.1 Syntrophaceae bacterium
TCCCGCGAAACGCGGGATGCCCCTACAGCTCCGAAGGAAAAAATTTGCTTCTTACCAAAATATTCGTATTGGTTGCGCGCTAAGCACCTAAACTTGTGAAACCAGGAGAAGGAGGAGAATGAAATGAGACAGGATCTGGAGCTTCTGAAAGGGGCGATTGAGATGCATGTTCATTCGGGTCCCGATCTATTGCCAAGACTGCTGGACCACGCCGAATTGGTGAAGATGGCCAAGGAGGCGGGGTATCGCGCCGTCGTGCTCAAGAGCCAGAACCAGGGGACGGCGGACCGCGTGCCGTTCATCCGCATGGTGGTGCCGGATATCGACGTCTTCGGGAGCATCACGCTGAACTACTCCGTGGGCGGGATCAATCCCTTTGCAGTCAACGCCGCCCTGGGCTTCGGGGCCAAAATCGTGTGGATGCCCACCATCGACGCCCGGCATCACATGAGTTATTTCGGAGGATTGGGACAATTCGGGTCATCCATCAAGTCGGAGAAGAAACTGCCTGATTTCTACAAGAAGGCCAAGGGGTTGACCGTCCTTGCCGACGACGGAACGCTGCTTCCCGAAGTTCGGGACATCCTGGACCTGATCGCTTCGAGCAATACCGCATTAGGCCTGGGGCATCTGAGTCTCAAGGAAATGACGACCCTGGCCAAGGGATGCCAGGATGCCGGCGTGAAGAAGATGTTCATCGATCATCCCGACCTGGCCTTCACCAAAGTCCCCCTGGAAGCGCAGGTCGAATTCGCCAAGATGGGGGTCAAGCTGAACTACGTGGCGGCGGAGATCTCCCCCCGGTTCCATTGCATTACGCCCCCGGAGATCGTGAAGAACATGAGACAGGTGGGAATCAAGAACTCCCTGATTTCCACCGATGTGGGAACGCCGTCGAACCCGAACCCCATTGAAACGATGCGTTCCTACATCCAGATCCTCCTGGAGGAGGGATTGACGCCCGCCGAAGTGAAGACTATGCTTCATGACAATCCCGCGGCCTTCCTTTACGAATGAAAAAGGCGCGCGAGACCCGTCGGGCGGAGGTTATGGCCGGACGGTGGAGGGATATGATTTTTCTTGACAGCCCGAAGCTGAAATGGGATTTTAGGCGATAGTGTCATCGGTAGGGGTCCCGGCGGATTTCGAATCCCCGAAGACCCTTCTCCCAAAAGAAAAGTTCGGCATCCCCCATCGCTGGACATCGCCGGGTTGAGCAGACGAAGGGGCGGTGGCTCGCGGCCGCCGCGCTTTTCTTAATTCATGAGGATGGAGGTGGAAGGATGAACAGAAAGAGAGCTTGGGTCGCTTTCGGCATGGCGGCGATATTGATCGGGGGGGGCTTCCTGGCCTCTCCTTCCGTCCTTTTCGCCCAGGAAAAAACCATTGTCTGGAACGTTCCTCATACCGCCGCGCCCAGTTACTATCACGTTCTCAACCTGAAACTTCTCGCCGAAAAGCTGAAGGAAAAGAGCAAGGGACGGATGGAGCTCCGGGTTCATCCCGCTTCTTCCCTCTATCCGCAGAATGAGCAGATCCCGGCGGTGGTGGACGGAAGGGTGGAGATCGCCCCCATCCTGTCGGGGTACATGGTGGACATGTTCCTCGAAATGGCCGTCCTGGATCTGCCCTTCATGACCCGGGGTCTGGACGAAGCCCGGGCGGCGGCCGACAAAATGCGGCCCTACTACATCGAACGGCTGTCCCAGAAGAACATTCAGCTCCTGGCCATCGGCACCTGGCCCACCCAGCAGCTTTTCTCCACGAAGAAACCCTTCGCCAAGGTGGAAGACTGGAAGGGGGCCAAGATTCGAGTCTACGGCGCCGAAACGGCGGAGCTGACCAAGGCCCTGGGAGGGGCGCCGGTAAATATTCCTATGGGCGAGGTTTACACCGCCCTGCAGAGGAACGTGGCCGACGGAGCCATCACCTCGGCCACCAATGCCGAGCCCATGAAATTCTTCGAGGTGACGAAGTTTATCAACTACTGGTTCATCAGCGGCGCGGGCATTGAATTTCTCGGCATGAACAAAAAGGCTTTTGGTGCCCTTCCCCAGGACCTGCAGCAGGCGGTCCTGGATGCGGTCAAGGAATCCCGCTTTGAAGACAAGGAATGGGAAGACGCCAAGNNCCTGGGACTCCAAGGCCAAAGCGCGCTGTGCCGAGCTGGGTTTAACCATCGTGGACGTCCCGGCGGCGGAGATCGAGAAAGCCCGCACAATGGTCAAACCCGCCTGGGATAACTGGCTCAAGCGGACCGGCGCCGAGGGCCAACGGGCTCTGGGTCTCGCCNNCCGTCCAACTTTTATCCTAGCAAATCAGAGCGCAACCCGCAGAGCTTTCGGCAACCCCCTCCCCCGCGCCTGGGGGAGGGGGAAACGCCGAAACGGATGGACGCGCGCCCCAAAAGCGCGTGATCGGCCATTCAAAGATGGAGGGAACTCCCATTACCCCGACGGACAGTGACAAGAGAAGCGGTCTAGAGCGATTTTCGGAGCGGATCGTTCTGCTCACCGGGGTGGGGGTTCTGGCCATGACCTTGATGGTGAGCTACGATGTATTAATGCGTTATTTCCTCGACGATCCCCAACTTTTTGTCGATGACTTAACATCTTTTCTGCTGGTAGCCATTATCTTCCTGGGGGCCGGCCCGGTCTTCTATAAAGGCGGCCACATCCGGATCGACCTAGTGACCAGCCGCCTCAAGACCAAGACCCAGAGCAGGTTGAGAGTTATCACCCTCTCCATCGGCATCGTTCTCCTGGGCATCGTCATCTACGAAACGATGGTGAGCACGGTGGCCGCCTTTCAAACCGGCCGGGTTTCCGC
>PMCE01000477.1 GCA_003154025.1 Syntrophaceae bacterium
TGGAATTTATTTGGTGCTTGGAATTTGGTGCTTATGAATCCTTCACCTCGACCTCCGGCCTCGGTCCTAAAAGCTATCGTCCCGTGTGTCCCTTGGGGATCCGGCCCGTATGGATGCATTCCGAGCGGAGACGCCGGCCAAGGATCTTCTCCGTCATCCGGCCGATCTCCAGAAGGCGGTTGACGTCGATTCCCGTCTCGATGCCCATCTCGTCCATCATCACCACCATATCCTCGGTGGATACCAGTCCCACGATGTTGGGGTCGGCGTAGTAGTATTTCCCAGTCCCGGAGACCGGGCTTCCGTCCACGAAGTTGGCCGGCTGCCCGCCGATTCCCCCCAGAGTCGACTCGAAGTGGGTGATGCCGGCCTGGAGAGATACCAGGACATTGGCCAGGCCCCACCCGCGGGTCACGTGGAAATGGGCGATGTGCAGCTTCGGGTCGGGGATGGCGTCGAGGACCATGGAGAAGTACTCATAAACTTTGTGGGGGGGCGCGGACCCGTCATGATCGGCATGCTCGATATCGTCGGCCCCCATGTCCAAGTATCGTTTGGTGAACTCCACGGCCTTCTTTAATTCCGTGGGGCCCTCGATCGGGCACCCCCAAATGGTCGAGACGGTGCCGCAGACCTTGATCCCGTTCTCGTGGGCCTTCTTGATGTACTTTTCGCACATCTTCCAGTACTCTTCCAGGGAGGTTCCCGAATTGCGCCGGTGATGGGATTCGCTGGTGGAAACCATGAAGAGAATCCGGTCGGGCCCCCAGCCCTGCTTGCGGGCTTCGATGGCGCGGTCCGCCGCTCTTTCCCGGATGGTCACCGCCGTCAATTCCACCTCCTGGAGTTTTCCTTTGAGGGCTTTGCTGGCGTGAATCCCCTGGAGAAGCTGGTCCGCGTCGGCGAACTGGGGCATGCCGGTGGGCGTCCCCAGGTTGGTCACTTCCAGACGCTTGAAGCCCGCCAGCACGAGCTGCTCCACTACCCAGAGCTTGGCCCGGAGGGGAATCGTCTTTTCTTCGTGCTGAAATCCGTCGCGTACGGTAATGTCGCCGAGGACAACCTTTTTCGGATATTGCAGCGTGGACATACTCGATTATGATTTCCTTTCCAATTCGTTAGAGTTGAGAGTTAGGAGTCGTAAAAGGAGGCACAAGGCTCAAGGGGAAAACCGTGCGCCCTGCGCCGTGTACCTTGCGCCGCGCGCTATTTTCAACTCCCGTCTTTTACCGGTTTTGCCACTTCGGCGGCCTCTTCTCGTTGAACGCCCGAATCCCTTCCTGCCGGTCTTCCGTGACCATATTCACGTTGTAGGCCTCGATTTCGATCTGCAGGCCGGTGGTCAGGTCGACTTCCATTCCCAAGTTGACGGCTCTCTTGGCCTGCCGCACGGCGATGGGGGAGTTGGCGCAGATCTCCTCGGCCAGTTTGAGGACCGCTTCCTCCACCTGGGCCACCGGCACGACGCGGCTGACAATTCCCATGGCCAGCGCCTCGGGCGCGCTGATTCTCTTTCCGGTAAAGATCATCTCCTTGGCCCGCATCTTCCCGATGGCCCGGGGGAGGGTTTGGGTCCCTCCATTCCCGGGAATCAACCCCACCCGCACTTCCGGGAGACCGAATTGGGCATTCTCCCCGGCGACGATGACATCGGCGGCCAGGGCCAGCTCAAGCCCGCCTCCCAGAGCATACCCCTTGACCCCGGCGATGACCGGCTGGGGGATCGCCCGGACCGCATTCATGGCGCGGACGAATAAAACCCTCTGCCGGGCGAGGTCTTCGACGGACATCTCTTTGCGTTCCTTTAGGTCCGCGCCGACCCCGAAGACCTTTTCCGACGTGGTGGTGAACCCCACCACCCAGATGTCCCGGTCGAGGACCGCCTCTTGAACCGTTTGATCCAGTTCCAGGGCCATCTTCGTGTTCAGGGCATTCATGGCGTCCGGGCGGTTGAGCTTGATCCAGCAAAAATGTCCTCTCTTCTCCAAGACAAGAGTTTCCATCGCTTCTCCTTTAAGAACCGTAAGGCGCAAACCTCAAGGCGCAAGGGGGAAAATGCTTTTATCGACTTGCGCTCTCGCGAATCGCGACTTGCGGCTGTCATTCCGTAAATTCAGCTGAGGTCGCGAAAATCGCTGGGGACCTTCAAGCGGGGGCGATTGGCTTTCTTCAGGCCCAGGGCATCATCGGCGATGAGCAGACGCATGATGTTGGCGGTTCCCTCTCCCACCTGGTAGAGCTTGGAGTCGCGGTAATACTTTTCCACGGGGAGCTCCAGGGAATACCCCATGCCTCCATGGATCTCCATGGCCCAGCCGGCGGCCCGCACCGCAGCCTCTCCGGCAAAATACTTGGCGATGGAAATCTCCCGGGTGAACGGCCTTCCCTGGTCGTTCAACCAGGCTCCGCGGCGGACCATGAGACGGGCGGTTTCCGTGTAGGTCACCATGTCGGCGATGAGATGCTTCACCATCTGGTAATCCCGGATGGGGTGCCCGAACTGGATGCGCTCGTTGGCGTACTTCACCGAGGCGTTGAGACAGGCCTGGCAAATGCCAAGGGCGCCGCTGCCCACGCTGATCCGCCCCCGGTCCAGGGCGGTCATGGCCACTTTGAACCCGCCCCCCCATTCTCCCAGCAGGTTTTCCTTGGGGGCGATCACATCTTCCAGGCCGATCTCCGCGATGGGCGAGGCTTTATCCCCCAGTTTGGGAATCTCGTGCGGCTGCCAGCCGGGCTGATTCGTCTCCACGACAATGGCACAGAGCCCGTTGTGCTTGAGCGAACGGTCATAGGTGCAATAGACTACGGCCACCTCGGCCACCGTGCCGTTGGAGATCCAGGTCTTGGACCCGTTGATCAAGAAGTGGTTCCCCTTGTCCACGACCTTGGTTTCCACGGCGGCGATGTCCGACCCGGCATTGGGCTCGGAAAAACAGGTGCACCCCAGCTTTTCCCCCGAGACCAGGGCTTTCACGTACTTCTGACGCACGCTGTCCTTTCCCCATTCCATCATCGTGTAGGGAACGGTCATGGCCTGAAGGTTGAAAAGAGCCCGCAGCCCGGAATCATAGGTCGAGATGTTCTCGCAGACCACCGAATGGGCCAGAAAGCCGCACGCCGACCCGCCCATGCCTTCGGGAAAGGCGGCGCCGAAAAGGCCCAGGTCTCCCATCTTCCGGACCAGCTTCCGGTCAAATTCCTCCTTCTTCAGGTTGGGAACGATCTCTTTTTCGGCAAAATTCCTGGCCATCCGCTCCATGGCGGCCTGTTCTTCGGTCAGGTCAAAGTTCATCGCCGCTCCTTCAAATATCATGAATTCCGGATAGCCGCGAACCCCGCTCTTTTCGCTATCCCTCGCGACCAGAGAGTAATAGATTCCCGGAGAAAGGTCAAGAAAAGAAAGCAGAAAAGAGGTGAGCATTCCGGGATTGAGGATTGCCCGCCTTCGGTTTCGGCGAATCAGCCGTGAGTCAAAACCCGGGAGGCGTTCTCAAGCTCGGGGGAAAGGTTGGGGCTCGCAGGCATGCTGAGGCGCCAATTCTTTCACCGGTATGGGCGGAAAAGGGCCTGCGGCCCGCAGATGAACTCACTTCCCAAAAGCCGAGACGGTTTTTCTGCCCCTCCTACTTGAGCACTCCCTTCTCTTTGTAGTACCGGGCAGCTCCCGGATGGAAGGGCAGGGGGGACCCCGTTGCGGCATTCTTCAGGAGAATGTTCTCCGCTTCTTTGTGAACGAGGATCAATTCATCCCGATGGTCAAAGATGGTCTTGGCAATGGAGTAGGCGATTTTGTCATCCAACTTTTCATGGCAGAAGAGGACATTGCCGACCGCAATGACGGGCACATCCTGGGTCATCCCGGGATAGGCCTTCTGGGGAAT
>PMCE01000392.1 GCA_003154025.1 Syntrophaceae bacterium
CCTCATGTACAACCTAACGGTCATCGTCGGGCCGAAGGATGACCCGGCGAAGATTGGGGGACTGTCGGACCTGGAGGAAGCCCACAAGCGAATCGCTGAAGCCAAGGCCAAATACCTCTCCCGGGGGGATGGCGGGGGAATGGATATCCTGGAGGAACAGATCTGGAAAAAGCTCGGGATCACTCCGGCGGGAAGCCCCTGGTATGCTGTAAGCCACAAATTCATGCTGGATTCGCTCCTGGATTCCGACAAGAACCTCCAGTATCACATGCTCGACTCCAGCACATGGGTCCTTCATAAGGCCAAGGTGAAGAACCTGCAAGTCCTGGTGAAGGGGCCGAAGAATGAGTATGAAATGTGCCTGGTGAGCGCCGAAAAGCACCCTCATTTGAAATATAATTATGACTTCGCCGAGAAATTCTATGAATTCTTGATCGGCGAAAAAGGCCAGCAGCTCATCGCCGATTTCGGCGTCCGTCAGTTCGGCGAGCCCATCTATTTTCCCTGGTTCCCCAAGAAATAATGGGCCACTTTTTATTCCCTGAAAATTGAGGGAGGGGGAACGGGCGGGGATGAGAAAATCTTTTCCGAGGTGCGCGAGAGTTGACCATCCCCTCCATGCGCATATCGTGGTGGCCTTCACCAGGATGCAGAAAACCCCGCACCCCCGCCACNNAAGACATGCAGGGACAGGTTTCGCGGAAATGACGAATTCTAGTGGGGAAAGGCTCTTTCAGGCACCTGTCAGGACCTCGGATTTTTGCTCGCCGCCTTCCCCCTCGAAGCAGGGACGGGGGACCGGTCCTCAGTCCACGGCGATCATTACGTTCGAAGCCTTGACCACCGCGTAAACCGCTTTTCCCTTCTTGAGTCCCAGGGTCCTTGCCGAGCTTTTGGTAATGATGGATACGATCTCGGCGCCCCCTGACAACTCGATGACCACTTCCGAGTTGACCGCTCCGGGTACGACCTTCTTGACTTTGCCCTTCAGGATATTCCGCGCACTGATTCTCATGGCCTACCTCCTCTTGGGTTCTTAGGTTTTTGCCCAGGTCTGCAACTCGTGCAAACCCATATCTATTATGATGCGCAAAAATTTTATTAACAAGCCCCTCGGGGGAAAGTGTATTTACTAAAGGTAAGTATTAGAGATAATTGGTAAGCAAATTCCTTGACTGAAACGGGGCAATCCACTAGAATAGGGGGGTCAAAAAAAGGAGGCCTTATGCCCGAAGAAATCATGAACACCAAAGCGGTGGCCAAGTACCTGGGAATTCATGAGAAGCAGGTCTATGCCTTGATCAAAGGCAAACGCATTCCCGCCACGCGGGTGACGGGCAAATGGGTCTTCCCCAAGAAATTGATCGACGAATGGATCGAGACGAACGCCCGGGGCGGGATGGCCGAGGCGCGGCATAAGGGGAGAAAGATCGAAGGGGCCCTCCTGGCGGCGGGGAGCAATGATCCGGTGCTGGACTTTCTCCAGACCGATCTGCGGCGCAGTTTTCCCGAGCTCTACCTTTTTTCCACCAACATCGGCAGTGTGGAGGGTCTGAAGGCCCTCAACCTCGGGTACACGGACATCGCCTGGTGCCACCTGTATGATCCTGGGACGAAGGAATACAATACCCCGTATCTTCCGACTTACGTGCCTGCAGTGCGGTCCGTAGTCGTCAACCTCTTCTACCGGGAGTTGGGTTTTACCATCTCCCGGGGCAATCCTTTCAAGATCCGGGGATTTGAGGATCTGGCCAGGAAAGGGATCCGGTTCATCAACCGGCAGAAGGGCTCGGGAACTCGGCTGCTCATCGACCAGCAGTTGAAGGAGAACGGCGTCCCGCCGGAGAAGATCAAAGGCTATGCAAATGAAGTGAACACGCATTTTGAGGTTGGGCTTTCCATCCTGAACGGAACCGCCAATGTGGGTATCACCTCCATCGCCGCATCCAAACTGCTCGGGCTCGATTTCGTCCCCATCACCCGGGAACGGTTCGACATGGTCATGGACCAGAAGACCTTCTTCGGGAAAAACGCCCAGGCCTTCATCGAGCTCCTCCATTCCGGGGAATTCCGGGAAAAAGTTCAGAAGGTGGGGGGCTACGACCTGAAGGAATCCGGGCGGGTCCTTTATTCGGCCAATTAAAACCCCGAAATTCAATTGAGGTGCGGCATGAAGAAATGGTTGGGATTCGTGTTGGTATTGGGGCTCTTATTCTCTCCGCAGCTCTGCGGGGCGGAAGGATCGAGATTTATCCTGCTGGCCAGCACCATAGGGCCAATCGACTCCGGAATCGTGAGTGTCCTGGAGGATGAATTCGAAAAAGAGAGTGGAATCCGGGTCCGCCATGTGGGCGCTGGCACCGGGGCAGCCCTGGAGATTGCCAAGAAAGGGAATGTGGACCTGGTCATGGTCCATGCCAAATCTCTGGAGGAGAAGTTTGTCCAGGAGGGGTATGGGACCGAACGGATTGATTTGATGTACAACGATTTTGTGATCCTCGGCCCTGCGGATGACCCGGCCGGGATCAAAGGAATGAAGAGCGCCAAGGAAGGGCTAAAAACCATCGCCGAGAAGAAGGTTCCTTTCATCACCCGGGGGGATCAATCCGGAACCCATGTGGCGGAAATGGAGTTATGGCAGAAGGCAGGGGTCAAACCCTCCGGTTCCTGGTACCAGACGTACGAAAAAGGGTCCCAGGGGAATGCCCCGACCCTTCGCTATACGGACCAAAAGCGGGCCTATACCGTCATGGACCGGGCCACCCTCCTTTCTTTGCAGAAGGAGATTAAGCTGGTCGTCCTGGTGGAAAAGGATGAGGTCCTTTTGAACTTTATCTCCCTGATCCCCGTGAACCCCCAAAAATTCCCCAGAGTGAACAACGAGGACGCGATGAGCTTCGTCCGGTGGCTCACCTCTCCGGAGAAGGGGCAGCGGATCATCCGGGATTTCGGAAAAGAGCAATACGGCAGCCCGCTTTTCTTCCCGAATTCCAAAGAATGGAAAAAAGCGCAAAATTAAAAAATGAAAGTATTTATCCGCAGATTACGCAGAGAACGCAGGGATATAAGGCGAAAAGGAAAAGAAATTAACCCTGGCATTTAAAACATATCTTAAGGGGCGGCATTTCCCTACGGCGCTTTGAACTGGTATCTCTCTGAGGCTTTGGTTCACTTTGTGAGAAATTGGGTTCGCATATCCTTGTGAGGAGGAATAGTCATGAGAAAAGATAGGGTATTAGGGATTCTTTTAGGAGGAATTCTGGTTTTGAGTCTCCTGCCGGGGGTGTCTTTCGCCCAGCAGAAAAATATCATTCTGGCCACAACGACCAGCACTCAGGATTCGGGACTCCTGGATGTTCTGCTCCCGATGTTTGAGAAAAAGACCGGCTATTTTGTGAAAACGATCGCTGTGGGCTCGGGGCAGGCCATGGCCATGGGGCAGAAGGGGGAGGCCGACGTGCTCCTGGTTCACTCTCCTGCGGCGGAAAAGAAGTTTGTCGCCGAAGACTACGGGGTCAACCGGAGACTGGTCATGCATAATGACTATATCGTGGTCGGACCGGCCGAAGACCCGGCCAAGATCAAAGGAACCAAAGCCACGACGGACGCTCTCAAAAAGATTTCCTCGGCGGGGGCTTTGTTTCTTTCCCGGGGAGACAACTCGGGAACCCATTCCAAGGAGAAGGACGTCTGGAAAGCTTCCGGAATCAACGCCGAAGGGCAGAAGTGGTATCAGCAGACGGGATTGGGAATGGGGCAGACGCTCAATGTCGCTTCCGAGAAGAACGGCTATACCCTGGCAGACCGGGGAACGTACCTGGCCTTGAAGAAAAACCTCCACCTGGTCATCCTGATGGAAGGGGATGCCATTCTTCTGAACATCTACCATGTCATTGAAGTAAACCCGGCCAAGTGGCCCAAAGTGAACGTCGCCGGTTCCAAGGCCTTTGCCGATTTCATGGTGGCGAAAGAGACTCAGGAGATCATCAAAACCTTCGGGACGGACAAATTCGGCTCTCCGCTGTTCTTCCCCGATGCGGGCAAAAAAGAGGAGGACCTGGGAAAGTAAGTGGACCTCTTCTTTGAAGGAATCAAGAAGGCCTTTTGGCTCCTGGTCACCCTGGACCCGGAGGTCCTCAATATTACCTTCTTGTCCCTGAAGGTCTCCGGGTCGGCGACCCTGATCAGCCTGCTAATCGGCATCTCTACCGGAACTGCGGTGGCCCTCTCCCAGTTTCCGGGAAGAAAGTTCGTGGTGAGCCTGATCAACACCGGCATGGGCCTTCCCCCTGTGGTGGTGGGCCTTTTCGTGACCCTCTTTCTGTGGAGAAACGGGCCCCTGGGGTTCCTGGAGATCCTGTACACGCCGGCCGCCATGATCCTGGCCCAGGCCATCATCGCCACCCCCATCGTCATGGGCATCACCCTGGCGGCCATTCAGGCCCTGCCCAGAAACCTCAGGTTACAGATCCTTGCCCTGGGGGCAACCCGGTGGCAGATGATCTGGATCCTGGTGAAGGAGGCCCGTCTTCCCCTCCTGGCCGGGGTGATGGCCGGATTCGGAGGGGTCATCTCCGAGGTGGGGGCTTCCATCATGGTGGGCGGCAACATCAGGGGATACAGCCGCGTCCTGACCACGGCCACGGTCATGGAGACGAGCCGGGGAAACTTCGACGTAGCAATCGCCTTGGGCGTCATCCTCCTGCTGCTGGCCTTCCTGATCAACCTGGTTCTCACCCACATACAGCAGAGGGAGAGGCCCCGTTGAACTCTGCCGGAACTATCCTGGAGGCCAAAGACCTCCACCTGATCCGCGGGGGAAAGATAGTCCTGGACATCCCCGCCGTGGGAATCGACGACGGAGAAATCCTCTCGCTTATCGGTCCCAACGGCGCCGGGAAGAGTACCTTGCTCCAGGCTCTGGCCGGACTTCTCAAACTTACACGGGGGACGCTGTATTTCCGGGGTGAAGGAATTTCCTCCCACGGCGCTTCTTTCCGTTATCGGCGAAGGCTGGCCATGGTCT
>PMCE01000199.1:0-2606 GCA_003154025.1 Syntrophaceae bacterium
AGGTTATTCCATAATTCTTTCTGGGCCTCGGTGATATTTAGCTCGTTTTGAAGCTGTTTGATCTGGGCCTCAGTATAGTCGACAGCAGAGGGGATAGGAACTGCCGACGATTTCTTTTTGTCTGAGGCTGCAAAAGAGAAACTTGCATTGACGAAAAAAATAGCGGATAGAAACGCCGCCATCACCACAACGAGTGTAACTGGAAAAGCCTTTCGTTTCATGATCTGTCTCCTTACAAGTTTAATCTTTAGCGCTTNNCAGATTCAATTTTCCCGTGCTTGTATGTCCCCTCCCAATGTAACCTCATGTTAACCGGCGCTATCGTGATGCTCTCCTTTCTTTCCTAAGCTCGTTCTTCATGCCTTTGACCCCCGTCATGACCTCCATCCCGGTCATGTCCTCCACCTCTTCCACCTCTGTCATCTACATCCCACCCTGTCCAACATCCTCCGATAGACAAAAGCATCATCACTAAAACTATCGCCAACNNCCCTCCTTTCTTCACCTCCTTAAAAAACTTTCATAGCCCTTCGTTAAGTCATATTCCCTTCCCCAAAAATAATAGGAACTCTCTATGGGGTGAGCATGACCATAATCATGCTTAAGGCACCTGCAAATGGCCTGCCAACAACCGGGAAAGGTAAGAGTTTGGAATCATCCTTTAAAAACGCGGGATTAGATAGTAGGGGAGAAGCGTAGAGAAGGTTGAAACAATTTGTTAGGCCTCAATATTTGGTGGAACCTCCATAAATTGAGGGGACCTTTGAGGGATGCCGGAAAGCTTATCTGGCTCCTTGTCCTCCGCCTGGAATAACCCGAGCTTATGCATCCTCGCTCTCAAGGTATTCGGGTTGAGGCCCAGGATCACTGCGGCCCCGTCCTTTTCCTCGATGTGCCATTGGGTTTTCGAAAGAGTTTCAAGGACCAAATGAAAAAGGGGGCTTCGAGCCCCCTTTGGTTTTTCCGAAATGGTGATGGACGGACGCCTCTTATTTCCGGCAGTTCTGGCAGGTCTTCAGGAAATCGAGGGAGACGCCGGTGGTTTTGGCCATCCATTCGAGCTGGTATTCGGGAGCGAAGTAATTCCCGCACACCGGGCAGGCGGCCATCTTGAAGTCCCTCCCCCAGATGCTGCGCAGGCCTTCCTTTTCCGACATGGCGATGGCCCCGGTGGGGCAGATGTAATGGCAGGCCCCGCAGCCGATGCAGACGCCGGTGGGCTCGGTATAGGGAGTTCCCACCTTCTTGATGGAGCCGCGCATGGAGAGTCCGATGGCGCTCACCCCCACGGCCTCTTCGCAGGTCTTGACGCACAGGCCGCAGAGGATGCACTTCCAGTTTCCCTCGTCGGGTTTGAAGCGGAACTTCTCCACTCCCATCTTCTGGGCCATTTCGGCAATGACCTCAGAGTCGGGGCACCGCGCCCACAGGAGCTCCAGGATCATTTTGCGGACCAGTTTCACTTTTTCCGTCTGGGTCTGGACCTGCAGTCCCTCTTCCACTGGGTAGAGGCAGGAAGTCACCAGGCGGACCCGGTTTCCCTTCTTCACCTCCACCATGCAGAGCCGGCACCTTCCCTCCGGGCCCAAAGATTCATTGTGGCAGAGGGTGGGGATTTCGATTCCGCTTTCCCGGGCCGTCTGAAGGACCGTGGCCTCCGGAAGCGCCTTGCACGCCATTCCGTCGATCGTGANNAACGCTGAGAACGCAGAGGAATTTATAATCGTAAAGGCAAATAATGATTTTGGGGAGTCCTGGTTTTTTCTTTGCCTGCAGTTCGATCTCTGCGTGCTCTACGTTCTCTGCGGTTAAATTTTTATTTTTTGGCCACCGCGTCGAATTTACAGACGTCGTAGCAGATGCCGCACTTGATGCACTTGGCCGGGTCGATGACATGGGGCTTCTTCACTTCCCCGGACACGGCCTTCTGCGGGCATTCGCGGAAGCAGCGGTGGCAGCCGGTGCAGAGGTCTTCCAGGATCGAATAGGTGATCAGCTCCTTGCAGACCCCGGCCGGGCACCGTTTCTCCCTGATGTGGGCCTCGTATTCGTTCCGGAAATAGCGCAGGGTGGAGAGAACCGGGTTGCCCGCGGTTCCTCCCAGGGCGCAGAGAGACCCCCAGGTAATGGCCTCGGCCAGCTCCTCGATCAGGGGGATGGACTCTTCGGTCCCCCGCCCCTCGGAGATGTCGATGAGCACCTCTTTCATCCGCCGCACGCCCTCCCGGCAGGGCACGCACTTTCCGCAGGACTCCTCTTCCAGGAACTTGGTGAAGTATTTGGCCACGTCCACCATGCAGTCGGTCTCATCCATGACGATCATGCCGCCCGATCCCATCATGGACCCGGCCTTGGTGAGCTCGTCGAAATCCACCTTCATGTCGATGAGCGACTTGGGGATGCACCCTCCCGAAGGACCCCCGGTCTGCACGGCTTTGAACTCCTTGTCCTTCAGCATGCCCCCGCCGACCTTGAAGATGATGTCCTTCAGGGTAATGCCCATGGGCACTTCCACCAGCCCGGTGTTCTTCACCTTTCCCACCAGGGAGAAGACTTTGGTCCCCTTGCTCCCCTTGGTTCCCAGGGAGGCGAACCAGTCGGCTCCC
>PMCE01000199.1:2640-5596 GCA_003154025.1 Syntrophaceae bacterium
AAGGCCCCGCCGCCGCGGTTAATCCGGATTTCGAAGTCGAAACCGGAGTTGAAGATGTTCTTGCCCAGGAACCCGTACGCCCGGCACTGCTCCAGACCGATGGTCAGATTCTTCACCGCCAGGGGATATTCGTTCCGCACGTAGATATACCCCTGGTTGGACCCGATGGCGAAAGCCCCGATGATCATCCCCTCGATCACGCTGTGGGGGTCGCCCTCCATGATGGACCGGTCCATGAACGCCCCGGGGTCCCCTTCGTCTCCGTTGCAGACCACGTATCGCGCATCCCCGTGGGCTTCCTTGCAGGATCTCCATTTCCTCGCGGTGGGAAACCCGCCCCCCCCGCGCCCCCGCAACCCGGCCTTTTCCACGGTGGAGATGATCTCCTCGGAGGTCATGGATGTCAAAGCCTTGCCCAGGGCGGTGTATCCGCCGTTGGCGATGTACTCCCGGATATTGGTGGGGTCGATCCTCCCGTTGTTCCGGAGGGCGATGCGGACCTGGTGTTTATAGAACGGAATCTCGTCGTGACGGGGGATCTTCTCCTTGCTCTGGGGGTCCTCGTAGAGCAAACGTTCGACCGTGTTCCCCTTGATCAGGGTCTCTCCCACGATCTCCGCCGCGTCCTTGACCGCGACCCGCTGGTAGAAAATCTCCTGCGGGTAAACGGTCACCAGGGGACCCCGCTCGCAGAACCCGTGGCATCCGGTCTTTTTCAGGGTTACCTTCCCATCCAGCCCCTGTTTCTTCATCTCCCCGGCCAGGGCCTCGACGACCTGCTCGGCGCCGTTGGACAGGCACCCGGTTCCCCCGCATACGGTGACTTCCGGATGACCGGGCTTCAACTCCGTTAGGATGACTTTTTTCAGTTTTTCCAGGTCTGGCAGCGTCTTAATCTTTTCCATGGGATTTTCCTTCCCCATCCGGTCGGTATTCTTTAACGATCTTCTGGATCTGGTCGGCGGTGACTTTGCCGTAATTCTTCTGGTCTACCCGAACCAACGGAGCGAGGGCGCAGGCCCCCAGGCAGTTCACGGTCTCCAGGGTGAACTTCATGTCTTTGGTGGTGTCTCCCGCCTTCACGTCCAGGGTGCGCTCGAAATTTTCCACCAGCCGCTGGCCTCCCCGCAGGTGGCAGGCCGTGCCCAGGCAGACGTGAATCTCGTGTTCCCCGCGCGGCACCAGGCTGAAGGACTTGTAAAAGGTGGCCACCGCGTAAGCCTGGGTCACGGGGATTTTCAGGCGATTGGCCACCAGGCCGATCGCCTCTTTGGGGAGATACCGGTACTCCGCCTGAATGTCCTGGAAGATGCCGATCAGCCAGTTCTTCTCGGCGTTGTACTTGTCGATGATCTCACTCACTTTTTTCAAATCCATTTTATTCTCCATGGACTTTGGAATGGAGTTTCGCTTTTTCTATCGGGCGGGCTTCAAACCCGCCGCTACTCCGAACTCTGAACGGGCGACCCGGCGGGTCGCCCCTACAAATTCCTAGCCAGGCCTTCTTACTTTTTCAATCCGCAATGGTTCTGGTTCTTCTTAATGCGCAATGGGCAATCGCTCAGATGGCTTTCCCCAGCTCCACCTTGGCCTTGAGAGACTTGTACTCATCGAGCACTCTTGCCTGGATATTCTCGATCAGGTCCGGGGTCAGGTGGCGGAACCTGCCCTGTCCCTGGAGGTAGTCCTGGATGGGTCTCAGCTTGGGGAAGTCCATGGACATCTTGTATTTTCCCCGCTCCACCTCGTAGAGGGGGAAGACCCCGGTCTCCACGGCCAGCCTGCCGTAGCGGATGGCCAGGTCCGAAGGGATCCTCCATCCCGTGGGACAGATCGAGAGAATATGGATGTAAGAGGGTCCCTGGATCGCTTTGGCCTTTTCCACCTTCTCCATGAGGTCGAAGGGATAGCTGGAGCAGGCCGTGGCCACGTAGGGAATCCCGTGGGCGGCGCAGATGGCGGCCATGTTCTTCTTCCAGGTCATCTGGCCGAAGCTCGTTTTGCCCGGGGGGGTAGTCGTGGTCATCGCGCCGAAGGGGGTGGAACTGGACCGCTGGATCCCGGTGTTCATGTAGGCTTCGTTGTCGAAGCAGCAGTAGATCATGTCGTGGCCGCGCTCCAGGGCGCCCGACAGGGCCTGGAGCCCGATGTCGGAGGTGCCCCCGTCTCCCCCCATGCCCACGACCTTGATGTATTTCTTGGGGATGCGGCCNNAATACCTTCAGGCCGGCCTCCACTCCCGAAGCCACGGCCGCGGCATTCTCAAAGGCCACGTGAATCCAGGGAACCGTCCAGGCGGTGTTCGGGAAGGCAGAGGAGATGATCTCCATGCATCCCGTGGCATTGGCGATCACCGTGTTGCGGCCCAGGGCCTTTAGAACATACCGGACCGCCAGGACTTCGGCGCAACCCTGGCAGGCCCGGTGCCCGGAAACGATGGGCTCCCGGCCGCTGACCAACTTGGGAACGAAGACTTGGTATTTGTCCATTTGGAACTCCCTTATGGTAAAGCCAGGAATCAGGCTTCAGGATTCAGGAATGAATTTCTCTTTCTTTTCCTGATTCCTGATTCCTGACTCCTGAATCCTGTTACCTGTATCCTGCATTATCCCCTGATTCCGATGGTGTAAAACTCCTCGATCTTCCTCTTGCTCTTTAGTTTCAACGCCTGATCGATCATCTCCTCGAAGTGTTCGGGGGGCACGTCGCGCCCGCCCAGACCGACGATGAAGCTGATGATCTTGGGCCGCTTGGCCTGTCCGTAGAGGGCGGATTTCATTTCCGAAGCCACCGGTCCCCCGATTCCTCCCGTGGAGATCGCCCGGTCCATCACCACCAGCATCTCCACCCCCTGCACGGCTTTGCGGATATCCTCGAAGGGGAAGGGACGCCAGAGCCGGAGCTTCAGCAGGCCCACGGGTATCCCCTTTGCCCGCATCCGGTCCACCGCGTCCAT
>PMCE01000327.1:0-1571 GCA_003154025.1 Syntrophaceae bacterium
GGCACCCTGGAACGATGGGGTCTGGGCTTCGATGTTCTTCATGCGGTCAACCGCGGGCTGGTTATGCTGCGGGTTACCGGGTTCGGGCAGAGCGGTCCATATGCACACCGGCCGGGTTTCGGCACCGTTGCCGAGGCCATGAGCGGTTTTGCGCACATTACGGGTGCGAAGGACGGCCCTCCCACTCTGCCCAGCATGGCCCTGGCCGATGGAATCGCCGGGCTTTTCGGGGCGGCGGCGGTGATGTTTGCCCTCCGTTGGCGGGATGCGGGCGGCGGCAAAGGAGAAGGACAGGTCATCGACCTGAGCCTCTACGAGCCCCTGTTCTACATTCTCGGGGCTCAAGTCTCCTACTTCGACCAGCTGGGCTTCGTGCAGCAGCGGTCGGGAAACCGGGGGATGGGGGGAGGGGCGCCGCGCAACGCCTACCAGACCAAAGACGGCCGCTGGGTGGCCTTTTCCTCGAATGCCCCGGCCATCGTGGAGCGCATCATCCGCCTGTTGGGCCTGGAGAAAGACCCCCGTTTTTCCACTCTGCCCGAAGCCTATAAAAACGGGAACGAACTGGACGGCCTCCTCGGCCAGTGGATCCAGGGGCATGCCTTTCAGGAAGTCCTGTCCACCTTCGAGGAATATGAGGCGGCGATCGGGCCGGTTTACAGCGTGGCCGATCAATTCCAGGACCCCCACTTTCTTAGCCGTCAGGATATCGTGGAGATCCTCGACTCCGAGCTGGGCAAGATCAAGATGCAGGGGCTGGTTCCCCGGTTCTCGGCCACGCCCGGATCGGTGGAATTCGCCGGTCCGCCCAAAGGCGCCCACAACCTGGAAATCCTGAGAGACTGGCTTGGGCTGGGAGAGGAAAAGTTGAAAGAGCTGAAAGAGAAGGGGGTTATTTAGTGCCTCAAGTGCCTTAAGTGCTCTCAAGTGCCTCAAGTTGAAAGTTATAAAACAAAAGGCAACTGAACTTTATGGTCCTGCAAGAGATCTCTTGGGCCGTCGGAATGACGACCGAGGAAAGGAGGATGGAAATGGCCGGATTCAAAGGCAGCAGACCCTTTCTTAAGATTTGCCGGGATAGAAGCTTGATTCTCTTCCTGGCTCTCCTGTTCTTTGCCTCGGCCGGCTATGCATCAACGGAAGAGAAGCCCCAGCGGGGCGGAACCTTGATCTTCGCCGTTGGAGGAGAACCCCCGACCTATGACGGCCACCGGGAGAACACCTTTGGCCTGATCCACCCCATCTCCCCCCACTACAGCCTTCTGCTCAAATTTGACGAAGATCACTACCCCAAGGTGATCGGGGACTTGGCCGAGAGCTGGACGGTCTCCAAGGACCAGAGGACCTACACCTTCAAGATCCGCAAGGCGGTGAAATTCCACGACGGGAGCATTCTGACTTCGAAGGATGTCAAGGCCACTTACGAAAAGATCATCTTTCCTCCCCAGGGAGTCATCAGCCCCCGCTTCGCTTTTTATTCGTGCGTGGAAAAAGTGGAGACTCCGGATGACTCCACGGTGGTTTTCCATCTCAAATGGGCCTCGAGCTCCTTCCTGGCCAGCCTGGCCTCG
>PMCE01000327.1:1631-10821 GCA_003154025.1 Syntrophaceae bacterium
CCCTACTTGGACGGGTACCGGGCCCTTTTCATCCAGGACACCTCGGCACGGGTTTCGGCAATCCGGGCCGGCCGGGTGCACGTGGAGTTCCGGGGATTCCCGCCGACCCAGCGGGACGACCTGGTGCGGACCATGGGGGACCAGGTCCGGGTGCAGGAGAACTCGATGACCACGTGCCTCTTGCTCATCTTCAACTCCGAAAAGAAGCCCTTCGATGACCCCCGGGTCCGCCGGGCCCTCACCCTCGCCCTGGACCGGTGGGAAGGCTCCAAAGCCCTGTCCAAAATGTCCATCGGCAAGTGGGTGGGCGGCCTGCTGCGGCCGGGATCGGAATTCGCCCTCACCGAAGAAGAACTCGTCCAAATTCCCGGCTATTCCCGGGACATCCAGGCGTCCCGGAAAGAGGCCCGCCGATTGCTAAGGGAGGCGGGAGTGCCCGAGGGATTCAGCTTCGATCTGTATAATCGCCCCACGGCCATGCCCTACGAGATCGACGCCATCTGGGTTGCCGACCAGTGGCGCCAGATCGGTCTGAACGTCAAGCAGAAGGTCCAGGAATACGGCGCCATGCTGAACCTATACCGGACGGGCAATTATGGCGCCGGCGTCAATAACATCTCCGACTACATGGACGAACCCGACCTGCAATTCACCTGGTCCCTTTCGGCGGATAAATCGTCGCATAACTACGGCCGGTACAAGGACCCGATCCTGGATGATCTCTACCAGAGGCAGAACCGGACCCTGGACCCGGCCGAGCGGCGGAATCTCTGCAAGCAATACCAGCAGCGGGTTCTGGGGGAGATGGCTTATTGTTTCCCGACTTTTTGGTGGCACCGGATCATTCCCCACTCGGCGAAACTGAAGGGATTGAAACTCCTCCCCAGCCACTTCCTCAACCAAGACCTCTCCCACCTGTGGCTGAGCAAAGAGTAAGGAACCAGGAATCAGGCATCAGGAGTCAGGAACAATGCGCAATTCGCAATAAAAAAACCCCCTCTACTCCCGGTCGGGGAATAGAGGGGGTGACCTGAGTCCTGAAACCTGATTCCTTTTTTTTAATCCACCGGTATATACTGCAGCGAACCGTTGGGGAAGATGGAAACGCTCTGCCCCGACGACCCATTTTTTAATTCGTCCAAAACATCCTTCCAGGTATTCCGGATGATCACCTGTTCCGGATACCGTTCCAGCAGGTCGGACCGGGAACAGTTGGGGGAGAAGACGATGATCTTCCGGCCGTCGAATATGCCCGTAACCGCCTTGCGCCGGGTCACGGGGCCATAGAGCCTCATCCCCCGGTCCCCGAGAGAATGAAACCCCAGCCCGTCTGAACTGGCCGTGGCGATGACCACCTTTCCTCCCTCCCTCACCAGGCGGCAGGTCTCATTCCCGGTCCAGACATTCATGGCCTTTTGCGCCTGCACCAGTTCGGTATCTTCAGGGAAGGCGTTGAAAATCCCCACATCCACGTCGCAGGGGGCCTCTGTCCGGTATACCGTTCTGGCGCAGTCCACGGCGGCACGATGGGCCTGAACGAGGTCTCCCACGAAGACCCCGGCGGTCTTCCCCTCCGTGGTTCCCACCGAGTTCACGATGGCGCTCAACCCGGCCATGCGGGCCCCGTCTTCGATATCCGCCCGGAGTTCATTGGAGTTGATATCATAGCCCTTGGAGAAACCCGTGCTCCCGATCTTTCCCTGGTGGGCGGGGGTGTGATTCTTGTGGATGGTGTCGATGGACCCCATGCCGGGAATGACGATCTTTCCCCCTCCCCCGAAGGCGGCGATGGGGTGGGGGGTGATGAAGCCGATTCCGACTTTGACGTCGGCTTCCACAAAGTAGCGGTTGATGATGACCGGCGTTCCCCGCTTCGTGGTCCCCACATTGACCACGTTCTCGAACGGATGGTGATTGTACACGGAGAAGCGGTTGGCCATCTTCTTCCCCAGCTTCTTCTCCTGGTCGGCCTTCATCAGGGGGCGGTGGCAGCCGATGGCCATGACGATCTTGATGTTTTCATCCTGGATGCCGGCCTGGTTCAATTCCTCCACGACGAAGGGCAGGAATCGATGGGCCTGGGTCGGGCGGGTCAGGTCGTCCACCGCAATGACCGCGGTTTTCTTCCCCTCCGCCAGCTTGCGAATCGGCTCCTGGCCGATGGGGTTCTGAAAGGCCTTGCGGATGTCCTCCTGGCTTACGTCAGGAGCATCCCCCATGGAGGCCATGGCGATCTTCCAATTGTTCGGAAAGGTGAGAGGCAGACTCTTGTTCCCCCTCCAGCATCCCCAAGGAATGGAAGCTTTTTTCATCGGTAAATCCCCTTTCGGTTAAGATTGACGGCATTTACTATAACACAGATTTGAAAATCAGGGGATGAGAAATGAAGGGGAGGGGACGAAGCTTTCTCCGGGCGGCTCATAAATGCAAGTACAGACACCGAACTTCAGACCCCAGACATCAGACTACATCCTTCGACCTCTTATATGAAGGATCTTGAGATTTTGCAAGGAGACTCCTATTTGGAAACCAACCCCTGAAATCCTCTCCAACCCCCCTGCAAAAAGCGGGGACAGGGGGGATTTTTGCAGAGTACTTACTCTTCGGTACCTTTTAGTTTATGAACCTTGGCCGTTCTTGGCTTTAATCTGATGTCTGAAGTCTAAGGTCTGCGGTCCGAATTACCGGGTTCATAAACTTGGGGTTGGTTTAAGAGAAATATAATGATATATGTAAAAGAGTGAAGCGGAAAAAATTTTTCGGTGAGGGAGTTTCGGCATGGAAAGAATGATCAGACGTTCCACATTAATTCTTCCGGTGAATATTCCCCGCTTTGTGGAAAAGGCCTACCAGCGCGGGGCCGATGCGATCCTCCTGGACCTGGAGGACGCGGTTCCTCTGGCGGAGAAAGAAAACGCCCGGCGATTGGTCAAGGATTCGCTCGCGCTGGCCGCCAAGGGCGGGGCGGAAGTGGGGGTAAGGATCAACAAAGATCCTTACATGTTTCTCAAAGATTTGGAGGCCTCGGTCTATCCCGGCCTGGACGGCATTACCCTGCCCAAGGCCGAATCGGCGGAAGAGGTGCGCAACCTGGAGTCCGTGATTGAAAAGCTGGAGAGGCAGCGGGGCATGAAACCGGGCCACGTCCAGATATCCATTTTGGTCGAAACCCCGAAGGGGCTGCTGAAAGCCCAGGAGATCGCCACGGCCAGCCCGCGGATCGAGTCCATGTTCATCGGGCCGGAAGACTACTGCCTGGAACTCGGAGTGGAGCCTTCGCCGGACGGGACGGAGATTTTTTACCCTCTCTCCTATATTGTAATCGTCTGCAAACCGGTCGGGATCCGTCCCATGGGGCTGGTGGGGAGCATCGCCGGGTTCCGCGACCTGGAAGCCTTCGAGCGGTCGGTCTCGCGGGCCCGGCAGATCGGCTGCGAGGGAGCCTCCTGCATCCATCCCGATCAGGTGGCGGTGATCAACCGGGCTTACACCCCGGCGCAGGAAAAAGTGGAGTTCGCCCGCCGCACCGTGGAGGTCTTCGAGGAAGGGCTGAGGAAAGGGACCTCCTCGGTAAACCTGGACGGGAAGATGGTGGACATTCCGGTTTACAACCGGGCCAAGCTGGTCATGACACGGGCGCAAGCCATCGCCGCCGTGGAAAAGAGGAAGGCGGAGGCTTTGGCAAAGCTAAAATAAGGTTTCAAGTTTCCAAATGAAGAAAGGAGAAGGCATGAGCGTGTATCAAATCGTCGTACTCCCGGGGGACGGAGTGGGTCCCGAGATTGTCGCTGAGGGGTTGAAAGTCATTCGGGCGGCCATGGCGGGGACGTCCGTGGAGGCTAAATTCACCGAGCTGGAGATCGGCGCGGCCCGTTACAAGAGAACGGGCTCCCCTTTTGGTCAGGAAGACATTGAAAAAGTGAGGAAAGCGGATGCGGTCTATTTGGGAGCCATCGGCCTTCCCGATGTTCGCCTGCCGGACGGAAGAGAAGTCCAGTCGGGATACATCTACCGGCAGGACCTCGACCTCTACGCCAACATTCGGCCGGTGAAGCTGTACAAAGGAATCGATTCCCCCCTGAAGAAGGCCAATGAAAAAGGGATCGATTATGTGATCTTCCGGGAGAACACGGAGGGACTGTACACCTTCGGAAAGGGCGGGTTCCGAATCGGCAACGAGGCGGCGGTGAACCCGCTGATCATCTCCCGCATCGGGACGGAGCGGATCGTGAGGGCCGCCTTTCAGATGGCCCGGCGGCGCAAAGGAGCCCCCGAGGACGGAGTGAAGAGGGTGACCTGTACGACCAAGTCCAATGTGGTCGAGGCCTATGCCTTCTTCGAAGAGGTCTTCAGGGATGTGGCCAAAGAGTATCCCGACATTAAGATCGAACACTTCTACACGGACGCCCTGACGGTCCTCATGGTCCAGAAGCCCTGGCACTTTGACGTCATCGTGACCGAGAACATGTTCGGGGACATCCTTTCCGACCTGGGCGCGGGAACCATCGGAAGCCTGGGCCTGGCCCCCTCGGCGGAAGTGGGGGATAAGCACGGCCTCTTCCAGTCGATCCACGGAAGCGCGCCGGACATCGCCGGAAAAGGCATCGTGAACCCCGTCGCCGCCATCCTCTCCGGCGGGATGATGTTCGACTGGCTGGGCACCAAATTTAACGATCCCAAGGCCGGTGAAGTGGGCCGCAAAATTGAGAAGGCGACCGAGGCGGTCCTGAACAAGGGCCAGGTGAAGACCCCCGACCTGGGCGGAAAGAACACCACCCTCCAGATGACCGAAGCGATCATCAAAGAGATCAAGTGATAAAAAACCGCAAGTCGCAAGGCGTAAGTCGCGAGAGCGTAGGTTTTCTTTTACGACTTGCGGTTCTTCGAAGGCGGGCAATCGACCAAAGGTCGCCTTGCGCCGGGTTTCCGGGTAAGAGATATGGACGAGATTGATTTCAAGGGGAAAATCGTCCTGGTCATAGGCGCCCATCCGGACGACAACGACTTTGGGGCCGGCGCCACCGTGGCCAAGGCCGCCGCGCAGGGCGCGGAGGTTTTATACCTCATCGCCACCACGGGCCAGAGGGGAAGTTCGGACGAGAACATGACCGGAGACAGGCTCTCGGACATCCGGAAGAAGGAGCAGGAAGATGCGGCCAGGGCCCTGGGTGTGCGGGGCGTGCATTTCCTAAATTATGTGGATGGAGAGCTGGTTCCGGACCTCAAACTGAAAGAACAAGTGGTGATATCCATCCGGCGATTCCGGCCGGACATCGTTTTCACCATGGACCCCAGTTTTTTCTACTACAAGAACTACGGGTTCGTGAACCATTCCGACCACCGGGCCATCGGAGAGGCCACGCTGGACGCATGTTACCCGCTGGCCCGCGACCTGCTGTCCTTTCCCGAGCACGTCAAGGCCGGGTTGAAGCCCCACAAGGTCAAGGAAGTCTTCCTCCACAGCTTTGTTCCGGAGAATGCCAATTTTTACGTGGACGTGACGGAAACCTTCGACCTGAAGATAAAAGCTCTCTCCCTCCATAAATCCCAGGTATCCGACCTGGAAGGGATCAGAAAGAGAATGATGGACCGCGCCGAGGCGGTGGGCAAACTGGCCGGATGCAAGTATGCCGAGGGATTCGTGCGCCTGCGCCTTCCCGAGTAGATTGCCGTAGGTTCCCCCCGGCTTCGTAGACGAAAGAGGGTGCCTCGCGAAGAAATAGCAAGACGGCCCTCCTGGACCTCCCTTCACTTCCCCCGCATTCCCCCATGTATTATAGAAAGCAACATAAGTATTGCAACCCATGGCCACCGCGAAAAGCCCATAAACACAGGTTAAAACGGTGTAGTTTCATTGCATTACTTTTGCGGTTCTCAATAATTGCTGCCATTCCAATCAAAACACAAAGCCTCTTGTTGCATTGTTATTTTGTATCTACCTTCCCCAAACTCATCCTCACAATCACGGTTCCAATAAGCATTTTCCCTTCAGCTATAGAAATCCTATCCGGGAACCCGCACAGACAGCTGCATAACCTGTAGGGAAATGTCAGATCAAATCGCTGCTATTACAACTTAGTCAAGTCCCTCTTCGGCCCCGCGCCAAGTGAATTTCGCCGGATCCGAATCTTCCCGGACACCATCTTCTTTCCCGTTCTGGAATGCATAACAAATATTCTTAAGCTCCTTGCATTGCCAGCCGACAGTCTCCAATATTCCGAATTCATCGGAAATGGATGGCCCTAAGTTCTCCAGCGCCTTCCGAACCTCTTTATAATTGTTTTGAACGCTGAAAATGATCTGCTCAAAAGAGAGCTGGTCAACAACGTTCTCCCCCTTTAAAAGGAACTGAATATTATTGAGCCCATTGATAAGCGCCAATAGCAAGGCCTCAATACGGTCATCGAACCCTTGGACGATCATTCTTAGTCTTTTCTCTCGATCATCCGAAAATACCGATGATAAAGAACCGAGTCGCTCTCCGAACTCTTTAATAACATGCTCCCCTCGCTTCCGTCTTTCAGTCTCGACCTCCAATAAATCATTGGCTTTCGCCAATTCAGCCTCCCTTTCTCTAATTCGAACCTCCAAATCTAGGCACTCTTTTTTCCATAAATTCTGCGAGTTCTGGAGAAATTCTTGCAGATTAATAATGCTTTCTTTTGTAATCTTTTCAAACTGAATACATGAGAAATTGATCAATTCGGGTTGGGCTTGTTCGAAAACGAATCGTCCTTTTATCCAGATGCTTTTTCGTTGCAGAACTAATTGAAACAGAAATTCTCGTTGGGAGGCGAAAACCTTGTTGGTATATATTCTCATTCCTCCCAGGCCTACATCCAGTGTGTGAGCCACAGCCCTCTTTTCTGCGTAGAAGATAAAAACAGGAAGGTTAACCGGGTATCTTGGATGCTTTCTTCGATCGTTTAAAAGAGCCATTGGACTCACCAATTAAGAACCTTCCCTTTAAAGGGCAAATCCTGCGACCATGGAACCAAGAATTATCATGAGGTTGATAATGGATTTATGTTTTAGGTCAGGATCATATGAAGCACGATCGAAGAGGCGTAGGATAAGGGGCGGTTAATCTGCAATTTCTTAGGGAGCAATTGATGTGGTGCATCATTACTCTAATGTCCTCACCTCTCGCCATGTTTTCATGCTCAGTCCAAAGGTTGAAAGAAATTTCATCTCCCGTGGGTTACTGGTAGGAATATATGCTTTTTTGTAAAACTTATCAAGCAAAACTTTCAGGAAAACTTTCAGGAAATAATGCTTCGTGTTTGTCTTTATACATTAGGTCAAGAAAAGGCCGTCCCATGGCAAATTATGGATGTGCCCTCTCTTTTCCTCAAGAATCCGCGAACCTGAAGAGCCGGATAAATCGTCCACAGTTCGATTCCACTCTGCACGTTCAAGCCCCCCCCACAATCCCCCGAAGCCAGGGCAAATATCAAATGATTCTTTTTTCGTGTGCCCAAGTCATGGGCTATCTAACCCCTAAAAGGAACCCTAGGAAATGACCTGCGGTCAGCTTTTTTAGAGGTTGACTCGGAAGAGAGAAAAAGATTATCTTGGGCCTGAAAAGAATCCAACACGAATGGCCATGCGCCATATCGAGACTTTCTGATTTTAGGCGCCGGGTTTTGAAATTTGAAATAACCTTGCGCGGGGAGACAGAGATGGACCTGATTGTCTTGCCAGTCGAGACCTGGCATCTGAGGCACATGTCCGATCTTTAAAAACACTTATTTGGGTCAATCGAGTCAACAGTATTACCTCCGCTCTTCTTCTCCAAAGCCTGCGGTCTTTTGATGAGGAAAGGGATTAACAGGCCGGTCGGAGGCCCGGAGGAGGCGAAAATTTTCAATGAACCAAAAGGAAAGGAGGCTGGAAATGGCCGGATGGAAAGGGGGCAGGGGGTTTCATGTGCTTTGTCGGCAAGGGGCGGTGATTCTCTTCTTTCTCCTTCTCTCCCATGTTTCGGCGGGCTACGCGGCGACGGAAGAGAAGCCCCAGCGGGGCGGAACCTTGATCTTCGCCGTCGGAGGGGAACCCCCTAGCTATGACGGGCACCGGGAGAGCACCTTTGGCCTGATCCACCCCATATCTCCCCACTACAGCCTTCTGCTCAAATTTGATGAAGACCAGTATCCCAAGGTGGTCGGGGACTTGGCCGAGAGCTGGACCGTCTCCAAGGACCAGAGGACCTATACCTTCAAGATCCGCAAGGGGGTGAAATTCCACGACGGGAGCATTCTGACTTCGAGGGATGTCAAGGCCACTTACGAAAAGATCATCTTTCCTCCCCAGGGAGTCATCAGTCCGCGCTTCGCTTTTTATTCTTGCGTGGAAAAGGTGGAAGCCTCCGATGACTCCACGGTGGTTTTCCATCTCAAATGGGCCTCGGTCTCCTTCCTGGCCAGCCTGGCCTCGCCCTGGAACTACATCTACAAGGCGGAGATCCTGGCCAAGAACATGCGCTGGTACGAGAGGAACGTCATGGGCACGGGCCCGTTCAAATTCGTGGAGCACGTGGCCGGTTCCCACTGGGTGGGGAAACGCAACGAGGACTATTTCCAGAAAGGCCTGCCCTACTTGGACGGGTACCGGGCCCTATTCATCCAGGACACCTCGGCGCGGGTTTCGGCAATCCGGGCCGGTCGGGTGCACGTGGAGTTCCGGGGATTCCCCCCGACCCAGCGCGACGACCTGGTGCGGGCCATGGGGGACCAGGTGCGCGTGCAGGAGAACTCCATGACCACGTGTGTTTCGATCATCTTCAACTGCGAAAAGAAGCCCTTCAGTGACCCCCGGGTTCGCCGGGCCCTCACCCTCGCCCTGGACCGGTGGGAAGGCTCCAAAGCCCTGTCCAAAATGTCCATCGGCAAGTGGGTGGGCGGCCTGCTGCGGCCGGGATCGGAATTCGCNNCGGGAGGCTCGACGATTGCTCCGGGAGGCGGGAGTGCCCGAAGGCTTCAGCTTCGAACTAGATAACCGCCCCACGGCCATGCCCTACGAGATTGACGCCATCTGGGTTGCCGATCAGTGGCGCCAGATCGGTCTGAACGTCAAGCAGAAAGTCCAGGACTATGGCGCCATGCTGAACCTCTACCGGGCGGGCAATTATGGCGCCGGCGTTTATAACATCTCCGACTACATGGACGAGCCAGATCTGCAATTTATCTGG
>PMCE01000327.1:10847-13143 GCA_003154025.1 Syntrophaceae bacterium
CTGGGGGAGATGGCCTATTGTTTCCCGACTTTTTGGTGGCACCGGATTGTCCCCCACTCGGTCAAGCTGAAAGGATTAAAACTTCTCCCCAGCCACTTCCTCAACCAGGACCTCTCCCACTTGTGGCTGAGTAATTAATAGATGAGAGCGGGATCCACCCGGGCAGGGGGGGCCCCTCCTCTTTTCCTATTCCCGTTTTCCCAGCACGGAGGCTACGGGGAGGTGCGCTCAAGGAACCGGGGAATGCGTCTGGAGTGGATCGGCAAATTCTGGTAATCAGCGGGGTAGAGGGCACACGGGAATCAGGGAAGATCGGTAAGCGGTTGCCAGAAAGGGGCGGGCATCGAACTTCGGACATATCCCAGGGGCAATTGCAGGCCCCGGAGCGAATCCGCAGAGACTTCACCCACCAGGAGTCAGGCGTAGCGTCAATCCCACCGCTGCCCAATAGGGCAAGGCAATGGTTAGGACTACCAGATAGGCAACCAGGGTCATCCACAGACCGAAGCGAAAGATTTCCGATGAACTGAGGTGCCCCCGTTCATAGACTACCAGGGACGAGGCGCTCTGTGCCGGATAATACAAGACGGCATCGCCGGCAATCATCACGGCCAGACCGCAAATGACCGGGTTGAGCCCGGTGGCTGCGCCGATCGACATGGCAATCGGGATCGTGGTGGCCAAGAAGCCGGAGATATTGGGGATCAGCAGACGCACCGGTGCCGATGCCAGGAGCAGCACGGTCACAACCAGGAACGGATGTTGAGTGAAAGGCGGGATCATTCGGACGATGGAATCCGCCACCCAAGCACTGGCGCCGCTGCTGGCCAAAGCGCGCGCCAGTGATAGCGAAGAGGCCAGCACAAAAAAGTTGGTCCAGCCAAAGTTGCGCTCGAAATCGCTCCAGGTCAATACCCCAATGCCTGGGGTCAAGAGGCAAGCCAAGGCCAGGAGCGCCGGCAGAGCGGGGTTCCAGTGATGCCACGCATCTGTCAGCCAGAGCAACGAGGTCCCCAGAGTGATGATGATCGTCCGGATCTCCATGCCGGACAGGGGCTGCGGCCCTGTCGTCGGCAATAATGGTAATCGAGCGTCGAACCCGCGCCGATGCAGCAAATAGATGAGGGCAGCCCCGAGGGCCAGCAGGACCCCATAGGGTACGATCATCAGTACGACCCAGCGGGTCCAGGAAATCCCGCCGATAAGGGATGCAGCCAGCATCGGAGTGATCCCCCCCGTCAGCAGTACGGTGGAGGCAAGGCGGTTGATGGAATTAAGCGCCAGCATGATCGCCTTGGCCAGGGGGTCCCCACGGGGTACACGGCTCAGGTCCAGCGCCTGCTCATAGACATGAATGAGAATGCCTGTACGGGTGGTCGCCGAAGGAAGGATAAAAGTGAGCACCGGGAATGCCAGCAACAGTTGCAGGTAGAGAGCCCGGGCGCGCCCGCCACAATGGCGGAGAAAAAACCGCGCCAATCGCTCAGCCAAACCACTGCGCAAGACCGCCAAGCCAAGGGTCAAGACCCCAATCAAGAAGTAGGCCACCGGCTCAGCGAATCCTTCCAGCGCCTCCCCCAAACCGGGCACGCCGCCTGAGAGTACCAGCGCTGCCACCAAAATAATCCCGGTAACCCCTGCGGGAACGATATCTGTGCACCATAATCCGATGGCCAGCGCCGCCATGGCCAGCACCCGCTGCCCCGCCGGGGACAGCCCGGCGGGGGTGGGCAGGGCTATCAATGCTGCGCACAATCCGAGGATCAGAGCGGCAGTGATTAGCGCCCGCCGTCTCCCCATCCGGGCTTGAAGCGCGGCCTGCCGCGCACGATCATGTCCTGCCGGGTTTCCCATGGCCTTTGCCTTTGCGTACCGAGGTCTGATAGCCCTTTTGGCCTACGAATAATATGGAATTTTAACGTTCTAAAATTATGATTCAGGAATCTCTTTCGGGTGCGCTGATTATAGGAAAAAAGGAGTTGTGGAACAAGAGAAAAGGTCCCCAATCAATGGGATGTCCCCAAGCGATACGCTTTCTTGGGGTACCGATGTCGGCGGTAGTTCGTGCGGCCTAATCCCAAGATCTTCCCGAAATGAAGGAGAACCGGTACATTCACTCAGAAACCGCTCCCTTTTTTGGTTTTTATCGGTTGACTCGGAAGGAAGAAAGAGATTATCTTGGGCTTGAAAAAATCCAACGTTGTTGAGCATGAGCAGCTTCAGGGATTTTAAAGAGCCAGCAAAAATCAGGAGAAGATATGAAAAATCGAATCACCGATATCCTGGGGTCAGAGGT
>PMCE01000331.1 GCA_003154025.1 Syntrophaceae bacterium
TAGAAAAGTAATGGTCCGGATTGCCATCGGAGCAATCTTCGCATTTATGGTTGGATTTAATTATTGGTTCCGCCAAGTGTAAGGAGAGGAAGATGAGCCGCGAAGAAAGTCCAAAAGTCTGTTATAGGGTGATTCCTGAAAAAAGAAGAGATAAATTAGCAGTGCTCAAGAAAGCAATAAGGGAAGGCACCTATAAAGTTAAAGCTGAGGACATCGCGGACAAAATTATCAAAGAACGGCTATTTGAACTTGCTCTTACTTTATACAATCATAAATATCAAAAGGGTGGGAACAACTAATCTGTCGCCTGGCCGGGAAATACAGCGAATAACCCGTCCTTNNGATTCACGCAAAAATATTTCCAAGATTTGCTTGCGGATTGTTTCTCGGCATAAGCATTATTTTCGTTTTGTGGCTCCAGTGGCGGAGGTGAAGATGCTTTCTAAAGAGGAACAGGATCTAGTATACAGAGTTTGCCCTGAATGTGGTCAAGGGTTTATGGGGCTCTATGCAGATAGACTATGTCCAAGGTGCAGACATAAGTTTTTGGAAGGTTGAACGCCATTAAATAATTCAATTGGCTAACGAAGTATCCCCGTTTTACCCGGAGGGGAGCGGGACAGCCGAAAGGCGGCGTTTGGGAGGTCTGAATTCCCCCCACCTCAATCCTCCCACGCAAGGGGGGGAGGAGATGAGGTTAATGATTATTCAAACCCTGGAGGAGGAACGAAAGCCTGGAACTCCTTTTCCAGCATTTGGGCGAAGGAAATGCAGGTGTAATCTCCGTATTGGGGGCCCACGATTTGAACTCCCACCGGTAATCCTTCCTGGGTGAATCCTGCCGGCGCTATGGTGGAGGGGAGATAAAAATTACAGGAATAACCGGCCCAGAACATTTGGGTGGTGGAAGGCTGGGGCTTTCCGTTGACCATGACCATCCGCTCCCAGCGTTCTCCCTTCTGGTTGTGCGGAAAAGCGGCGGTGGTTGCCGTGGGGCATAAAAGAAGATCGTACTCTTTGAAGAATTCCGCCCAGGCCAGGCGCATCTTGTGGCGGGCCTCGTTGTAGGCCAGCCAGTCCTTGTGATACATGGCCTGAGCCCGAATCGCCTGGGCCTGATAGCTGTCGTCGTCGGGTTCGAGGGTGTTGAAGGCGGCCAGATTTTTCTGGAACAGTTCCGGGGTCAAGCGCCCGGAAGTGGCTGAACGAAGAAGCTGGACGTAGTTCCGGAAAGCTTCCCGGGAAGCAAACTTCGGCCTGGCATCTTCAACAACTTTGGCTTTGTTCTTCTTCAGGAAATCAGCGACCGCCCGGATCCCCTTCTGAACTTCCTCATCCACTTCCGCCTCCGGATCGGTATAAACCACGGAGACCTTGTATTCCCGGAGTTGCTTTTTGGCGGGCCTGGGCAGGCGAAGCTGCCAGCCTGCTCCATCGATAGAATCCGGGCCGGNNGCGCCGATATCACTTCCCGATTCGATCCCGGTCAGCCCGGCAGCCAGAGCGGCAGCAGAACCTCCGGAGGACCCGCCGGGAACCCGGGTCACATCCCAGGGGTTGTTGGTGGTCCCGTAGATTTCGTTGAAGCTCTGCCAATCGGCAAGGTAGAGCGGAACGTTGGTCTTGCCGAAAAGGACAACCCCGGCTTTGAGGAAACGGTCTACCGCAAGGGCATTCTTTGGCGGATAGTTGTCCTTATATTGGGGGACCCCCCAAGTTGTCGGCATGCCGGTTACATCGTAAGATTCCTTGATGGTCATCGGGACCCCATGGAGAGGGCCCCATACCTCCCCCTTGGACAAGGCTTTATCGGCCTGCCTGGCCCGCTTTCTGGCCCCATCGACGTCCTTGAATATGATGGCATTCAGCTTGGGGTTATATTGCTCGCCGCGCTTCAGGTATAGATCCAAAAGCTCCAGGCAACCGATCTTCTTATGGCGAATCAGAGAGGCCAGCTGTTTGGCTGAACGGAAGGGNNTCAAGTGCCTTAAGTGCACTCAAGTGCCTCAAGTGACGGCCTAACCGGCAAACCGGCTGACCGGCCGACGGGCTAACCGGCAATGCTCCATTGACGGACGGAGAAAATACATCTAATATGTGCTGGATTTTGATGCATTTGTCAATGCAAATCAAATCAAGGAAGCAATAACATGCGTGTGCTGCTGGTCAACCCGCCCTATCCTGTTGTCGAAAGTCTCACCATGCCTTTGGGGCTACTGTACCTAGGCGCCCGGCTGGAACAGGTAGGGCATGAAGTATTCCTGGAGGATCTTCAGCTCAGCCGATCCCCTTTGAGGCGCCTGCAGCAAACGTTAAACAGGTTTCAACCTGATTTGGCGGGAGTGACTTCATTCTCCCTAAACCTGCCGATTGCCGCCAGGATTCTCCAAAAAATAAAGGCCCTTTTCCCGGGGGTCATTACGGCTTGGGGAGGGCCTCACGTCTCTTTCGATGATTTGAATATCCTGCAACAGTACCCGGCGGTTGATGTTGTCGCTCGCGGAGAAGGGGAAGAGACTTTGCTTGAGCTCGCCGACCGGGCCCAAAAGGGAAAGGCCTTCCAAGACCTATCGGGAATGTCCTGGCGGGGATATGACGGCCATCTCTACCGGAATTCCCCCCGGCATTTCCGCGAGGATCTGGACCAGCTTCCCCGGCCGGCCTGGCATCTCCTCAAACTCTCCCAGTACCGGGCCTTCGGGGACGGGGCCAGCGTTATGACATCCCGGGGATGTCCTCACCGGTGTGTTTTCTGCGTGGGCCGAAAGATGATCGGCGCCCGGGGAAGGTTCCGGAATCCGGAGGCCGTAGTGGATGAGATGGAAGCCCTGGCCCGGCTGGGGTTTCGCCGGATTCGGATCGAAGACGATCTATTTACCTTCCGCCGCGAGCGGGCCCTGGCCATCTGCAAGGAGCTCGACCGGCGGGGCCTCTCCATTCGCTGGCGCGGCTATTCCCGCGTGGACACCATCGACGCGGAATTGCTTCAATGGATGAAGAGAAGCGGCTGCGAACGGCTGCTCTATGGCGCCGAAAGCGGAAGTCCGGAAATTCTGAAACGGATCCGCAAAGGAATCACCCCCGGACAGACCCGCCGGGCCGTGGAGATGACCCGGGAGGCCGGAATCGGGGTCCTGGCTTCCTTCGTCCTCGGGCTCCCCGGAGAAACCCCGCAAACTTTGCAGCAGACGCTGGATTTTGCCGAATCTCTCCGCGTCCCCTACACTCTGAATCTCCTTACTCCTTATGTCGGAACGGAGGTTAGGGAAAAGGCGGAAGAATGGGGGATCCGTATTCTTTCCCATGAATGGCGGGATTATGGTCAAGGCCAACCTTTAACTTCTACTCCCTCCGTAACGCCGTGGCATTTGAGCAGGGCGGTGGGCAAATACCGGCAGGGGCTGCGTCAATACCTGGAAGACCTCTTAGAACAGGAGCGGAAGGGAACTTTGAACCGGGAGAATTCAGGAGAACTGGAGCGGAATCGCCACTGGGCGTTTCTGCGAAAACTCATCGGGGAGCAAATCCTGGAAAATTTTGAAGGTACCCTTCCCGGGTCGGGAATGAACAGAGTCAAAGACTTGGCGCGGTCCATCGCCCCCTGTCTGGGAATGGGTTGGGAAGAGGTGTGGAAACATCTGGAGTCACCCATTCGGGAAGGTCAGATCGTCCTCGTGCCCGCACGGGGAGGATCGCTCCGTTGGTCCTGGGCAGAATCATGAAACATTCCTTGACGATTGAGAAGAACAAGGGAAAAATCAATACCTAAAAATCTCACTCTCGCAGAGGCCGCAGGGGCCGCAGAGAAAGCGAAGAAACATATAAGATATTTTTTGCTTTTAGACTGGATTTTTATCTCTGCGCGCTCTGCGAGAGAAATATCTTTCAGTCTTTTTTCTGAATTTGGTTAATTTGAATTCTTTTCGGCGTTCTCTGTGGTGAAAAACCCTACCGCAGTCCGAAGAGGTGCGGGAGCCAGAGGGAGAGGGAGGGGATGTAGGTTACGATCAGGAGCGCAACGATCAGGGCGAAAATGAAGGGAATTGCGGCCTTGGAGATGCGCTCCATGGAAATTTTGGCCATATTGGCGGCTACGTAGAGATTCAAAGCCACGGGTGGGGTTACGGTACCGATCGCCAGGTTGACGGTCATCATAACCCCGAACCACATGGGGTCCCACCCGAAGTGCCTGATCACGGGAATCAAGATGGGAAGAAAAACATAATAGATGGAAATGGCATCCAGCAGCATGCCGGCAATGAGTAACATGAAGTTTAAAAGAAGAAGGAGTACAATCGGGTTCTCGGTCAAACCTAAGAGGGCTTTGGCAGTCCGGTCCATGATTCCCATGGTGGACCCTGTCCAGGCGAAGAGGCCCGCAAAGGCGACCACGATCATGACCACGGCCGTGGAAACCGCCGAATCCCTCAAGACTTCATAGAGCATCTGGATGCTCAGGTTCCGGTAAAAGAAGGCCCCCACGAACAGCCCGTAAAAAACCGCGACAACCGCCGCTTCCGTCGGGGTGAAGATCCCCCCATAGATTCCCCCCAGAATGATGACCGGGGCCATGAGACCCCAGAAGGCCTCTTTGAGCGCTTGCCGGATTTCCGCTTTCGTCCCCCAGCGGTCGCCTCCCCACCCGTGCTTCTTGGAAATTAAGTAGACGGGAAGAATCAGCGCAGCTCCCATGATCAGGCCGGGCACGACTCCGGCGGCAAACAGGCCCCCGATGGAGGTCTCGGTGATGACACCGTAGACGACAAAGGCCACGCTGGGAGGGATCAGAACATCGGTAGTGGCCGCGGATGCGACCAGGGCCGAGGAGAAGCCGATATCGTATCCCCGTTTCACCATGGCCGGAATCATGACCGCTCCAATGGCCGCCGTGTCAGCAGGCCCCGTTCCCGAGATCGCCCCGAAAAGAACGCAGCCCAGCACGGCCACAATCCCCAATCCTCCGGGAATCGGCCCGACGAGGAGATGTAGGAGATTGACGAGGCGGCGGGAAAGACCCACGCGGTCCATGAGGAATCCCGCCAGAATGAAGAAGGGAATGGCCAGAAGGGGGAACTTGGCGATGTTGGCAAAAAAATTGGTGGACATGACCTGGATGCCGAGATCGTACCCCCAGAGAAATACCAGGGCGGTGACCCCCACACTGACGGCGATGGGAACCCCGATAAAGAGGAGGAGGAAGAACAGGCCAAAAAAGATAATCCCGGGTTCCATTATCCCTTCCCCATTTTCCGGCTGACCCGATAAGCTCCCTGAAAAACGCGCAGGACGATCAGGGCACTCCATACCGGCACTCCGATGGTGTACCACCACTGGGGGACGCCGATTCCGCTGGAAGTGATGCCCAGGAGGATCTCTTCACCAATCTGACGGATAGAGAAATAGATTAAAAAGATGAAAAGGGTTGCCCCCATTCCCGCACTCATCCAGAGAAGGATCTTCTGAAATCTTGGCGGCAGACGGTCGGTCAAAAAGGAGAAACCCAGGTGAGAATGCTCCCGGAAGGCGATGGACGTTCCCAGAAGAGTCAGCCAGACGAAAAAACTGACCACCAGTTCTTCCGTAAAGGCAAAAGAGTATTTTAGGAGGTACCGCGAGATGACATTCATAAAGGTGATGACGGCCATCACCGCGAAAAGAATCGCGCAGAGAACCTCTTCAAAGCGGGAGGGAAACCAGCTGGATTTATGCGGCATGAGATTGTTTGGACCTTCTCTTGAGAAATCAAGCAGAAACGCCCCCGCAGGGGCGTTTCTACGCTCGCTCCGTTTTGAATCCCCTTAGGGGGAAACGGCTTTCACCATCTTTTCCGCTGCCGAAACCAGATCCGCGCCGATATCTTTGATCCATTTGTCATAAACCGACTGGGTCTTGGCTTTGAAAACGGACATATCCTTGGGGGATAAAACCACCACTTCCATCCCTTTGCTCTTCAGCATATCAACGGCCTCGGTGCTTCCCTCCAGGCCTTTCCGGGCTTCTTTCTTGTTCCAGGCCATAGCCTCCTGGGCCGCCTTGGCCACAATTTCCCGGTCCTGGGGATCGAAACTGTCCCAGGTTATCTTGCTCACCCCCAGGATCAGGGGATCGATGGTGTAGTGCCAAATGGTGATGTGTTTATTCATTTCCCACAGCTTGTAGGGAATGATGATGGATACGACGGGATTTTCCTGCCCGTCAACGGTTCCTTGTTGAAGGGCGGTGAGGGTCTCGGACCAGTTTACCGACAGCGGGTTCCCCCCCATGGCGCGGAAGGTATCGATGAAGATGGGCGAGCCTACCACTCGAACCTTCAAACCCTCCAAGTCCTCGGGTTTCCGCACGGGGCGTTTGGAGTTGGTCAGCTCCCGGTAACCATTCTCGCCCCAGGCCAGCCCCAATACACCCCGCTGCTCGATAATCTGGAAAAGCTTCTTCCCCGGGTCTCCGGCCTCCACGGCATCCAGCGCCTTATATTCGGGGAAGAAGAAAGGAAGGGAGAAGAGGTTCAGTTCCTTTACAGTGGGGGACCAGTTGATGGTGGAACCCACGGCAAAGTCGCCGACGCCCTGGCGGGTAATCAGGAATTCGTTGGTTTGCATGCCGGCGAAGAGCTGCCCGGCAAAATAACACTTGATGTTGATCTTCCCCCCGGTCCGCTCCCTTACCAGGTCGGCGAACTTTTGGGCCCCCCCGCCCCAGGGGTTATTCTGGGCTACCACGACGCTGAGCTTGTATTCAGGCTTGTAGGCCGCTGAGCCCGGGTCCGGCAGTAAAGAGAAGGAGAAAAGGAATGCCAAAGCGAACAAAAAGGTCCTTCTAATCATTGTAACCTCCACGGGGGAAAATGCTTCTCCCAGAATAAGATATCTTCTCCCCAATCAACAATTTGGGGAAATCGCCTGCGAGGATCTCTCATTTATCGGAAGAAAAAGAGCAGAACGGAGGCAGCCCTTTTGGGGAAAATGATCCTACAGTCGAAAAAACAATACGCCATCAGGGGGATCCCGAAGAACCCCGCGATCAGACTCAGCAGGACGTACCGCATCATTTTTTCTTTAAGGGTGGCAACCATCTTGTCATTCGGTTTCTTATGGAGCGGCGAACACGGAATCCTCGAAGCCAGCAATCAAAACCCGACTCCCCCATTGCCGAAAAAGCAAATATAGGCTTTTTCCCGGCGTACATCAAGAACTTTTTTTGCTCCGCCGAAAGCGCCCTTTTTCCCCGCCGATTTCCTTTTCCAGCCATCCTTACGCACCGGCCGCCCGATACTCCTGGCCGTTCTTACAGGCATTCCTTCGGGAACTCGACCCCTGCCGTGTAAAGCAGCGCCATTTCCGGGATCATCTGGTAAACATGGACCTTGACCCCCGGATTTACCGATACCTGCAAATAAGCGTCCCGCTGGCTGAAGCCGTACTCCTCCACCAACCATTCCATGAGCAGGAAGATCGCCCGGGTGACGGCGTGTTCCAGCGGTCGGGAATTGTAAAGGGCGATCAGGCTGGTGGGGGTTTCAATCCGCGGATAGGGAATCTTTTTGCCGGGAATGATTTCCACCGAGAGAGTCACTTCGGCCCGACTCTCGGCGGCCACCCCGGAAAATTCCGTATCCCCCTGAGAGGCATGGACGTCGCCGACAAAAAGGAGCCCCCCGTCGTTCTGGGCGTTGAGGTAAAGGATATTGCCCGGGCGGATGTCCCGGCAGTCGATATTCCCCCCTCCGATTCCCTGCCCGAAGATGCTGGTGAGGACCTCCCGTTCCGGGGCGACGGCGATCGTTCCGATAAAAGGAGCCACCGGCCAGGAAACCCGGTCATTGAACCAAACCCGGCCGTCGCGCATGGTACCGCTCGGACCGGGCTCGTGGCGCAAGAGGTGGGTATAAGGCTCCGCCGCTTGAGACCACCGGATAGAATCCTGGATAGGCCCCCGGCGGGCGGTGAAAGTATAACTCTGGTCGCCGGCCACCAGGATGTCTTCAATTCGGACGACCAGCAGGTCTCCCCGATGCACGCCCTCGACATAAATCGGCCCGGCCACTGGATTGGCGGAAGGGGGCCAAGTTTCATCGATGAAAGGTCGATTCAAGGGTGACTGTCCCTCTTCTCGCAGGTAACCGCTGGCGGCGTCCTCCGTTTCCAGAATGAATTTTTCCCCGGGGTTCACCCGCAGTTTCGGAGGAAGAGACCGGTCGAAGGCATAAGCTTTCGCCTGTCCTCGAAGAATCCGTTTCATGTCCTTGCCTCCTTTCGTCCTCTTCGACGCTAAGGCGCTGGCTTTCGGGAGATGGTATAATAAAAACACTTGAGGCTCAAGGTGGAAATGCGGGAAGAGACGATAAGCCGCCGCGAGCCTGGAAGGGGTGAAGAGGGTCGATAACCGGCTGCTGGCGACGGAATATTACCGTTTGGGCAGCTGATGGCCTTTCTACGAAGAGGCAGGATGATGGTTCCTGTGTAAGGGGGAAGGCCAATATGGGGGGCGAGGATTACATTTTTCAGAAGAAGAGGGTGATGACTGCGAAGAGGATGATCAGGATAAAGAAGTTGGAACTCTCTTTCAGCTCCCTATCGGGGTTCGTCTCCTCCGTTTCCCTCTCCCCTCAACCCAAGATGTCGAATAGGGAACCCAGCATCGAGTCTTGCGCCTTCAGGGTCTTCAGGTTGGCTTCAAAGCCGTGCTTGGTGGTTTGAAGGTTGACGATCTCCTCGGTAAGATCCACGTTGGATGATTCGCGGGGTTTTCCGGTCCCGTCCTCGGAGGGAATGGGCGCTCCGGGGGTGTTGACCTTGCTGATGGATACGATTACGCCGGAAGAATCGGCCTCCTCGAAGGTGGCCCGGCTCTTTTTAAAACCATCGGTGTTTGAATTGGCAATATTATCGGCGGTAACGTCAAGTTTCTTCCCGTAAGCATCGAGGGCGGAGAGAGCGGTGTTCAGTACGGCGGTCATAAGGAAACCTCCTCAAAAATACCTGCTCCCGGTTTATCGGCAAACTGGGAAAAATCCTTTAGGCCTTATTAATAAAAACATGTTGTTAAGAAGGAAATATCCTTCATAGAGGCGCGTAGGGGCACGATGCATCGTCCCCCTACAACCGCGGTTGCCGGCAGAGCCATCTTTTCCGAGCAACGTCGCGGAAAAAGCCTAGGCGCTTGCGAATGAAATCGTGCGCAAAATGGGGACAAATTGTAGATGCAACCCTGCGTGGTTGCCCATCTTGTGGGCGGCCACATAGGGCCGCCCCTACAAAAAGTCCTGTTTAGTTCTGGCTTGGCCGGGGGAGGGTCTTTTTGTCGGAATACCGGGCGGAGACCTCAAAATCTCGGGAAAAAGCCAATCAATCAGCGATAAAAGGAGATGAGGCATGCAAGCCGAGGATAGCCGGGTCCAGAGAACCCACCTGTCCGTGTCCGAAGAGCTAGTGGGAAAAGTGGAGAAGATCGAAAGCGGAAAATCTTCCCAAGTGGTTTTGAAGACGGTTCCGCGGATGGGGGTGGATGAGAAAGGCCTGGTCCATGGAGGGTTCACTTTCGGCCTGGCGGATTATGCGGCTATGGTGGCGGTCAACGATCCCTTTGTGGTCCTTCTCTCCTCCCAGGTTCGGTTTGTGAAACCGGTCGCCACGGGGGAAAGCCTGACGGCTCGGGCTCAGGTGACCGAAGAGGAAGGGAGAAAGAGAAAAGTCCAGTGCGAGGTCTACAACCAGGACCAACAGAAGGTCTTGGAAGGAGAATTCCTCTGTTTAATCCTGAGCCAACACGTTCTGGAGAAAAAAAGTTAGGAGACCCGATGCCTTTCCTTGTGGGCTGCCATTATTGAAGGAAAAGGACGAATCCTTCGAAGGTCGAACTGCATCTCAATGATGGGATTTATTTTGGTTTTGAGGCGGATATCTGGTAAAATGAATTAAGTGAATGATCCTCCGCCGTTGGCGGGGAAATATACTAGAGGAGGAAAAAATGTTTCAGGTTTCGGAAAAGGCCGCAGAGATGTTGAAGGAATACTTCAAAGACCGGGAAACCCTTCCCACCATCCGGATTTACCTAGCCCCCGGCGGGTGATCCGGGCCCTCCTTGGGCATGGTTCTGGACGAACCAAAAGCAGACGACGAAATCTTCAAGGAAAACGGACTCACCTACGCGATGGAGAAGAAGCTCTACGAGGAAGTAAAACCCGTCCAATTAGATTATATTCAGACGCCGCGGGGTTCAGGGTACAAAATTACCTCGAACATGCAGAAATCCTGCGGGTCCTGCAGCTGCTAACCGCAGTTTCGGGTTCCGGGTTTCGAGTTCGTTCAAGGAAGGGTGCTCCTAACCCGAAACTTGAAACCCGAAACCCGAAAATATTTTTGGGTTTTAATCGTCCCGTCCCGTTTGGACGGAGGGCCTATGATCCTCGGGGCGGGTCTTTTGGGGTGAGAAGATTTTAGGATTTTCTGGGCCACTTCCCGGACCCGGGGGTCCGAATCATTCCCCAGAGAGACGAGAACTTCCGCCGCTCGGGGATGGGAGATCTGACTCAGAGCATAGGCCGCCGTGGCCCGCACTTCTGCCCACCCACTTTTCAACCTCGAAAACAATCCTTGCCGGCGGGTCAGGATTTTCGTCAGGGGTTCAACGCAGGCCGGATCTCCAATCTGCCCCAAGGCCCGGCAGCAGCCTACCAGGAGGTCACTCTTTTTCTGATTTCGCAGCAGGGAGAGGAGAGGGCCCACGGCTCCGGATAGCTTCAGCTTTCCCAGGCACTCGATGCACTCCATGGCCAGACGGGGATCATTCCCCTGCGCATATTCCAGCAGGAGTTCCTTGGACTGGGTGTCGTTCAGGCGTTCCAGAAGCCGAAAAGCAGCCTGGCGGACTTGGGGATTTTCTTCCCCCAGAGTCTGAGCCAGTTCGGCTTTAAGGTCCCGGGTCGCGTCTTCGATCACCTCCAGGATCCGGGCCCGCTCCTCGGCCGTCCCCCCCAAAACAGCCTCTTTCTTGAGCAGGACTACCCCGTCATTTCCAGCTTTGGTCAGCAGACTGGCCGCCAGGGTCCTGACTCTCAGGTCCTCCGTTTTCTTGACCGCTTCCAGAAGAATAAAGATCGCCGCCCGGCCGAGGCAGCCCAGGAGAAGGACGGCGTTCTGGTGGCGGAATGAATCTTCGGAATTCAGGTCGGCGAGGAGAAATTTCTGGGCCCCCGGGTCCAGCTTCCGCTCCAGAACTTTGGCGAGGCGTTGGGAATAGGGANNAACTGGACCAGCAAAGGCGCCAACCGGTGAAGGAGCGAAGCGATCTCCCGGCTGATTTTCGGGTCCTTCTCTTCCTTGAATACGGTCAACACCGGATGGGAAAGCAGCTTGGCAAAGAATTTCTGCTAGGCCGGGGTCAGCTGCTCCAGCATCCGGCGGCAGCTCTCCAAGATCTTTTCCCGGATCGCGACGGTGTGATCCGGGAAGTCCGCGAAGAGACGCCGGAGAAGCCGGAAAATTTCCTGCCCTTTTCCCCCGGCTCCCGGTCGAAGCGGGCGGCATGACCGCCGGCCACCCTTTTGGGTCACCGCTTTTCTTCGAAGGGCCTTTTGGAAGAGTAAAGGGGCGGAGTATAAAGGATCAGTATCCGCAAAGCCGGCCCCTCCAGGGGAGTGACCCGATGAACGACCCCCGGGGGAAGAAATATGAAATCCTCCGGGCCGACCACGGACTTTAGCCCTTCAATCTCCACTTCGGCCCTCCCCTGGAGGACGAAGAAAGCCTGCTCCAGGTCAGGGTGCACATGGGGATCGGCCTGGCCGCCGAATTCGACCTCGCCGAGGATAACTTCTACCCGGTCTGAACCCGAGGGACCCGGACCGAGGAGTCGGCGATTGGCCGTCTTTGAATGCTTGGGGGGGGAATAGGTGGGCAGGTCTCGGGGGTGGGTAATGTATTTTTTCATCTTTCCAATCCCTAGTCAGCTTGGGCTGACCTATGAATCCCAAACGGGCGGAACGACGATCCTTGCGGCAGGGGAGAAATGATGCCACAACCTGCTTTTGCTCGTCAACCTCCAGACTTGCCTTGGAAACGGGGCCTCAAGCTCTCCTAAAAATCACGATACTCAGGGGGGGCAGAAACACAGAAAGGGAGTATGATTTGCCATGGAAAGGAATGGGATCGGCATGGATGCCTCCGAAGTTTCCCCAGCCGCTCCCCCCGTATTCGTTGGCATCGCTGTTCAATACCTCTTGCCAGAAACCTTCCCGGTGCACGCCGAGCCGGTAGCCCTGCCGGGGGACGGGAGTAAAGTTGCAAACCATCAGGATCTCGTCGTCGGGGTTTGCCCCCTTGCGGAGGTAGGAGATGATGCTGTTGTCGGCATCCTTGAAATCAATCCACTCAAACCCTTCGGGAGTGAAATCCTTTTCGTACAAGGGGGGATGATTTCGGTAGAAAACATTGAGGTCCCGGACCCATCGCTGGAGACCCTGGTGGGGGGGATATTCCAGGAGATGCCAATCCAGGCTCTGGTCGTGGTCCCATTCCCGCCATTGCCCGAACTCTCCTCCCATGAAGAGGAGCTTTTTCCCGGGATGGGTGTATTGGTAACCCAAAAGGAGACGGAGGTTGGCGAACTTCTGCCATTCGTTCCCCGGCATTTTCCCCAGGAGAGACCCTTTCATGTGCACCACTTCGTCGTGGGAGAGGGGGAGGAGAAAGTTCTCGAAGAAGGCGTACCACAGGCTGAAGGTCAGGTGATCGTGTTGATACTTCCGATGGACGGGGTCCTTGGAAAAATATTCCAGGGTATCGTGCATCCACCCCATGTTCCACTTCAGACCGAAGCCCAGTCCTCCCAGGTGCACGGGGCGGGAGACCATGGGCCAGGCCGTGGATTCCTCCGCAATCGTCTGGGTATCCGGGAAGATCTCGTAGACGATCTTGTTGAGGCGTTTGATGAAGTCGATGGCTTCCAGGTTTTCCCGTCCTCCGTGGATGTTGGGAATCCACTCTCCCTCCTGTCGTGAGTAGTCCAGGTAGAGCATGGATGCGATGGCATCCACCCGGAGGCAATCGGCATGATACCGGTCCAGCCAGAAGAGGGCGCTGCTGATCAGGAAATTCCGGACTTCGCTGCGCCCGAAATTATAAATGAGGCTCTTCCAGTCGGGGTGGAACCCCAATCGGGTATCCTCGTGTTCGTACAGGTGGGTGCCGTCGAAGAAACCCAGGCCGTGCTCATCACTCGGGAAATGGGAGGGAACCCAGTCCAGGATCACGCCAATCCCGTTCTGATGCAGTGAATCGATCAGCAGCATAAATTCCTGGGGAGTTCCGTACCGGCTGGTGGGGGCGAAATACCCGAGGGTTTGGTACCCCCAAGACCCATAGAAAGGATGCTCCATCACCGGGAGGAACTCCACATGGGTAAACCCCATCTCCTTCACATAGCGGGTGAGGGCCGCGGCCATTTCCCGGTAGGTCAAGAATCGATGGCCCTCCCCGGGATCCCTCTGCCAGGAACCCAGATGGACCTCATAAATGGACATGGGTGATTTGAGTCCATTGACCCGATGACGGTTTTTCATCCACTCGCCGTCATTCCAGGCATATTCCAGGTCCCAAACCCGGGAGGCCGTCTTGGGGGAGATCTCCCAATAGAAGGAGAAAGGATCGCCCTTATCCACTTCATAACCGGAGTTTTTGGTGAAGAGGTGATATTTGTACAGGTCCCCGTTCCTCACGCCGGGGACAAAACCCTCCCAAATGCCGGAGCTGTCCCATCGAGGCCCCAGAGGGTGGGATTGGGGATTCCATCCGTTGAAATCGCCGATGACCGAAACCCTATCGGCATTGGGAGCCCAGACGGCAAAATAGACTCCCTCCCGGTGGCCGTCGCGAATCGCATGGGCGCCCAATTTATCGTAGAGGCGGAAGTGGCTTCCTTCGCGGAAGAGGTAGATGTCGTGGTCGGTGAAAAGAGTCTGGCTCATTCTTCGCCCGTTATGCGTTACGAATCATCAGCGAAGGGAAGGATCCAAAAATAGAAGGGGTTACGATAAATCGTAACCCCTTCCTAAGAAGGCAACACCCCAAGCAATCAAATCCCTTTACCCTTTCGGCGAAAGGTTTCCCGGTAGCATTCCTGAATGCAAGGTCTTTCCAGGCCTGATTACTTGCGGAAAAAGCCCCTTACTTTTTGCCCACAATGGCTTCTTTACAGGCTTTGGCCACGCGCATCTTGACCACGGTCTTGGCCGGGATCTTGATGGCTTCGCCGGTGGCCGGGTTGCGGCCCATGCGGGCTTTCCGGGCGACCTTCACCAGCTTTCCGATCCCCGGAAGAACGAAGGCGCCATTCTTCTTGGTTTCCGCAACCGCCAGAGCAGCCACTTCCTCGATCATGGTCGAAGCCGCCTTCTTGGAAACCTCAAATTTTTTGGCGAAATAACCTACGATCTGGGATTTGGTCATGGGTTTCTTTGCCATTCTTTTCCTCCCTGGAATAGAGATGAATTGCTAAAACAGATGAAAGTATAATCAATAAAACGGCCAGAATCAAGCAAAAAAGCAGGGGAAAGGCCTAAAAAAACAAAAAAACCGGCCCGATTTGACTTGAGGAACGCGATTGATTACACTGCTAAGACGGATGGGTTGACAGATCATTCGAGGGAACCATTGCCCACCGTCCCAATCAAAGGGAGCAAGATCTTTCTTCGGGCCCCTTTCGAGGGGGAGATTTTCCCAAGGAGGCTGAAATGCCCTACGGCTATGAAATTAACGACTTGGCCAAGGAAGAGTCCTGGCGTATCTTCCGCCTTATCGGGGAGTTGGTGGAAGGATTTGATAAGCTCTCGGGAATCGAGCCGGCCGTGACTATCTACGGATCGGCGCGAATCAAACCGGGAGAAGAGTTGTATGAACAGACCGCCCAGATCGCCCGACGCCTGGGAGAACTAGGGTTTTCCATTATTACCGGAGGGGGTCCGGGAGTCATGGAGGCAGCCAATAAGGGGGCCCGAGAAGCGGGAGTCACTTCGGTGGGATTGAACATCCAGCTTCCCGAGGAACAAGCAGTCAACCCGTATGCCACCAAGTCCATCACCTTTAATCATTTTTTTATCCGCAAGGTCATGCTGGTGAAGTATGCCATCGCCTTCATCATCATTCCCGGAGGTTTGGGCACCCTGGACGAAATGACCGAGGTCCTCACCCTCATGCAGACCCATAAAATCAGGCCTTTTCCCGTGGTCCTGTTCCAGGGCCAATACTGGGAAGGATTTTTAAACTGGCTCAAAAACACTGTCCTGGCCAGGGGATTCATTTCCGAGGAGGATTTCAGCCATCTCCGGGTTTCGGACCATCCGGAGGAAGTGGTCGAGACCGTGCAGAAATGGTATATCAAGCAGGAAGTGGTAGGGCGAAAAGCTTTGCGCCGATGACTACAAAGGCCGTGAGGAGTGAGGGGTGAGGAGTGGAAAAGCCGCCTTTTCAGCTCACCCCTCGCCAGTTGCCGGCCACGCTATTTAGCGTTCTTCACTCCGAACCCTGCACTCCGAACTGCCTTTCGTGCATCTTGACATTTTTCCTGCAGGTCGTTAATGTATTAGAAAAATTTTCATGGGCAGGGACTCCCAATGGCCAAAGAAGCGGTTCCGGATCGTCGCAGCCTGGCACGCAATGCCGGTTCCATCGACGTCCAATTTCACGTCTATGATTCCGCCGAAAAGAAGCCTCTCACCCGGAAGGTGCCGGGTCGCCTGATCAACATCTCGACCAAGGGAGCCTGCCTGGAAACCAGCCAGACCTTGATCGACGGCTACCACCTCATGCTGCACGATGATGTCGATGGGGGAACCCCCATCATCCTCGACATGCCGGCCGGCGGGGAGGAAGGCCCCTTTGCGTTGCAAGCCAGGGTTCTCTGGTATAACCGGATTCCAGGGGAAACCCACTTCCATTTCCGCGTGGGAATTAAGTTCATCGAGGTTTCACCCGTAGAAAAAAAACAACTCGAGACTCTGATCCGAACCGCCACCACTTCCCCCAAAGCATAAATCCCCGCGAAGGCCTTCTTGGACGCAGTTTTTTCGCTGGGGGGGTTTGCCCGGGCCCCTCTTTGGGGACCCATCCTTGATTTCCGTTGACATCTTCTTCCTCGTTTTCCTATACTCCACAATCAGCTGGCGAAAGGAAAGCAGTGGAGATGATTTAAACTTTGCCGGGGACGGGAGTAGCCGAAAGGATCATCTTCGCCGAAGGAGGAGAGAAATGAGCAGGAAAAACATGATGGGATTTATGATCGTTCTCCTTGGTCTTGCGCTCATCGCTACGCCGGTTGAGGCGGCCCCGAAACGGGGGGGCACCTATCGGGCTTCCATGGCCACGGATTTGACGAACATGGACGTGCACAGGACCCAGGCCCAGATCGACAACGCCATCCTGGGGATGACCGTTTTTGAGCCTCTCTTTACCTACGATGCAAAATTCAATGTGAAGCCCTTCCTGTGCGAGAGCTACAAAATGTCTCCGGACGGACTGACCCTCACCCTCAATATCAAGAAAGGGGTCAAATTCCATAACCACACGGAGATGAAGGCCGAGGATGTTAAATTCTGTCTGGACCGGGTGCGGGACCCGAACCTTCCGGGAGCCGCTCAGCGCAACACCATGCTGAATGTAAAAGAGGTCAAAATAACGGGTCCCTATCAGGTTCAGATGATCCTGTCCAAGCCCATTCCCAATATTCTGTATCTTCTGGCCACCAGCGTGGGGACTATCGGCATGATGCCCAAAAAAGTATTGGAAAGCCATGACAATAAAGTGCTGAAACCCATCGGCACGGGCCCTTATGAATTCGTCGCCTGGGAGCGTGACACCAAGGTCATACTGAAACGCTTCGAGGCCTATTCTTCGGCCGATGGCCCGGTGAATGGCTACCTGGGGAAGAGGAACCGGTACTTCGACCAAGTCATACTGAACGTCATGAAGGAACCCGCCACCCGGATCATGGCATTGGATCGCGGAGACCTGGACGTTGTTCCAACCCTGCCCTATCAGCAGATCGACGAACTCAAAAAGAGAAAGGACCTTCAGGTGAGAACCGGTCTGTCACCAGACGCGCCGTGGTATCTTTTCAACTTCAATTTCAATCACCCCTATCTTTCCAAAGTGGATTTCCGCAAAGCCCTGGCCTATGCCCTGGACCAGAAGGAGATCACCAAAGCGGCGGTGTGGGGCTACGGAACCCCCACCTTTTCGGTCATCCCCCCCATGCTCCCGGCTTACACCCCGGAGTTGGAAAAAATGGCGCCCCGCTATGACCCGGCCAAGGCCAAAGAATTTCTGCAGAAGACCGGGTACAAAGGGGAGAAGATCAAGATTCTGACTTCCAAGAATTACACTCCCATGTATGACCAGGTCTTGGCGGCCCAGGCCATGTGGGCGGCCGTGGGGATCAACACCGAGGTCGAGGTGGTTGACTGGGCGACCCATCTGGCCCGGTGGCAGAAGGGCGAGCATGAAATTCTTTCTTTTGCCATGATCGGCCGGATGGACCCATTGTCCCAGACCCTCATCCTGGGGCCGAAAAATTTCTACAACTACAAGAACCAGGAAGCTTTTGCCATCCGGGAAGCCATGGAGAACACCTGGGACCCGGACAAGCAGAACGAGCTTTTCCGCAAGCTCTACGAACTGACCTGCAAGGATGTCCCCTTCATGATCAACTTCTACATCCACAGCAGCTTTGCCCTCAAGCCCTACGTAAAAGGGTTTGAGGACTTCGATCTTTTTGGCGGAAGGGTGTGGAATTACTATTTTGAGAAGTAAATTAAAAACGTTGCCGGTTGCAGGTTGCGCGTTGCCGGGTAAAGGCTAGAAACGTGGAGCCGGTAACCGGCAACGGAGAATTCATTTTTTGTTTTCATGAAAAATTACGTCGTCCGCCGTCTCTTCTCGGTCATTCCCGTCCTGTGGCTGGTCTCCATCCTGGTATTCGGTCTGATCCATCTCGTTCCAGGCGATCCCGTTCTGGTGATTCTCGGGACCACGGCCGAGAAAGATCAGGTCGAGGCCATGAGGCACAAACTGGGACTCAACCGCCCGATCCTGGTCCAGTACGGAAGCTGGATCGGACATCTTCTCCAGGGAGACCTCGGGCATTCGATCATCTCCGATGAGCCGGTCATGGAGATGATTCTCCGGCGAATGCCCACGACCTTGACCGTGGCCGCAGCCGCCCTGCTCCTCTCTCTTTCCATCTCCATTCCCACGGGGATTCTTTCGGCTTTACGCCATAATACTTACACGGATTATTTTTTTATGGGTCTGGTCATCCTGGCCGTTTCCATGCCCAGCTTCTGGCTGGCCCTGCTCTTCATCCTTCTTTTCTCCGTAGAACTCAAGCTCTTGCCCATGATGGGCTACGTGTCCATTTTTGCCGATTTCTGGGAGGGACTCCGGTATCTGATCCTACCCGCCATGTCGCTGGCCTTCGTCTTGGCCGCTCTGGTGGCCCGGATGACCCGTTCTTCGATGCTGGAAGTCCTGCGGGAAGATTATATCGTCACGGCGTTGTCCAAGGGGACTCCTCGAAGGTTTATCGTGTTCAAACATGCCTTGAAGAACGCCTTCGCCCCGGTTTTGACCATCATCGGTTTTCAAATCGGCTTCCTCCTTGGCGGAACCGTGGTCATCGAGGACATCTACTCCATCCCGGGGGTTGGGCGGCTTATCTTTACGGCCATCACCAACCGGGATTATCCCGTGGTCCAGGGATGCATTCTCATGGTGACGATCATTTATGTGTTCGTGAATACGGCTGTAGACCTGGCTTACGCCTATTTCGACCCGCGGGTGTCGTTTGGCAAGAAATAGGGGGATTCTTGTTCGTCAAGAGGTTCTTCCGCAATAAACTGAGCCTTTTCGGGCTGGCCATCGTGATCGCGTTGGTCCTGGTCAGTTTTCTGTCCGGATACGTCCAGCCTTACGATCCGCTCAAGATTTCCATCTCCAACCGAACCCAGGCCCCGTCGAAAGCCCACACCTTCGGGACCGACCACTTCGGGAGGGATATTTTTTCCCGGGTTCTCTCCGGGGCGAAGATCTCCCTCACCGTGGGGATCGTGTCCGTGGCCCTGGGGGCGCTCATCGGGATCGTCCTGGGGGCCATCGGGGGGTACTTCGGAGGATGGCTGGATTATGTCATCACCCTGATCCTGGATGCCATCATCTCCTTTCCGGCAACCCTGCTGGCCATCGGGCTCATGTCGGTGATGGGTCTCGGTGTGGCCAACATCATCATCGCCTTGGCTTTCATCGGGATTCCCCATTACGGGCGGGTGGTGCGCGGGGCGGTTCTTTCGATCCGCGAAAAGGAGTATGTCGAAGCGGCCCGGGCCTCGGGGTCCGGACATCTGAAGCTCATTCTGATCCATGTTCTGCCCAATGCCATGGCTCCTCTGATCGTGGTCACCACCATCGGGGTGGCCAATGCCATCCTCATCGAGGCGGCCCTGAGTTTTCTCGGCCTCGGCGTCCCTCCCCCGGCCCCTTCCTGGGGAAACATGCTGGCCGACGGGAGAAACTTTCTGACCCAGGCCCCCTGGATGACGATCTTCCCGGGCCTGGCCATCTCCTTCACCGTGCTGGGGTTCAATACTCTGGGGGACGGGCTCCGGGATGTTTTGGACCCCAAGTTGAAACAATGAATTTCGGAAACCGTGTATCCGCAGATTACGCAGATTACGCAGAAAAAGCCACGGATAAGAATAACTTTGCAGCCCTCAAAGCTCATATGTGCTTTTTCATCCCTGTTTATCCGTGTTCATCCGCGTCCCATTTGGTATTTGGAATTTGTTTAGGATTTGGGGTTTGGAAATTGGGATTTGATTTACCATGAGTCATCTTCTTGAAGTCCGCGATCTTTCGGTTTCCTTCCACCTTCTGGAAGGGATCATCCCGGCGGTGGCCAAAGTCGATCTGGTCCTGGATCGGGGGGAGATCCTGGGGGTCGTGGGGGAATCGGCCTGCGGAAAGTCGGTGACCGCCAAGTCCATCCTGCGGATCATTCCGACCCCGCCGAGCCGCATCAATTCCGGAAGGATTATCTTTGAGGGGCAAGACCTGATGGAATTGCCTGAGGTGGATATGCAGAAGATCCGGGGGGAGAAGATCTCCATGATCTTCCAGGAGCCCATGACCAGCCTCAACCCGGCGTTTACCGTGGGAGACCAGATCTCCGAGGTCTTCCGCTTCCACCGGCAGATGACGAAGTCGGAGGCTTGGGAGAAAGCTGTGGAAGAGCTTCGAAAGGTGGAGATCCCGGACCCCGAGAAAAGGGCCGGCTCGTACCCCCATGAGCTCTCCGGGGGCATGCGCCAGCGGGCGATGATTGCCATAGCATTGGCCTGCCGTCCCAGGATTCTGATCGCGGATGAGCCCACCACGGCCCTGGATGTGACCATTCAGGCCCAGATTCTGAAACTCATCGCCCAACTCCAGGTGGAGATCGGCATGTCGGTCATGCTCATCACCCATAACCTGGGGATTGTGGCTTCCCTGGCGCAGCGGGTGGCGGTGATGTACGCGGGCCGGATCGTGGAAGAAGGGCCGGTGGAGACCATCTTCAGCGATTATCACCATCCCTACACCCGGGGCCTTCTCCAATCCGTCCCGCGTCTGGACTTTCCCCAGCAGGATTTAAGAGAGATCCGGGGAACCGTTCCCCGGCTGAACGACCTGCCGGAGGGATGTACCTTCTCCAACCGCTGTGACTACGTGATGGACCTCTGCCGCCAGCGGGAGCCGGAGCTCCGGCCGGTGGGGAGAAATCATTTTTCCCGCTGCTGGCTGGAAAACCGTCTTTGGTGAGTTTGATGGATTTACTTTCGGTCCGAAACCTGAAAAAGTACTTTCCCATCGGAAGGAAGATGTCCCTCAGCCGGGGGCCTTTTGTCCGGGCCGTGGACGGCGTTACTCTGGGTTTGAGGCGCGGGCAGATTCTTGGGTTGGTGGGGGAATCGGGCTGCGGCAAGACCACTGCGGGCCGGGCGATCCTGCGGCTGATCGAGCCCACGGAAGGCCAGGTTCTCTTTGACGGAGAAGACCTGACCGCCGCGGACGGCCGGGACCTCAAAAGGTTTCGCCGGCGAATGCAGATCGTCTTCCAGGACCCATATTCTTCCCTGGACCCCCGGATGTCGGTCTACCGGATCATCAAGGAACCGCTGGATAATTTCTTCCCCGATTTGACCTCGCGGCAGAAGCGGGACCGGGTGGCCGGGAATCTGGACCGGGTCGGGCTGCGGCCGGAGCACATGAACCGGTTCCCCCATGAATTTTCAGGGGGGCAGAGGCAGCGCATCGCCCTGGCCCGCGCTCTGGTCTCCGAACCCGAGCTGATTGTGTGCGACGAGCCGGTCTCGGCCCTGGATGTGTCCATCCAGGCCCAGGTCATAAACCTACTGAAAAAACTCCAGCAGGAGCTCAACCTCTCCCTCATCTTCATTTCCCACGACCTGTCCGTGGTGGAATATCTTTGCGATCCCATCGCGGTCATGTACCTCGGCCGGATTGTGGAGATTTCCCCCAAGGAATCCCTCTACCAAAAGCCTATCCATCCTTACACCGAAGCCCTTCTTTCCGCCGTCCCCATCCCGGATCCGATCCTGGAAAAAAAGCGGGAAGCGAAGCTGCTCTCCGGGGACGTTCCCAGCCCGCTGAACAGCCCTCCGGGATGCGCCTTTCATCCCCGCTGCGCTTTCCAGATCGATTCCTGCCGGGAAGCACGCCCCGAACTCTCCGAAGTCCTCCCGGGACACTGGGTCGCATGCCCGGTTCGGGGAGCGAAACCAAAAGTGACACCGAAAATTGATATTTCGCCCCGGGGCGAGTGAGCGAGATTTTTGGATACCCTTATTTATTCCCCTATCGTCCACATATAATCCAAGCCTCCTGAGCTTGTTCAACCAATCCCCTTCGATAAATGCCGGGTCAAGGACCTTAGGGTGGGACCCCGAAAAGATAATAGTTCTGGAAAGTTAGGGATTATGAACAGAATGGGAATGCTGAAGAGGAAATCTCGCCTGTTTTTCCCTTCAGTCAAGATTTAGGCAAATATGACGATAACTTGTGGGGATCATACGAAGCAGGCAAGGTCCGGCAAAGGAAATCCGCTGGACGCTGAAAGCCCCGCAGACGGGGGCTTCATAGAAAAAATCGTAGGATCTCGTCCCCAAGAGATGCCAGGGAGATTCCACGTTGCACATCCTTGAGGCACATTTCTAGCTTTTCATAGAGGTTCATTGCATGGCAGTCGAAGGAAGAACCCAAAGGCCATTCACCGAAGAATCAGGCGCATCCGTTCGAAGGATTCGGGCATGGGAGCCATTTGAAGCCCCATCCAGGTGGGTGCAGGAAGCCCTGTTCCGAGAACGCGCTCTCCTGGATCGGGTCATGGAGAACAGCCCGGTCGGGATCACGGTAGTGAATCAAAAGGGCCAGATCACCTATGCCAATTCTTGTGCGGGGAAGCTTCTGGGACTGACCCGGAACGAAATCTCCGCCTCTTCCAGCCAAGGGTCCGTCTGGAGTATCACCGACCCCTCCGGGAATCCTTTCCTCGAAAAAACCCTGCTTTTCCAGAGGGTGATGTCCAGCGGCCAAGCAGTGGAAGATGTGCCCCACTTCATTGAATCCCCCGATGGAGAGCGAGTATTGCTTGCGGTCAGCGGCGTGCCCTTGTTGAATGAAACGGGTCAATTCGTAGGGATGGTAGCCATCATAGAAAACATCACCGAACGTAACCATACCGAGGACCTGATTCGCATCCAACATGATCTCATTCTGGAGCTTTGCGCGGTAACCGACCTGGATGAGGGTCTTCGTCTGTGCTTTGAAGCGGCGCTTCGAGTCTCCGGCATGGATTGCGGTGGGATTTATCTCGGCAATGAGACTTCGGGGGGATTCGACCTGGTATTTCACAATGGATTGTCGCCTGATTTTGTTCGCCGAGTATCCCATTATGATGCCGATTCACCCCATAGCCGGCTCATCATGAGCGGGAACCCCATCTATACCAGACACTTAGAGTTAGGCGTATCCCAGGATGAAAATGAAAGACAGGGGATCCTTCGGGCCGTCGCGGTTATCCCGGTGCGCCATGAGGGAATGGTCATCGGTTGTCTGCATGTGGGTTCCCATACTTTAGACGAACTACCCCTTTTCCCTCGTGTCGCCCTGGAGGCGATTGCCGCCCAGATCGGCAGCGCCATTGCGCGATTGAAGACGGAGGAGGCGCTACGCAGGAGTGAGAAAGAAGCCCAGCGGCTGGCCCGGGAAAAAACGGCCATGGCTGAAATCGGCCGGATCATCAGCTCGACCCTGAATATTGAAGAGGTATACGAGCGATTTGCCGAAGAAGCCCATAAGATCATCGAATTTGACCGTCTGGCCGTCAATATAATGAAACCCGAAGATGGTAGGGTCATCAATGCCTATATATGGGGGATTGAAGTGGGGGGGCGCCGGCCGGGGGATTCCTTTCCCTTGGCCAACTCCCTAAACGAAGAGATCGCCCGGACCCGAAAGAGCATCCTCGTGCAGGTGGACGATGCGAAAGAATTAGAGGAGCGTTTTCCTACCCTCCGGACCACCTTCCAGGCCGGACTTTGTTCCATGCTGTCGGTCCCCCTGATCTCGCGGGACCGGGTCATCGGAGTCCTTCATTTTCGGTCGCTTAAGGCGAAAGCCTATGCGGATGAGGATATTCGTCTTGCAGAGCGGATTGCCGATCAGATCGCCGGGGCGATTGCCAGCGCTCAGCTCTTCCTCGAGCGAGAAAAGGCGGTTCAGGCGCTGGCCGAAAGCGAAAGAGGCTATCGCCTGCTGGCAGAGAATGCCTCCGATGTGATTTGGACAATGGACGTGAATTTTCAAATCACTTACGTGAGCCCTTCGATTCAGCGCTTGCGCGGCTGCAGACCCGAAGAAGCGCTGACCGAGAAGATGGAAGACCTTCTGACCCCGGCATCTTTGCAGGTTGTCCGGAAGGTTTTTCCCGAGGAGCGCGCCATGGAAAGGTCCGGGCGAAAGGATCATTTCCCAACCCAGACCTTGGAACTGGAGCTGAAGCGGAAAGATGGCACCACCGTTTGGACTGAATCCAAAATCAGCTTGGTTCGGGATTCCGGCGGGCGGATTGTTGAGATTATCGGGGTTACCCGGGACATTAGCGAGCGCAAGCGCGCGGAGAACGAGAAAGCATCCCTCGAGGAGCAATTCCGTCATTCTCAGAAGATGGAAGCGATTGGAAGGTTGGCGGGGGGTATTGCTCATGACTTCAACAACCTACTGACCGTCATCAATACCGTCAGCCAGCTAACCCTCATGGAACTCCGAGAATTGGACCCCCTGAGGGAGAAATTTGAGGCCATTCAAAAAGCGGGAGACCGGGCCGCGAATCTGACCCGGCAGCTTCTGGCCTTCAGCCGGCGTCAAGTGGTGGAGATGAAGGTTCTGGACTTGAACACGCTGATCCAGGATTTGGAAAAAATGCTGCTCCGGGTCATCGGGGAGGATGTGGAACTAATCCTGGCCCTGGGAAAAGACTTGCTGCGGGTCAAGGCCGACCCCGGGCAGATCGAACAGGCCATCCTCAATTTGGTGGTCAATGCCCGAGATGCCATGCCTTCAGGGGGGAGGCTGACCATTGAGACGGCGAATCGAGGCGCGGACAAGGGAAGCGTCCTTGTCCCGGGGGGTTTGACCCCAGGGCAGCAAGTGGTGCTGTCCGTAAGTGATACCGGGGTGGGGATAAACCCAAACGTTCGAGAAAGAATCTTTGAGCCTTTCTTTACGACGAAGGAGAAGGGGAAAGGAACCGGACTTGGCCTTTCCACGGTTTATGGGATTGTGAAGCAATGTAACGGCCATATTGAGGTAGCCAGCGAGCCGGGACAGGGAACGACTTTTAGGGTTTACCTTCCCCTGGTGGATGAACCTCTGGAAGAAAAAAAAGAAGATGTTGGGAGGGGAGGACTTCCAGATGGGAGGGAGACGGTTTTGGTGATCGAGGATGAAAAGGAGGTAAGAAAGTTAACCGGGGCCATTCTCCGGAAGCAGGGATATCGGATCCTAGAAGCCTCGCACGGGGAGGAGGCCCTTCAGATGATGGAAGAGTACAAAGGACCGATTCATCTTTTATTGACCGATGTGGTCATGCCCAAGACCAATGGCCCGGAAATAGCCAGACGGCTCATGCATTTTTCCCCGAACATGAAAGTTCTCTACATGTCGGGCTACCTCGACAATGACAATTTTTCCGAGGTCTTGCCGGATCGGTGGGTCTCTTTCCTGCAGAAGCCCTTTACCGTGGAAGGATTGATCGGAAAAGNNGACCTCCATTAACGTATTGAACAAGGGGAACCCGGAATTTTCATTCCAGGGGAAAAGGAGTCCCGTTCCCAGGATCCCCGCTTCCACGGCCTTTTGCAGGTTCATCGGGCTGTCATCCACCAGAGCGATGCTGTTCGGAAAGAGGACGGATTTGTTATAGCTGAGGTGGATTTCATCAAACAGCAAACGGTTTTTTTCCAACCAGTTGACTGTAGGGCCATAGGTATCCTGGTGTCTGTGGCTGGCAATGATGATGTAGAAGCCCCTCTTCCGGAGTGAGGTGAGGAAGAACTCGGATTCCGGGAAGGGGGCATAAGTCTCCTGCCTCATGTGAATTTCTTTCAAGATCCGGAAGAATTCCTTTATGGGGAGGTACTGCTCGATGGCTTTTCGGCCTCCCCAGAGCGCCGGGGGAGGCATCTGGGGGTTGACTTTCATCAGGGCATCCCAAAGCTCAGGAGCCAGATTCCATAGCGTGTTGTCGATGTCCACAATAATCCTTCGCTGCCGGTCTTTACCTTCTGCCATGTGCGCCGCCTTCCTTTTCTAAAACCGCAAGTCGCGAGGGGTGAGACCCGAGAGGGGAAAAAATTTCGTTTGCATTAGCTACCGCCGCGCTCGACTATTATTTTTTCTTCTCCCTTTTGTACACTCCAATTAACTGTCCCTGGGCTAGAAGGTACCCTTCCATGGCTTTTTCCAGGTCCACCTTCGTGCATTTCGGGTCCAGTTCCAGGGGGGTACCCAGCGCATAGACCTTAAAGACATACTTGTGCGGGCGGGTTGGAGGGCAGGGGCCGCCATAAAAATTTTTCTTAAAATCATTCACCCCCTGGACAGCCCCCTCGGGTACGGAGTTTTCTTTGATCTCCTTTATGGCGGGGTCTATATTCCAAAGAATCCAGTGAACATAGGTTCCCCGGGGAGCGTCTTGGTCATCGAAAACCAGGGCCAACGATTTTGTCCCCGGAGGGACACTCTCGATTTGGACCGCGGGATTCACATTTTCCCCATCACAGCCATATTTCGGGGGGATGTTCTTTTTATTTTCGAAGGTCGGGCTGGTTACTTTTAGATTCTTAATCCTTCCGGTCTCCTGGCTTAATCCCCCGGACACGGAAAGAACCGCTATTAACCCGCCAATGCAGACAAAAGCCAGCAAACGCTCCATTATTCCTCCTCAGTATCATTTTTCTTCATTATATCAAGCCACCCTTCCCCTTTCAAAAAATTCCTTGTTTTCTCAACCCTTCAGTGTTATTTTCGCTTATCGTCCAGGCCTTCTCCAGCCAGATTTCGGAGGAGCGAATGAAAGGAAATGGAAACCCCCGTCTCTAAGTCATAAGGCGGGGTTTTGTATTTTGGGTTGATGAGCATCATGGCGGGAATCCGCATCCAAGCCTAGCATTTTTTCTTCTCCCTGCATTCGGGTGAAAGCAGGCGAGTGGATGTGAGGAATGGGGGTATTCGGGTGAATAAGGAACAGGTCCTCAAAAATCTGCGGGCCATCGCGGGTGACAAAAACGTCTTGTGGAAGGACGCGGATCTGGCGGTTTTCGAATACGACGCCGGACTGGACAAGAAAAAACCCAGTTTGGTGGTCTTCAGCGAAACGGCAGAAGGGGTGGCCGATGTGGTCAGACTCCTCTACCAGGAAGGAATCAGCTATGTAGCCAGGGGGTCGGGAACGAACCTGAGCGGCGGGACCATCCCCTTGAACGAGGGGGTAGTGATCGAACTTTCCCGCATGAATAAGATTCTGGAGATCGATCTGGCCAGCGAGAGGGCCGTGGTGGAACCGGGAGTCTACAATCTTACCCTGCAGAATGCGCTGGCGCCACTGGGATACTATTATGCGCCCGATCCCGCCAGCCAGAAGGTTTCCACGCTGGGAGGCAACTTCGGGGAGAATGCCGGCGGACCCCATTGCCTCAAGTATGGAGTCACGAGCAATCATATCCTCGGAGCCGAAGTGGTCTGGCCCAACGGGGAAAAGGTCTGGCTCGGCGGCAAGTCGGTGGACCCCCCGGGGCCCGATCTGCTGGGACTGCTGGTCGGGTCCGAGGGGACCCTGGGAATAGCCACCAAGATCCTGGTTCGAATCATGCGTTCTCCGGAGCGGGTGGTGACCATGCTGGCGGTCTTCAAATCCCTGGAGGACGCCGGACAGACCGTTTCCGAGATCATCTCCGAAGGGATCATCCCGGCTACGCTGGAGATCATGGACAACATGATGATTCGGGCGGTGGAGGGGTCCATGCATGCCGGCTATCCCCTGGATGCGGAAGCGGTGCTCATCATCGAATTGGACGGACTCGCGGACGGGATGGAAGAGCAAGCTCAAAGGATTCTGGAAATCTGCCAGAAGAATGGAGTCGTCAGCACGCGGCGAGCTAAAGATGCCGCGGAACGGGCTGACCTGTGGGCCGGCCGCCGGGGAGCCTTCGGGGCCGTGGCCCGGCTGGCGCCTTCCTACCTGGTCTGCGATGGAACGGTCCCTCGAACCAAACTTCCCGCGGCCCTGTCGGCGGTGAAGAAGGTCGGTCAAAAATACAATCTTTCCGTCGGAAATGTTTTTCATGCCGGAGATGGAAATCTTCATCCCCTGATCCTGTTCGACGATCGGAACCCGGAAGTCATTGAAAAGGTACACAAGGCCGGGATGGAAATTCTCAAAATCTGTGCGGATCTGGGCGGAACCATCAGCGGGGAGCACGGAATCGGCACGGAAAAACTAAAAGGGATGCCCCTTATTTTCCAGGATGCGGACTTGGGGATGATGAGAAATGTCAAGGCGGCCATCGACCCCAAGGGAGTGTGTAATCCCGGGAAGGTGATCCCCCGGGCTTGAAAATGGAAATCCCAACATCTCCATTCGATTCTTTTCATTGAGCGAAAGGTCCGGATGAGGGCGGAAAGGCGGGAAGGAAATGGCGCCGAATATTGATCTTCTCTCGGGCTGGCTCGAGGATCCACGAGGGGCCTCCCCCGGGGTCCGGGAACTGCAATCCCTGGGCGTTCAGGTCAAGGGGGTGGAGAAACCCTTAGGAGAGATGGAGGCCCGCCAGCTTCTCGCTGGGGCCTTTCAGGATAAACAAACCATCTTCCCCTGCGGCGGGGGAACGAGCCTCAGCTCCGGCGTTCTGCCCGAGAAGGTCGACTTGGCCCTGGATACGACGGGGATGAGCAAAATCCTTGACTTCGATTCGCAAAACCTCAATCTGGAAGTGTTGGCGGGGATGACCCTGGATCAGATCAACGAATTCCTGGCCGGGCAAGAAAAGGGATTCTTTCTTCCGCTGGATCCGCCGCTATCCCACCGAGCAACGATCGGAGGAGCTTATGCGGCGAACTCCAGCGGTCCCCTGAGGCAACGCTATGGAACCATCCGCGACCAGATCTTAGGGGTTCGGGGAGTCGATTCCCGTGGGCAAGCAGTAGGATTCGGGGGAAAGACGGTGAAGAACGTATCGGGCTATGACCTGACCAAATTTCTCATCGGGTCTGCGGGAAGCCTCTGCCTGGTTACCTCCCTATCCATCCGGGTGTATCCTTTGCCCGAGGCCTCTTCGCTTTGCGACCTGGTATTTGGAACCCTGGAGGAACTGGAAAAGTTCCTGGCGGCCTTCCGCCCCTCGCTTTTGGTACCGTCAGCGGTCGTGGTGACGGAGATTGCTGGGGGGCCGAGCGTTTGCAATACGGCCGGGGCCCGTTTCCGCGTACTGGTCGCTTTTGAAGGACACCCCCTGGCCGTGGAGCGGCAGAACAAGGATCTCCTGAAATTGGCCGGAGAGTTTGGAGGATGGGGGGATGCGAGGGCCGGGCGGGAGATGGTGGTACGGGGCCTCCGGTCCGCGGTCAACCCTGATCGGCCGCTGGAAGCCTCCCTGATCTTAAGAGTCTCCGTGCCCATCGGCCAGGGACCCCTCACCTTCGCGGGCGTGCAGAGGCTGTCCCACGAACATGGGTTTTCCGTAAAGCCGGTCCTCTTCGCTGGAAATGGGTTCATGATCCTTTACGGCGAGGGAACCCTTCAAAAGAAGGCGATGGATTTCATAAGAGAACTGCAGGAGACGATTCGGGCGGTGGACGGGTTCGTTACCCCCATCCTGGCCCCGCGCGAATTTCTCCAAGCTTGGGGGGCCAGAGTGGAACCGACGCTGCACCGGCTGGCTATGGGACCCATCAAAGAAAAGCTCGACCCAACCGGGGTTTTCCCGCCGATCATTTAAAAACCGTTTCGAGTTTCAGGTTTCGGGTTCAAAGAGAGATAGGAATCGAGGACGGCCATGCGCGAGGGATTGAAAGCGGTGTACGAAGAGGTCTCCAAATGTAACCGGTGCGGCTTCTGTCAGGCCCACTGCCCCATATTTGAAATCACCGGGGACGAGCGGAATGTGGCCCGGGGGCACAACGTGCAGGTGCGCAAACTGGCGGAGGGCGGCCTGCAGATGAGCGAAGACTTTAAAGATCCTCTCTTTGAGTGTCTCCTCTGCAAGGCCTGCGTGACGAACTGCTTCCCGGCCGTGCGCACGGACAAAATCGTAGTTGCCGGACGGGCGGAATACCTGAAGCAGCTTGGACAACCCAAGACCCTCCACTTTCTCTTCCATCGGTTGCTCCCGGATCATTCCCGTTTTTCCTCCTATGTTCGACTGGCAGCGCTGAGCAAGAACTCAGGAGCCACCAAGCTCGCCCGGGCGATGGGGATCCTCAACTGGTTCGGCCGTGACCTGGCCAAGGCCGAGGACCTCGTAGAATGGCTTCCGACCACCTTCTTCCGGGAGAGGGCTGCTTCCCGGCGAGAGGAATCCAAGGCCGGAAAAGTCCGGGTGGCCTACTTCGTAGGATGCGGGTTCAACTTCATTTTGCCCCAGGTGAGCGAGGCGACCGTGGAGGTGCTAGAGAATGCCGGAGCGAACGTTCAGGTCGCGGAAAACGGCTGCTGCGGCTTTCCGGCTTATGAATACGGGGATTTGGAGGCCGCCCGGAAAATGGCCGTAAAAAACCTGGACGTCCTGGAGAAGATCGAGGCCGATGTGGTCGTAACCGATTGCGGGCGCTGCTCGGCTTTCCTCAAAGAGTATCCCGAACTGCTGGGAGATGATGCGAAGCTGAAGGAGCGAGCCAAGCGCCTGTCGCAGAAGGTCAAGGGCTTCAGCGAATTCCTGCAGACCTGCCTTCCGGAATCCATGCCGGCCAAATCCCCCGGCCGAAAGGTGACTTATCACGACCCCTGCCATCTAAGCCGGTCCCAGGGGATGACCAAGGAACCCCGGGCCCTGCTCAAGAAGATTCCCGGGCTGATTTACGTGGAAATGGCCGAGGCCGACCGCTGCTGCGGAGGGGCTGGGGGCTATAATATTTCCCATTACGAACAATCGATGAAAGTCCTTGGGAGAAAGATGGAACTGGTCAAAAAGACGGGGGCCGATATCCTGGCTACGGAGTGCCCGGGCTGCATCATCCAGCTTGGCTACGGCGTCCGCCGCGCCGGCCTCAAGACCCGCGTCCTTCACCTCAGCGAACTGATCCGGGAGATGGTTTGATTCTTCCCCGGAATCGGGAAATTTCGCGCACGGATTCCCGCCCTTTCGTTTATAATAGGATAACGACCCTCTCGGGAGCCAATAGGAGCAGGGGGAAATTTTGTTTTTTCCCCGAGAGTCAGCGCAAGTCGCCATCGTATACCGTATTCGGGAGGCAAATCATAATGGGTTTATCGAAACGTGCGCGCCATATCGAGCCATCAGGGACTCAGGCCATGACGCAGAGAATCCGGGACCTGAAGCGCCAGGGGAAGAACGTCCTGGCCTTCAGCAGCGGAGAGCCGGACTTCCCCACGCCCGATCACATTGCCAAGGCAGGACACGAAGCGATCGACAAGGGTTTCACCAAGTATGCTCCGGTGGCCGGGATTCCCGAACTGCGGGAAGCGATCTGCGATCATCTGCAGGATTTTTATTCCTTGTCCTACAAGCCCGAGCAGATCCTGGTGTCTAACGGGGCCAAGCAGGTGCTGATCGAAGCCATGAGCGCCCTGCTGGACCCGGGAGACGAGGTGATCATCCCGGTCCCCTGCTGGGTCAGCTATCCGGAGCAGGTGAAGCTGGCCGACGGGGTACCGGTGCTGATCGAGCGGAAGCAGGAAGATGATTTCCGGCTCCGTCCGGAACAGGTGAGGGAGAAGATCACCCCCCGCACCAAGATGATGATCCTGTGCAATCCGGATAACCCCACGGGCGGAGTGATGAAGGAAGAGGACCTGCGCGGGATTGCCGAGTTGGCCGTCCGCCACCGTTTCTACGTGCTCTCCGACGAAATCTACAGCCGCCTCATCTACGACGGGCATAACCACGTTTCCTTCGGGAGTTTTTCGCCTGAGGTTTATCAGCAGACGATCACCGTCAACGGCTTCTCCAAGGCTTACTCCATGACCGGCTGGCGGCTGGGATATGCCGCCGGCCCCCGGGAGATCATCAAGGCCATGTCCGAGGTCCAGGGGCATTTCACTTCGGGGGCCAACACCATCAGCCAGCATGCCGGGATTGCGGCCATTCGCGGGCCCCAGGATACGGTGGAAAAGATGCGCCAGGAGTTCGACCGCCGGAGAAAGACCATGGTGCAGCGGCTGAAAGGGATGAAGGGTCTCCGGGTTAACGTTCCCCAGGGCGCCTTCTACGTCTATCCGGAGGTCTCTTCCTGGTTTGGAAAAAAGATCGGGGGGATCGAAATCCGCGGCTCCAAGGAATTCTGTTCGGCCATGGTGGAGGAGGCGGGAATCGGCCTCGTGCCCGGCGTGGGCTTTCTCCAGGAGGGTTTTGTCCGCCTCACCTACGCCTGCTCCATGGAGGAGATCGTGGAAGGCATGAACCGGATGGAGAAGTGCCTGGGGACTAAATAGCCATCCTCTGACAAATGATAAAAATCTGAAATCTTTTATCCGCAGATTGCGCAGATTACGCAGAGAGCCCATAAGAGATATAAGACCTAAAAAAAGGACAGCTTTACAATCGTCCAGCTCAGATAAGGTTTCGCAGGCGTTTGTATTATTCCTAAACGGCTTCATCCGTGTTTATCCGCGTCCCACCGTTAGTCGCTCAGCCGTTCTGTTGAATCGTCCTTTGGTCAATTGGGGTAATTTTAGGCATTTTTTGGGAGGTAGGTGTGAACCGGACCAAGATCCTCATCATGGGCGCAGCAGGGAGGGACTTTCATAATTTTCAGGTCTGCTTCCGGGATGATCCATCCGTTGAAGTGGTCGCTTTCACCGCAACGCAGATTCCCGGGATCGAGAACCGCGTATTCCCGCCGGAACTGGCCGGCTCCCTGTATCCCCGGGGGATTCCCATCCATCCGGAAGAAGAGCTTCCCGAAATCATTAAGTCTCAGGGAATCCAGCAGGTGGTCTTCGCCTACAGCGACATTGCCCACACGGACTTGATGCACAAAGCCTCCCGGGTTCTGTCCTTGGGGACTGACTTTGTCCTCCTGGGCCCGGATCGAACCATGTTGAAATCCTCCGTTCCGGTGATCTCGGTCTGCGCGGTCCGGACCGGCAGTGGCAAGAGCGGGGTCACCGAAAAGATCTGGGAGATTCTGGAGTCGAAAGGAATCCGCTCCGTCGTCGTCCGCCATCCCATGCCCTACTGTGACTTAAATCGAATGCGGGTGGAGCGTTTTGCCACCTTGGAAGACCTGGACCTGTATCTCTGCACCGTGGAGGAGCGGGAGGAGTATGAACACCTGGTCCTGAAGGGGATCACCGTCTATGCCGGGGTGGATTACGAGGCGATTTTGCGGGCGGCGGAAAAAGAAGCCCAGGTGATCCTATGGGACGGAGGGAACAATGATTTCTCTTTCTACCGGCCCGACCTGGAAATCGTGATCCTGGACCCCCACCGCCCGGGGCACGAACGCTTGTACCACCCGGGAGAGGTGAATTTCCTACGAGCCCAGGTCCTGATCATCAACAAAGTGGACAGCGCTTCTAAGGAAGCCATGGACCGTCTCCGGGCTTCGATTGCCGAGATGAACCCCCGGGCCGTCGTCGTGCAGACAGCCTCCCGGATTTACGTGGAGGGAGCAGAGAGGATAAAAGGAAAGCGCGTCCTGGTGGTGGAAGACGGCCCAACCGTTACCCATGGGGGGATGGCCTATGGCGCGGGGGCCCTGGCTGCCCGCCAGCACGGTGCGGCGGAAGTGGTCGATCCGCGGCCTTTTGCCGTCGGCTCCCTCAAGGCCGTTTTTGAAGCCTATCCTCATTTGACCCAGGTCCTGCCGGCCGAAGGCTACTTTCCCACACAGTTGAAAGACCTGGAAGCCACCATCCAGGGGACTCCCTGCGACCTGGTCCTCGTCGCCACCCCCATCGACCTGTCCCGCCTGATCAAAATTTCCCAGCCGGTGCTGCGGGTTTCCTACCGCATAGAGGATCGGGGAGAGCCCACCCTCGACCAGGTTATTGGAGAGTTCATTCGGGACCACATTCCTCCTACTCTCCCCCCTCGACAGAAAAAGTAAGGGTGGATGTTCCATCCAGTAGAGGCAATTCATTTGCGACCCCGAGTTTTCAATCGGCCTCAAAAATTCCCCGAAATCCTTATCCGTTTTATGGGAAGCATCCGTTTGCCCGAATTGATTTTCGTCGGGATATGTTTGGATCACTTAAAGAATAAACTGTTCTTAACAGGATTCTTCCCATCAAAAATGATGGGAACGCCCTCCCACGACCAGATGGAACCTTCGGCCGCTTTCATGGCTTGAATGTGGATATGGGGCTGGTCGGCCAATCCCGAACTCCCCACCTTCCCGATGACATCGCCGGATTTTACGGAATCCCCGACTTTAACGGGAATGCTGCCCTTATGCATATGACCCAGGATGACGCAAACGTCGCCTCTTATAATCGCCACGCGATTCCCCACGTTATAGGGATAATGACCGGTCCAAGGCATCTCATCGCGCAATCCGTCGACTACCTCCACCACTTTCCCGTCGGAGGGGGAAAGAATATCTTGCTGGTAAATTTCATAACTCTCCAATTCGTATGGAAGCCAGCCTTTTGAAGACATCCCCAGCATATTGAATTTTTCAATATCAACGGCATATTTCATCGCCAGATTTGTCTTGGCCCCCTGGTGCATTGAGGACAGGTAATGATAATTCATGAGCGGACTTGCTTTCCCATTTCCACCCCAATAGGGTGAATATACGCCGTTCTTGAAGGGAAATGAAAGGTCCACGGGCTTGGTATCGTAAGAATATGCACCCACTGCGCCGGCAGTTAAATATACGAAGAGGATGGATAAAGCGGATTCGGAGCCGGCCAAAATCCAATTTCCCGCATGCATTTTTGTAAAAGATGGTAACCCCCGGATTTTCGAATAGGAGGATTTCCCAGCAAGGACAAAAAGCACGGGCCAAACATATCTCAAGTAGAACCCGGCAAAGCTCCAGAAGCCGATGAAGTAAATGAGTAAAAAGCAGGTTGCACCCAAGACGGTCTTTCCCAACCAGCCAAATTTCGACCTGCTTTTCCCCGCCCAAAGCCAAATGTTTAAGGCCAAGGGAATAATATAATGAATCGATAATACAACCATTAACGGGATACTACGACTCGGGAACATTTCAATCTCCTATGAATATTACTCTGGTAAATAACCCTACCGTCCGAATTTTATGAATTTGGCACTGCTTTTTTGTATGAGAATGATCATAACCTACACACTACAAGTTGGGAGTTGGAACCACTAAGACCGGCTGGGCGTGATGCACAACCGCAAAATGGCCAAACAGGGCGATTGCCCCTGCTATTGGTTACCCTGCGGCGTAGCCTTTGTAAGGGCGGTTCGCGAACCGCCCCCGCATCGTGCCCGGAGGATTTAGGTGATATTTCCTTCTTGCCGACATATTGATAGCAGTTTGGTGCTGGACGCAAAAAAGGATCGGAGTTGGCAGGGGGCAGGGCGCGGGTCGATCCTCGGTTTCAATGGGGAAGGTTTTCTATTTTGTTCATGACCCGGTTGAGGGTGGTGGAGAACTGTTTATGCTTCCTGGCCACATCTTTCTGCAGGGCCTTTGCCGCCAAAATATCGGCGAGGGATCGATCGCAATCGAAGATAGAAATCATCTTCCCTGCCGTGTCCACAAAGTAGAGATTACTCCGGGCGATGATCTCTCGGGTTTCCCGTTCCAGCGCGAGAAATCGGGAATTTACGGGAAAATACTTTCGATACAAGGACAGGAAGTATCGCGCCCAACGGGCCAGGTTCAGGAGCCCGTCGTGATCCCCGATCCAGTCCCCGAAACTTTCCGCCATGAGGCCATACAGGGAATTCAGCCTTTTATCGAGAAAGTCATAATCCTGGTTTCCCGCTTCCCCTTTCAACCGGCCTTCCGCCTCTAACACCTTTTCGACCTGGGTCTCCGCGTAAGGAAGCATTTTGCAGAAAGTGATCGGCGAAGCGCCATCCCCGCTCAATCTCTTGAGAAAGGCCAGGTTATCCCGGACTGTCTGGAAGGTACTCGACGGGTCGAAAAGCATGAACCCGTAATCGAAAAGGATCCCGAGTTCCTTTAAGGTCGAAGCCGCCTTCAGGTTCGTATCTACGGTGATCCGTTTCTTCATCAAACGCAGTCCTTCATCGGTCCCGGATTCGATGCCAAGGTATACCAGAAAGAGCCCATGATCTTTCAGGAGGGTGAAGGTTTCCCGGTCCACTTCGTCGGGCCGGCAGTTGATTTTCCACAGGATCGTGCGGTGCAGTTCCTTTTCCTCCAACAAACGACAGAACTCTCGGACCCACTCCTTCTTCCTATAGGTCACCGGAAAATCGTCGTCTTGAAACATGAATATGGAGCAATCCTTTTCCCGGTGGAGGAGTTCCATCTCCCGCACCACCATTTCCGGACGGCGAAGGCGTTTTACCGGACCGGGGGGAGCGGAGTAGAATTCCCGTATGCTGCAGAAGGAGCAGTGGTTGACGCACCCCCGCCCGGCAAGCAGAGTGGCGTATTTCTTGCCGAAAGCATACTCTCCCAGTGGCAGGCGTACGGGTGGAGAAAAATCGTCAAGGTCGGGTACGAGCGGGCGAAGGGGGCGGACCATATGAGTCCCATTTTCCCGGTAGGCAATCCCCGCGGTCTTTTTCCAATTCCGCCCGGCGGCAAGGGCCTGCACCAGTTTGAGGAAGGTTATTTCCCCTTCAAAGAGCACGACCGAGTCCAGTTCGGGGAGATAGTCCAGAAGCTCTCGATGACGAAGGCTCGGATAATGGCCCCCGGCGCAGAAATGGCACGATATGCCGTTATCCCGGAGATAGGAAAGGAGGTCTTTAAACCTGTCGATGTGGTGCTGAAAGATGATCGAAAACCCGACGGCGATCGGGTCAAGACGGAGGAGATTGGCCAATATGGCCTCTTCACCCACTCGAAAGTCAATAATCCGGAACTCAAACCCCGCATCGAGCAAAGCCGATGCTATGTATCCGATCCCCAGGTTGTCCTGTTCTTCGAAAGCGACCAATACGACCGGCTTATCAAGAGTCAAGGGGCGGCTGGGTCTTCGACCTCTCTGCAATGCCATTCCTTCCAGGCTCCATTCCCGCTGAGCTCAGGATTAGGGCCCTCGCAACGGAGGGGACCTAGTGCGGGTTTGAGGAATTCTTCGGTTCGTTTACTCAAAGGTTTCAGCAGGCGGTTCTCGGGAATGGAAGGGGCAGGCCGAGTTCGTTTTCCGCCGCTGAAGGAAGCTTCAGCCGAATCCAATTTCTATCCTTATCTTTTTGGCGGGAGAAGGTTGCTACCGGGCCGCCTTGGCAAGTTCCGCTGATGTTGCTGCCAAGGCCTCTGCTTCGGCCTTCTTCATTTGTGCTTCCAGTCCTGCCACCTTGGCCCGGTAATCAACATTGATTCTGGCAATATTGATCACCGTCTGGTCTTTCAACCGGCTCAGAATCGCCGGATCGACGGCCCAGAGGATTTTGTAGATCTTTTCCAGAGCGGGGTTTAGAACAAAAGCCTCCGCACTCATGTCTGGCAACTTGAAATCTTTCGCTGGCATTTTTAACCTCCGTTTGATCATTGGGCCTGCCCCCAAGCATTCCCCAAGGCTCATTTTCCTTTTTTTGAAGAAAAAAGCTCCTACATTCATATTAGGAGATATAACAAATACCGTCAATACGTTTAAAACTCTATTTTTTGTAGATGCAATAATCGTGGAAAACGATTCCATTCGAACAAAAAATGGTCTAAAAGGAATTTTGTCTCTAAGGGAAAAAAGGTGGTATTGCTCTAGGTCTTAGCATTCACGACGTGAGGCCGCGTCCTAAAGGGGACCGAGGTCGAGACTCACGGCACCATCGGCTGGGACACCGGGAAGGAAGAATTATGGCTCGGCGCGACGAGAGGGCGCCGGAATTCCAATCCCCGCAGGGGATCGGGAAAGGGGGTCAACCGTCATGGTGAGAGAGGATTTGCAGGCCACGGGGATGGGTCAAATTGAAAGAACACTGCAGCACGGCATCACTGCCGCATGTTATTTCTTTCGAGGTTTATCCTTGAGTTTTTCGGCCACGGCCAGAATGGTGTTCGTGTAAACCACGCTGTGATTATACGCGTAGATCGCCTTATGCTGGCCGGACCTATCCATCTGACAGCCCCATCCGTGTTCACGAAGGTAATTCGCGATGCTGTAGAGGGCGTCCGCCTTTACAAAAAGGTCGATGCGTCCATCGTTGTCCGCATCCACTCCGTAGGTCAAGGCATTGGTGGGCATGAACTGGCAAATCCCGATGGCCCCGTAAATGGATCCCGGAAGAGTCAGGGGATCGAAACCGGTGTATGCGGCGTAGAGGATAAGAGCTTGAAGCTCCGAGTAAGCCCAATCGGCTTTCTGCCGGCAGATGGTTCGGGCATATTCTTCATTCTTCGAATTGACCAGCTTTTTGGGGAGGTAAGGACGGATGGTTTCCAAATCCATGCATAAAGCCATGCTGGCCAGGGAATTAAACGCCCCTCTCCCGCCCAGGAACTCACCGAGACGGGTTTCTACCAACAAGATGGATACGATAATTTCTTTGGGGATGCAGTACTGAATGCTGACCCTCTCCAGCAGGTCTTTATTCTCCTGAAGATAGGAACGGGCCTGGGCAATCATCTTCTCCTTCAAGGGTCCTTTGTAAACGGCTTTGGATTGGAAAGAAGGAACAATCGCCGGCTTCCGGGCTTGGTTCTTGATCAGGGTTTCCATTTTGCTGGACATGGCCCTGGGCTCGAACTGGACTTCCGGACGGGAGAAGAGATACCGGATCCCCAACCCGTCGAAGCCGTCTGCCACCAGGCGGTCAATGAGCGGAGACCAGTCCCCCGCGGCTGGCTGGGGGGAAAGGAGGAGGGGAAAAAGAAGAATAATCAGAAGGAGAAGGAGCCGGATCTTCCGGGGACCCGACGCGACCATCTTCGGTTTTTGCCGGAAGACTTGTAAGGTCGAGGAGCTCAAAGGATATTTCAATTTGGAATCCTAATCAACACCGGTGACAGTCTCCAAATTTTGATGCGAAAAACATGCCAGCCCGGACGGCGCTCGATATTCGATAAATTACCCCCACTCTAGAGCCCAGGCCGCGAAAAAGGTAAATCATCTTATCCAAAAAGAAAGAAAAATCAAGAGAATTTCGTCACGGGAGGGATGAGCGAGGTCAAAAAGAGAGCGGGAGGGTCGTAGGATTTGACATGTCCGGATCCCCCGCGCCTAAACACCATGTGGTTAACGGCCAATTCAGTAATTTATGGAATCCTTGTTTTTCAATCGCTAATCCACAATCCGAAATCTGCAAATATTTTTGCCCTTGCCCACTTTCGGTAAATCGGATGAAAGTAAAGGTCTTGGAGGCTCTCTCAGGCCCGGGGTCAAGGGCGTTGCCCGCAGAAACCATGAGGCGGCTTCCATTCCCTGGCCCGGTCGGGCCAATCGGCATGGGGTCCCCGCGACGGTTCGCGATCCTGGTAGGGGCGATCACGCGAAGCGCGTGACGGTCGCCCGATGGGTCCGCCTCGCCCTGCGGAAGCAGGCCTGAGCCTCCCGGAAAAGGGCTTACCCGGCCGATGCTTTCTGCGGGCAAGGGCCTTGACCCCGGGCCACGGCAAAGGATATCTCCAAAGTGAAGATGGGCAGTTATTTCCGCCCTCTGGACTTTTTCCCGCAGCTAGGTGAGAATGGGGCCGAATTCAACGGGAGGAGGCCGCGATGAAAGGGATTACCAGGAGGGCATTTGTCGCCGCAGGGGCCGGGCTGCTCGGCTTCTGCAAATCTTTTGTCCCGGGGAGGAGTCCTATGGCTCAAGCGTTTGAGTATACACCGCCTGCTGATTATCCCTTTTCGAAGGAGCGCCTGGAAGCCGACGCGACGACCAAACAGGCGCCTAAAGCCCATGTGGTAAAGGTCTGTGAGAACGTATATACGGCCACGGGCTATGCCTTTGCCACGATCATCCTGGTGGTCACTCCAGGGGTGGTGGTGGTGATCGATACCACGGAGAGCCTATCCGCGGCTCGGGAAGTCATGGGGGAGTTGAAGAAAATTACGAGTCTGCCCGTGAAGGCGATCGTATACACGCACAACCACCCGGATCACTGGTTTGGAACCAGGGCCTTTTTCACGCCGGGGGTCAAGGTCATCGCTCATGAGGATTTTACCAAAGAAGTGAAGCTTCAGGATTCGCGAGGAGACAGCGCCAGGATCCGGGCGGCGGCCATGTATGGACTCTTTCTTCCTGAGCCTATGCGAGTCCCCTGGCTGACCCCCTATCCCTGGCCCGTGTCCGTGAACCTGAGGTGGGAAGGAGTGAAACCGGAGGATCTGGTCTGGCCAAATGATACTTTTAAAGATCGAACCTCCTTGGAGGTCGGGGGAGTCACCTTCAACCTCTTCCATGCCCCGGGGGAAACCCCTGACCAGATCATCGTGCATATCCCCCAGTACAAGGTGGTGTGCCCGGCAGACAATTTTTACGCTTGTTTCCCCAATCTCTATACCATCCGGAGCACTTCCTCAAGGCCGGTTCTGGGTTGGGCCGCAGCCCAGGACACAGTCATAAAACTGGAGCCGGAATATCTGGTCCCGGGGCACGGGGCGCCCGTGGTGGGAAAGGAAAAGATCAAAGAAACCCTGTCCAATTACCGGGATGCCATCCTCCATGTCCACAACCTGGCTTTAGNNTTAGAGGCGGTGCAGAAGTTCAAACCGCTGGACGAAGTTGTAGCTCAAGCTTCCCTCCCGCCTCACTTGGCCCAATTGCCTTATCTGAAGGAATACTACGGATACATTCCTTTCTGCGTCCGCAGCATCTATGAGAGCTATGTGGGCTGGTTTGACGGAGACCCGGCGAACCTCCAACCGCTGTCGCGCAAGGAATTGGGCGCGGACATCCTCAAACTGGCGGGTTCAACCGAGAAGATCCTCGAGTATGCGGCGAAGACCCAGAAGGAAGGCCGGCACAGAGCGGTGCTGGAGCTCTGTGAAATGATCCTGGCAAACGATCCCCAAAACCAGACGGCCAGAGCCATGAAGATCTCTTCTCTCACGGCTCTGGGAAGATCCACGGCCAATGCCCCCATGGCCAATTATTACAGCACCTTCGCGACCATGGAGAAGATGAAACAGGAGAAATCTTCTTAGCAGAACTGAATATTCCTCGTGCCCCCCCATCCAATCAGTAGTGAAACTCGGCGATAACGATACGCCCCTCTTCGAGCGGGTAGGTGAGCACCGTGAGGGCTTCCTTGTTCAACACCACCTTCACAGAACGCAGGGGCCCGGGTTCAAAACGCTGGGTGGCCTCGGAGGTTCCGGGTACCCCTTCATTGACTCCGGAGGGAACTTTGCCGTCAATCAGAAAAGTATCGCGTCCGTGCCCGAGGTACCCCTGCGGCCTGGTAAGGGTGACCGAGCTGCCGGTTCCCTTTTCCCGCAGAGGCCTCAAGCGAAGATGGATGTAAACGCTGGAGCGGGGAAAGGGCGTACGGTAGGTGTGGGTGATCGGGTAGCCGGGGGCGTTAACCACGAATTCGTAATAGGCCATCGGCTTGGCGGGGAAAGGCCCCCAGAACCCGTCGGCCGAGGTCGTCCGCCGATGGACCGCCTCTCCCAGCCGTTTTCCCGAGGCGGGGTCCACCTCGAAAATTTCCACCGTCGCTCCTTCAAGGGGCAAGTTGGTGGGAGCCCCATTGGCAAAGCCGCTGACCATCCCGTTCAGGATAGGCTGAGGTTCCGGGATAATTTCCACCGTGGCGGGATCTTTGCCGGTGATAAACCGATACATAGCCTGGAAGGCCAAGGGATGGAAAGCGACTTCCCGGTGGTCAAGCCCGGGTAGGACCACGTTCAACGCCCCCCGTAGCTCAGGACCGGCATAGGTGACATTCGTGGGCTGGCCGGGCATTCCGAGGAAACGCCCATCCGGCTGGGCGTATTTGTCGTTGGAGTCGCTCCGGGTGGTCATAAACTTCACCCCCGGGTAGACCTCCCCTCCGGCGTTGAGCCCCGAGAGGAAAGGGCCCATGCCATTGAACTCCCTGTTGAGGTTGGCCGGAATCGCATAAGTACCATGGTTGGGGGTCCCGCACAGGATGGCATGGGAAATATTCGGGGCTCCGTTAAAATTCTTGATGTAGTTGCGGACGGAGTACCCCCCCCGCGAATTGCCCACGAGAATGACCTGCTTCTGCCCCGTCTTAGGCTGGACTTCAGCGACTTTCGCCCCGAGCTCCTTGGCCTGATCCGTCACGCTGCTCCGGTTCTCCTCTGGTTGCGTGTCGTCACTCCGGCCGGTGGGGCTTTTAAAGTCGATGGCGAAGAGAAGAGAACGGTCATACCCATTCGATTCAAAGCGCCAGAGGGTCGTGTGCCAGAGAGCCGCGCTATCATTGTTTCCGTGAACGAACACAATCGGATGTGGGCCATCGGCAGAGGCATTGACCGCCCAGATCGGCAAGAAGAGGGCAGCGCAAAGGAGAGGCATCAAAAAACCGAGGGGGAATCGTCTCTTCCTGCTGATTCCACTGGCATAGGTCTTAGGCATGTCAAATCCTCCTTCTCTTCCGTTGAAAGTTCCGGATGGGGCTATTCTTTCCCCATATGGATTCGGAGCAAGAAATCCGTCCGCCCCCTGTATGGGATCCTCTCGCTTTCATGAAGGCCCACCAAATTATACCCCCAGCTCGATCAACTTTGCGGCTAAAGATTGTCCTTCCAAACGGAGGAGAGCAAGGCTGACCGGTAACCTGAACCTCCGGGGTCCCGCACTCCCCGGGTTCAAAAAAAGGACGCCTTGGCGGGTTTCCTTGGAAGGACAATGGGAATGGCCGCTTATCACGGCGTCGAAGCCACCCGCTAACGGGTCCAGGGCGAGTTCGTGGACGTTGTGGAGCACATAAAAGCGAAATTCACCGACCTCCACCACTTCGGTATCCTCAAGGTCTTGGGCCCACTCACCTCGGTCCACGTTGCCTCGAACCGCCACCACCGGAGCCAGAGCGCGCAGGATTTCGAGAACCTCCGGGTCGCCCACATCGCCTGCATGAACGATGAGCTCGACACCTCGGAAGACTTTGAGGACCTCGGGCCTCACCAGGCCGTGGGTGTCCGAAATGACGCCGATCAACCTGGGTGGGGCGGGCTTTATTTTACCGGGCATATGATTTTCTTGGCAAACATTTTGTGAGGACGACACGGGTCGCGCTCGCGGACCTTCAAAAGAATAGCATCCGTTCCATTTACGCCGGCCCAAACTTCATTTATCAAGCACGTCAATTTCCTTTTTAGGGATGGGGCTCAGAAACATAACCGCCACGAAACCGATCATGGTGACCCCGAGACACAGGGCGAAGGCCCAGATATAATTTCCCGAAAGGTCGAAGAGCGCTCCCGCGGCGACGGGGCCCGCGGCACTCCCGATTGCGCTCGTGAAAACGGCGAAGGAATAAAGGGTCGCGTGGGATTTCAGGCCAAAGAGCTCGGCGATGAGCGGAGAGACAATGGCCCCCGTAGACCATAAGCTGATCCCGTACAATATCGCAAACAGGTAGAGCGTTTCGATCCTCCGGGCGAAGAGAAGGAGGACAAAGGCGCCGACCGAAGTACCCAGGCAGATGACCAGAGCCTTCCGGTTCCCGATCCGGTCGGCCACCCCCCCCATAATAATCCGCCCGAGAATGCTCGTCCCCGCCGCCAGAGAAAGCACGCCGGCTGCGCCGGTCGGCGGGACCCCCAAATCTATGGCATGAATGACGATGTGCACCACTACCACATTGATCAAGAACAGGTCGCAGAAGGAGAGCAGGTTGATCAGCCAAAACTGGCGCGTACGGATTGCCTGCTTAACGGAAAATCCCATCTGCTCCGGGTTGGCGGCGGAGGAAAATCCTTCCCGGGCCCCGTAGGGAGAAAGCCCCAGATCAGCCGGGTCGCGCCGGAGAAGCATGGCCGCCGAGAGGACGACCGCCAGGACAACGATGCCCAGGACCAAAAACGCCCAACGCCAGCCGAAGGAAACGATCAGGAAACTGCAGATGATGGGCATGGCCATGTTTCCCAGGCCCGGGCCGGCGACCAGAATCCCCGACATCAGCGACCTTCGCCGCCAGAACCACCTGACCACGGCGGACATGAGGGGGGTCAAGAGGCCGCTCATGCCGGCGCCGCCTACGATTCCATAAAAAATGTAGAATTCAGAAATCGATTGGATCCTTGAGGTCAGTAAGTAAGCGGCCCCCAATAGAGATCCGCACAGAATCACGACGAATCGCGGGCCCAGGCTGTCCGTGATCCGACCCGCACCCAGGGTCAGGACCCCCATGACCAGACAATTGATCGTAAAACTGCCGGAGATGGCCGCCCGGGTCCAGCCGAACTCCTTCAGCATAGGCTCCACAAATACGCCGAAGGTCCGGTTCGACCCCCAGGCCAGAGTCATGATGACAAAAGCCGCGGCCACAACGACGTAACCGTAAAAGAATTTTGGTTTGTTGGGGTTTGGGGAGGTTGAGGACATTTTGGTAAAGAAGAAACCAGAATTTCGGGAAGGAGATTTTTTAAGGGCGACCGGCTGAGCGCCCTCATTTTTTTATCAATCTACCATCGAATCGCGGGAAGGTCTATCATGAACAACGGGGGAGAACAGAAAAGGCAATTTTCTTTCTGACCCTGTTCCTGGTTCGCCGGACTTAAAATCGGTCGGCCTCTGCTAAAGAAAGGTGGAATTTTGAGGAAGTCTATTTCCTGGTTAAGGCTGGGCATTCTGCTTGAGGAGTAGGGGCGGTCCGCGAACCGCCCCCGCAGCAGGAACGATAAGACCTTCGTAGGGGCAATTCATGAATTGCCCCTACAATCATGTTTGCGGCGCCATCCCTGTAAGGCCGCATTTGAACCCCACCCCCACATCTATTCCTTTTTCTGCAATTCAAGGGGATTCCGCGGAGTGGGGTCGAAGAGAACCCGGGCCACATCCAGGCGGGCGTAGTGTCCTACCGTATCCACCATATGTTTGGCTTTGACGATGGTGTCGAGGGTGATGTCCGCATAGATGATCGTCTCGTTATCTTCCACCGGGCCCGCGAGATAATTGCCCAGGGGGTCGAGAATTCCCGCGATCCCACCTCCCGGGTCCAAAATTCCTTTGTTGTTGGGGTCCAATTCAAGATAGAAATCAAATTCCTCTTTGCTCACGCTGGAAGAAGAGAAAAGAACAAATACCTGTCCCTCAAAGCTGACGTGCCTCATGGCCGCATCGATGATCCTTTTACGATCCCGGGGCTGGCTCCGGAAGTTGGCCCCCGGCCAGCATCCTACGTGAATTTGCTCTCCTTGAGCGTAGAGAACAAAGCGGGATAAGGGCATGGAATGTTCGTAACAAATCAGGGCGCCAATATTTCCTAGCCCGGTTTCAAAGACTTTTAAATCGCTCCCGTCGCCCCATCCCCAGAGCGTCTTCTCTTCTCCCGTGGGCATGAGCTTTCTTCTCTTCCCCGCCAGTTTCCCCTGGGAGTCGATCAACACCTGGGAATTGTATAGAGTCCCCCCGGCTCTCTCGTTTAATCCGATAACCAGGCAGATCTCGTGCTTCTTGGCCACGCCACAGATCTTGGTGATTTCTTTTCCGGGGACTTCGATGGAATTCTTGAACAGCCTGGCAAAAAGCTCACCCTTCTTGAGGTTGTTGATCCCCATCCAGATCCACCAGGGATAGCAGGGGATGAAGGTTTCGGGAAACACGATCAGCCTAGCCCCTTCCCCCGCGGCCTTTTCGGCCATCTGGATGACCTTATCCACGGTTTCGTCTTTCTTCAAAAAGACAGGGGCGGCGATCGTGGTGGCGGCTTTGAAAGAATTTTGTTTTTCCACGTTTTGTCCCTCGATCGTGTTGAAGGTTATTCTCCCCGAGGGGGAAGATCGGTGAATATGAAACAAAGATGAAAAAGTCTGGCAAATTTATTTTTGCATCCTAAACTGCAGCCGCATCCGGGTCAACAGGTTAGGGGAAAAAAAGGTTTGAAGCCGAGAATCATTCGACTAGAGCAGTATACTGAGAAGGATATTTTAGGACAAGGGTCTTTTTGTCGAATTGACTCAAATTAAATATTAACGAACAAGGAGCCTCTTGCCTTCCTATGGGCGGTTCATAAAAACCCCTTTTAAGGTCCCCGCACTCTTTCGCCTGTTTCGGGTAAAAAAAGGAGGGGGGATTAGGATTGAAATTATTGTTTGTATTTCTTTGAAAAGAGTAATATATTTGGTGAGTATTGGGATTATAAATCTAATCTTGATGAAGGGAGAGAATCGTGGGCAAAATCGAATCCATGATTAAATCCGAAATCCAGCGACTGGCGAGAAGAGAAATCCGTTCCACCTTTCTGCCGATGAAGCGCGAAGTCCGAACGATGAGGCTCAAGCTGTCAGGCCTGCTCAAGGGTTTCAAGACCCTGAATCGGGTGGCCAAGGAGCAGGTTCAGCGGGCCAGCGAGCAGTTCAAACTGGCAGCATCTCCGGAGGAGATCAAAATCGCCCGGTTTTCCCCCGCAAGAATTCGGGCTCTTCGGATCAAAAAGGGCCTGTCCCAAAAGGAGTTGGGGATGCTTGTTGGGGTGAGTCTAGGAACGATCGTTCTTTGGGAGAAAGGAAAGATCAATCCCAAAGCAGAGAGAAAAGGCGCTCTCATTGCCCTGCGGAAACTCGGGAAACGGGAGATCCAGCGAGTTTTGGCGGAAAAGAAAGCGGACGAGCCGAAGAAAGAAAAGGCTAAGGCCAAACCGATCCGGAAAGCGATCCGAAGAAGGAAATCGCCCAAAACGAAGAGAGCCCGCCGATAAGCTTTAAGAAAGCTTGAATGCCCCTGTCGATTTATGAAAGTCGGCAGGGGATTTCCCTTCCTGGTCCGCCCATCCTTTCAATTCGAATGAGTTGGGTAGGGGCAATTCACGAATTGCCCCTACGAGATTTTTCCCTCAACCTTCGTAGGGGCGGTTCGCGAACGGCCCTTACCGCCGGCATAACAACCCGGGACCTTTATCCCAAAATTCGATGGAATGACTATTGATGGGGTTAGGTTTTCCGCGTCTCTGGGAGTATAATAATAATCAGAGGCAGTGAATTATCGGATGAATAGGTACGTGGAAAAAATGTCGCTAATCATGGTGGCGATATTAATCCTGTTGCTCGCTGGGGGCCCAACCATGGTCTTCTCCCAATCCTTTCCTTCTATGCCTCCTCGATCTTTTCCTCCAACTCCCGCTTCGCCAGGACCGCCGGCTTATACGCCCATACCGCCACAGACTATTCCGCCTCCAGCTAGGGGGGGGCCTCCGGCTTTGGAGAAAGAGAAGGGGACTGTGAATCCTCGGACGGGTGAGTTTTATCCTGGGACCTATGGCGGAGTCATCGATCCCAGAACCGGGGTGGTCTTGCCAAAGGTGGGAGGAGGTTATCAAAACCCTCAGACGGGAGAAACGATTCCCCAAAGTCTCCCCAATCCCTGATGGCCCGAAAAATCCCCATGCTTTCCAAATCGCGATTCCTGGCCGGGCTCCAGTGCTCCCTGAGGCTGTGGTACCAGTGCTACCATCCCGACCTTGCGGCCAAGGTTTCTCCCAGCCAGCAGGCCATTTTCGACATGGGCCACGAGGTGGGAAAAGCCGCCACGAGGCGTTACCCCCAGGGTATATCTATTGGCGAAGACTACTTGCACCATCCGCAGGCAGTTCAATCGACCCAGGCGGCCATGGGTGACCTGTTTGCTCCTGCCGTCTTCGAGGCCGCATACTTCTACGACGGCATCCGCGTCCGGGTGGACATTCTGGAGAGATCTGATTGGGGCAAGTGGCACCTCGTTGAGGTAAAATCATCCACGGCGGTGAAAGAGGTCCATATTCCGGATGTGGCGGTACAATATTACGTTCTGCGGGGATCAGAAATAAGGGTGGAGAAGGCAGGGATCCTGCACTTGAACAATCAATACATTTATGACGGCCTCAACCTCGACCTCCAACAGCTTTTCNNCAAAGTCCGGCAATTGAAAGAGATGCTGGCGGCAGAATCTCCCCCTCTCATTCAACCCTCCCGCCACTGTTGGAACCCTTATCTTTGTGAATTCTGGGATCATTGCACGGCGAACATGTCCGAATCCTGGATCTTCAACCTGAACGGGATTACCCAGAAAAAGCTGGACGCCTTGGGGATTTTGGGCGTCAAAGACATCCGGGATATTCCCGATGACTTTTCCCTGACCACCCTCCAGGCGCGCATCCGATCGTGCTTGATTGAGGGTAAAGAATTCATCGACCCGCAACTGGCAGAAGAGTTGAAAAGGGGTGAATATCCCCTTCATTTCCTTGACTTCGAAACCGTAGCCCCGGCGGTTCCCCGTTATTCGAATACCAGACCTTTCCAGACGCTTCCCTTCCAGTGGTCAGATTACCTTCTCCATCAGGACGGCTCCCTGGAACACCGGGAGTATCTATCCGGGGAAGATAAGGACTCGCGAGAGGANNTTCTGGATGCTTTGGGGGAAAAGGGCACGATTATGATTTATACGGGGTATGAAAAGGAGGTCATCGCCAGCCTGGCCGATGACTTACCCGAGTACCGGGCAAAACTGCTCCTCTTCCAGCCCCGCTTCAAAGACCTCTATGCAGCGATCCGGAAACATTATTATCACCCCGAATTTCACGGGTCCTTCTCCCTCAAGGCGGTCCTTCCGGCTCTGGTCCCGGCGATGAAGTATGAAAGCCTGGCCATTCAGGAAGGAAGCATGGCTTCGCTGGAATACCTGCGCATGCTGGACCCCTCAACGTCCTCCGAAGAAAAGGAACGAATCAGGAAGGCCCTCTTGGCCTACTGCGGGCATGACACTCTGGGAATGGTCGCAATCCGAGAGGAATTGCTGAAGCGCCTTTGAAGATGTTTGCACCGGCGCCTTTTATTCGGGGGGCCATACCGCAATTCCTGGGAATTAGGCCCTGCGCCTCCGGAGAAAGTTTTCCCGTTCCTCACACAAGCCCCCTTACATCCCCGAATCCTTAGGGCCGATTATCAAAGTCGTAGCACGCTAGCGCTTGAGAAAGGCCTTGCCAGAAATCCCTCCCGNNCTTTTTCTTTCTTTAAAATTCACAGCTAAGCTGTGGATAAGTTAAAATTGGAATCACAATATTGCGCAGGCTGACGGTTTCCAAGCCTCCCTATGGCCCTTGAAAGAGGGACCATTTTGGAAAGATTACCGCTCCTGCGAGTCTAACTGGGAATATTGATTCAGGATGCTATGGCCTGGATTCTTCCGGGACCATTTATATCCCAGGTTATATCGGTTAGACTTCGCAGAAGAACCTGCTGCAAAAAATCCTCAAAAGAAAGGCCCAAAACCGTGTTTACGCTCGGCATTGACGTTGCGAAAAAAACCAGTCGCTATCTTCTCCTGAGTCCCGAAGGCCGGAGAGTGAAATCCTTTACCTTGGAGAACTCTCCGGAGGGTTTCCAAAACCTTCTGCAAAGACTACAGGAACTTTCTATTCCCCCAGCGGATCTCCTGATCGGCATGGAAGCCACGGGGAATTTCTGGGAGAACCTTTACTCTCACCTTAAAGAAAAAGGCTTTTCCGTAGTCCTGTTGAATCCCTACCCTGTGAAGAAATATCGGGAAGCCCTGGCCAAAAAGGCTAAAACCGATGACCTCGACGCCCTCGTCATTGCCCAGTTTCTCCGAACCGGAGAATATGTTCAAAGTCAGGTCGCCGAAGAGTCCATCCAATCTTTGCGGGAAATCACCCGCTTGCGCTATGAATTGCTTACGGAAAAGAAAAACTACCAACGACAGGCCTGTTCCCTGCTCGCCTTAGTCTTCCCCGAGCATGCCCAAACGGCCCTCAAAAATCCCTTCTCCGTCAGCGCCCTGACCATTTTCCAACGATTCCCTACCGCCCGGGATTTAGCTCAAGCCAAACCAAAGCAGATCGAAAAAATTATTCGCTCTATCCCAGGAAATAGCTTCGGCCCAGACGACATTCAGAACCTGATTGCCATCGCCCAAAAATCCATCTACTCCGGTCGAGCCAAAGAGGCCCGGGCTGTGTCCTTACGCATTCTCCTTGGCCATATCGCCAATCTTCTCTCCTCGATTGAATTATTGGATCAGGAGATCAGTAAAATGCTCTCCCCCCAAGGTCCCCAGGACAGCTTCCCCGGCGAAAACCTGCTGACCATTCCCGGCATCGGGGATAAGACCGTGGCTGCCGTCCTATCTTACCTGGGGACGGATGGAGCTAACTTCTCATCCTCCACCCGGGCCGTCGGCTATGTAGGATACTTCCCCAAAATCTATGAGTCTGGCCAAACCAAACGACAGAACAAAATCTCCAAGCGAGGCCCCAAACTCCTCCGCTGGGCTCTCTATATGGCCGCGGTAGCTTCTTTAAAACATAACGCGGAGATGAGGGCCCTTTATCACCGCAAAATCTCTCAGGGCAAAACCCAGAAACAGGCCCTAATTTATTTGGCGAAAAAACTCCTTCAGATTATGTTGGCCATGCTGAAATCCGGTGAACCTTATAACCCACTTATGGTGTTTGTC
>PMCE01000225.1 GCA_003154025.1 Syntrophaceae bacterium
CACTTCACCCTAGAACAAGGTTAGAAAACTGACTGCTTGTCCTGTCAACCACCCCGGAGCTGGCGCGTTGCTTTAATTACCCCACCACCGACTTGCCAAAGTGATCCGTTTGAAGGCTCTCACGGAACCAGCGCCCCCTCCTGTCCCCTTCCGCGGGCGTGGGGTTTCCTTCCACCCCACGCCTCTAAGGGACCTGGAAGCAGGGAATTCTCCTCTTCCCTGGATTCGTGGCCAGAACGAGCATCACGCGGTCGTGAGTATCCTTGGGCTGCGGTGGCGTAAAAATATTAAAGGACAATAATTCTTTGCCGGGCACCGCACGGGTGGCATGAGCCACGCCGCGAGGACAGACATGGAGTTCACCGGCTTTAACCGGAACCCATTTGCCGTTGATGTACATTTCACCTTCGCCTTTGTATATAAAAACAACTTCATCCACCGTGACATGCATATGCCTCCCGATGCTTTTGGTATCTTTGTTGCTCCCGATAAATAAGGAAGAACGGGGAGAGGCAAAAACATTATCCGAACGGCTCAGTTCCCCCTGTTTTATGGGGTGCGTCGAAAACCACTGGTCGACATTAATCAGCAGATCTTCCCCCGGGGTTGCACACTAACCTGGGATGGCCGGGCCCAAAGAGAAGATTGTGCGGGCGGCGCAACGGGGGGCCCGCAAGATAGGCGACCCACCGGGTCGCCCCTACAATTAGTTGCCAATCTGCGCAAAACTTCATTCGTAACGGCCCTTGACCACCTTCTATTTCAGCTGTCTTCCGAGAAGGGCCTTCTTGAACGTCTCCCCGGCTATTTCCAGGTGTTTCCGGAGGACCGTCTGGGCCCTCTTAATATCTTGGGCCTTAATGGCTTCCAGAATTTCCTCATGGGCTTTAAAGGCCACGTCATAGTCCCATATTAAGTTGGCCTTCTGTTCCATCCATCTCCGCAGCGGTTGGCGGATCTCGGCTAGGAATCGGGTCAGAACGCTGTTGTGGCTGGCTTTCGCTAAGGCCGCATGGAAGGCTAAATCCGCCTGGATGGCTTTCCGCCCCGACTTCTTCGCCGCCTTCAATTCTTGCAGGTGGGATTCAATCTCCCGGAGGTCCTCCTCCGTCGCCCTCTCCGCGGCCAGCGCGACGATCGCCTGCTCGATGGCGATCCTGGCTTCCACCAGCTCATCGAGCTTATCTCGCCAGTTCATCGCCATGCCCCAGCGCAGCGGCTTCTCCAGGAATTCACCCGCCGAGACGTTCACGCTCGTGCCCTGCCCGGGCCGGACATTGAAGAGGCCGACCAGAGACAAGGCCCCCATGGCCTCCCGGAGCGAACTCCTTCCCACCCCGAATTGCTTCATCAGCTCGGGTTCCGGCGGCAATTTATCTCCCGGTTTTAGCTTCCCGTCGGCCAACATGGACAGAAGCTGATCGATGATCTGATCGGTCAAGCGCCTTCGCTCGATGGGCATTCCAGTAGCCTTCATCTCCGGTACCTCGGTGAAGAAGAGAGAATCGGCCCGGGAAACCGGCATGACCGAGCTCTTTCCCGGGGTCTCTGTCAGAAGGGGTTCGCCCCCGGCCCGCTCGCCGGCCGGCGGATAGAATCATAATATCATCTGATGATCATAAGATCAACTTTTTTCCTTGACACCCCGTTCCATTCCGGCTAAAAAGGAGTCACCGTTGGAAAGGGGACGGGCTTGGGGAGGCCGCTTCCCTCGGCTGCCTCGCGAAAGAAGGCCGGAATGGGATTGTGAGACGAGTGGGAATCTCAGACCGGGTAAAGGGGCGCATGAATTCCAAGTCATTTTCCGCGAGAGGGGGCAAGCATGAACCGATTTCTTAAAACGGTTGGGATCGTCGTCATCTGCATGGGAATCCTTATGGCCATGGCCGCCCTTGGCGCGGCCCAGGAAAAAGTCACCCTCCGGTTTTCGGACTGGCACCTGACGGAGTCACCGTGGGACAAGACCCTGGCTGACGCCATGGCCGTGTTTGAACAACGCTACCCCAACATCAAGGTGGCATTGGAACCCATTTCCTACAAAGACAAAGAGACCAAATATACCGTGGAATCAGCCGCGGGCAAGGCTCCGGATATCTTCCACGTCCATGCCTTCAGCCTTCCCATGTTTTTTGACAAGGGGTTCGCCATGGATCTGACCCCCTTCATCGAAAAGGAGGGGGGCAATAAATTCCTCGAAGCCTGGTACCCTCTCTGCATGAAGCTCGTAACCCATAAAGGGAAAGTCCATGCCATGCCCGGGGACTACATGTCCATGGTCCTGGTTTACAACACGGAACTATTCAAGGCCTCCGGGCTGGACCCCAAGAAGCCTCCCAAGACCTGGGAAGAATTCCTGGACTACAATATCAAGCTAACGAAGGCACCGGAGAGGTGGGGGGTTGCCGTTCTCGGGGCCAAGGACCCCGGGTTTGAGCTACGCTTCAGTCCGTTCCTCTGGTCCTTTGGCGGGGTATGGTTTCTCCCGCTTCTTCTTTAAAGGGAGAAAATTTCTGATCGGTTTTTTCCTGGCCACGCAGATGCTTCCCGGCGTATTATTGGTGGGACCTTACTTCAAAATCTTGAGCAAGCTGGGCCTGTACGACACGCGCACCGGGCTGGTCATCGCCTTTCTAACGATCTGCCTCCCCTTCTCCACCTGGATGATGAAGGGCTTCATCGACCGCGTCCCGGATGTATTGGACCAGGCGGCATTGGTGGACGGCTGCTCCCGGTTCGGGGTATTTTTCCGGGTGATCCTGCCGATCTCCGCCCCGGGGATGGTAGCCACCATTATCTTCGCCTTTCTCCTGGCGTGGGGAGATCTTCTGTGGGTCATATGCCTCACGAGTACGGAGTCGATGATTACCGTCACCCTGGGAATCGCGAGGACGGTGGGAGAGTTTCAAATCATGTGGCCCATGTTGATGGCCGGGGCACTGTTGGGCGGGATGCCGGCCATTATTCTCTATTTATTATTGCAGAAACTTTTGGTGCAAGGCCT
>PMCE01000061.1 GCA_003154025.1 Syntrophaceae bacterium
CCGCTTGGCGATCTCGGAGATGATCCCCCGGGCGACGATCTTTTGGCCTTCGTCCGGATAACCCCGGAGATTACTGATTGCCAGGATGCGCATCTTCAAAAATGATCGGGTACGGGACCCACCCTTTCCGGCATTCCCTTCCCGACGCGGTCCGCCTCGAAGATGACCTGTACGGCCTTGGCGGCCCGTTTCTGGGCCGGTGCCTCGCGGTAATTCTGGTCCATGAATTCCCCCGCCTGGCGGGAAAGGGCCTCGGCCTCGCGGGATCCCACGGCCCGGATGAGCCCGGAGCGGATGTCTTCCACCGAGTTGCTCTTCAAGAGATAACCGGTCTGGCCGTCAATGATGACGTCCGCCATACCCGCCACCGGGGTGCCGATGACCGGTGTGCCGCAGGCCATGGCCTCCAGGACGATATTGGGAAGGCCTTCGGAGTCGGGGGCCGAGGGGAGGACCAAGAAACGCATCTGGTTCAGGAGTTCCGGCAGGGCCCTTCGATCAACCCAATCCAGGAACTTTATTCTGATGGCCGGCTCTGCCTGGATTCTTTCCCGGACCTCCGCTTTGAGCGGCCCTTTGCCCGCGATCACCAGTTCATATTCGTTCACGGGGAGGCTGGAGAAGGCTTCAAGAAGGTTTATCAATCCTTTGGACGGTGATAACCGGGCCACATATCCGATCATCGGGGGCCGAGACTCGTATGGCCGGCGGGGGCTGAAGCTCTCTTCCACCAAAAGGCTCATGACGCACAGCTTCTTCTGGAAGGGCCTCAGGATTCGAGCCTTGCCGGCGCCGGGGGCTTCCAGGACTACATGGTGGGCGAAAAAAAGTCCCACGAACTGGATGAGCGAAAGAGCCGCTTTTTTCGCCCGGGCAAGGAATCCCCGGGAACCATAGCCGGACTGAACCGCATAGGAGCCCAGGTAGACCAGGAGGGTTTTCCGTCCCAGGAGCCTTGAGGTGATGATCGGCAGGAAAAGTTCGGTCGCGAACAAAAAAATGACCAGGGATGGGTTGATTTCTCGGGCCATTTTTACGGTTTTTCGGGACAAATCCACCTGCATACGCAAAAAATCGAGGACCTTGGAAAGCTTCCTTCTCTTGGGAGACACCGCGGCCGGAGGGGGAAGCGCCGAGCCGATTTGGCCCGAGCCTTGCCCAAAAATTCCGCCCAGGATGTGGATCTCCTTGGCGAACGGCTCAAGGACTCTACAGAACCGCTCGTAATAGGAGATTTCCGACGTCCCCGCAGGACAGGGCTTGCTGACTACCAAGATTGGCCGCATGTCCGGCGTCTTTTTCATCCCCATGACATTCTCCTTCCATTCCGAATATCCCCCAGTTTCTTCCATACCAATCCCTGCGCCGACAGAAACTCCGGACATCCCTCCTCTTTTTCGGCCGAGGGGCGGGGGACGAACCCCCACAGGGCGTAGACCGCCCAGAAGGGGAGTACGGCGAGCATCCCCGAAGGGCGGTCAAAGGAAAGCCAATCGAGACGGCAGAAAAGAAGGGGGATGAGCAGGGCGACCCCGCCCCGTCCGAAGTATCGCGCCCCCCTCCGAACCAGGCGGACGGAGTAGTATCCCCGGGTCATGCGGTAGAGGTAAAGAGTGCTAAGGGCATACACGAAGGAGATGGACCCCAGCCATCCGACCTCCAGTCGGCTCCCCGCCACCCCAAAAACCAGCAGATAAAGGGACCCGGCCGCCAGGAATACCTTCGAGTTCATATGGGACCTTCCCAGGCTGTAAAGGAGGTAGGAAGGCGCCAGGTTCAGGATCATGAAGATGGTGGAGAGGGAGAGAAGGACCAGGTTCATGAAGGTTTGCGCGGCCACCTCGGGGCCCATCCATAAGCTGAGAAAGGGTTTGGCGACTAGGGCCAAGCTCAGGCCGATGCCGATGCCGAAGAAGCAGGTGGCGTCGATGAGTTGGTCGAACACTCTTCGGGCTACTCCCTCCTTCGTCTCCCCGGCATGGAGGNNGACGAAGGCCTGGTGGAGTTTCCCCACCAGGGAGAGGGGAATGGAAAGGAGAGCCACGGCTTTGGGTCCGGCCAGCGCGCCCAGGAGCAGCTTGTCCAGGGTGCCGAAGGATAAAATGCTCAGGTTGGCGATCAGCGTGTAGAACCCAAAGGTGCTGATCTGCCGGAAATGCTCTCCGCTGTACCGCGGCCGGACGGAAATCCCGGGGATCACTCTCTTGACCCACCATGCGGAGAAAGCCAGGAAGAGGTAAAATTCCACCGCCGTAAACGCCAAGACCATCACCACGTCCTTCGTGAGCAGAGCCACCACCATGGAGCCTATAATGTGCGTGGCGTTCCGCAGGTTTTCCAGGAGGGCCGAAACATCGTACCGCTGGAGGCCGGCGGGTACCATCTGGTAGCCCTGCAGGATCAACATGGGCGGAAACGAGAGGGCCGCGTACAGGAATGACTGCCGGGCGGTTTCCCGCAGGCCGGCGGAGATGCGAAACGTCTCCGTGGCCAGGGTGGACGAGAGCAGCCAGAGGCCGGCGGCCCCGAGAAGCCCCATCCCGCCCAGAAGAAGGGAAATATTTCCAACGGTGGCCCCGATCAAGTCGGATCGTTCCCGGGCCTCGAATTCCGCCAGGTACTTGAGGAGGGCCTCAGACATGCCCATGTTGAGAAGCCCGAGCATCCCCAGAAGCGAAGTGCAGAGGGTCCAGATCCCGAACATCTCCAGTCCCAGCGCGCGCAGAAGGACCGGCAGGGAAATGAAATAAAGCAGGCTGGAAACCAGCAGGGTGGTGCTGTTGAAAGCCATATTGCGCAGCAGCCGTGATTTCATCAGGCCCCTTTCGGTCTGGAGAGAGGCTGGCCCGCCCCGGAATATCCCTGGGAGAGAAGCCGATCATCCAGGGAGAGGCGGCGGAAGATGACCTTCCAGTCCAGCTCTTCCTCCGCCAGCTTCCTGGCCCGCTGGCCCATCGCCCGGAGGTCTTCGGGCGGCATCGTAAGGAATCGAGTAATCCCCGCCTCCAGGCTTTCTACGGCGTTATCCGGAGTCACGATCCCGCATGAATACGTCCGCGCCCAGGAAGCGGCCTCCCCCACGTCGCTCAACAGTACCGGCTTGCCCATGGCCGCGTATTC
>PMCE01000126.1:0-411 GCA_003154025.1 Syntrophaceae bacterium
CGCCTTGCGGTTCTTTCTACCGACGGGCCAACCGCAGAAGGCCGGAGGGAGAAACCCCCAGGTAGTAGGCGACCACCACGGCTTCGTTCAGCAGGGTCGCCCGCCAGGTCCCCAGCTTTCCCCAACGACGAGCCGAAGTCCTGGCCGGGTAGGGGGCGGTATAGATACGGCCATATTTCTTGAGACGCACGATGAATTCATAGTCCTCCATGATGGGCGTGTCCGGGAACCCGCCGGCGGCGTGAAACTGANNCGCTCGATAAACCGCAGGCCGGGTGAGGTATCATCCAGGCGGAATTCGAAGGCCCCGGCCACGATGCCCGGAAGGGACAGGGTGGCCCGGACCTTATCCGCATAATCCGCGGGAAGGCGGGTATCGGCGTGGAGAAACAGCAGGAGGTCGCCCGAAGC
>PMCE01000126.1:431-2872 GCA_003154025.1 Syntrophaceae bacterium
CCCGTCCACCACGATCCGCTCCACCGCCGACGGGCCCTCCGTGCTCGCCAGGCAGGCCTCGATGTTTTCTTCTTCGTTGAGGGTCGGGACGATGATGGAAATCATGGGGGTGTCCCCCCCACCCTTACCCATCCCCTCGAAGAGGGAGGAAGTGCCCGATACTTTCGCCCATACCGGCAAGTCCTCCGGCCGGTCTATATCCTCCAGCCACTCCAGAAGAAATACTCGCAGGTCGAGGCTCCGGGCGATCTCCCGAGTCTTCGCCAGCACTCCACCGGTACCCCAGGGAACTCCCCGGAAAAGTTCTTCCGCCGGCCTTCGCAGGCCGATGAGATAATAACCGCCGTCTTTGGCCGGCCCCAAAGCCACTTCATTCTGATCCAGCCGGGCGAAAGCCTGCTCCGCCAAGTCTTCGGAAAGTCCCGGGCAGTCGGTCCCCACGATGACGACCTTCTCCATCCCTTCCTGGAAACTCTGGCGGAAGGCCTCGCCCATACGGGCGCCCAGGTCTCCTTTTGACTGGGGGCGGTAAGAAAAGTCCGGCCCTAGCCACTTTTGAAAAGATTCCTTGCTGCTTCCGGTAAAATGGATTTGCAACGACCCCGAGAAGCGTTCCTTCCACCTCCTGACCCAAGAAAGGGTATGTTCGCACATCTGCCGCTGCAGATCGGCCGCTCCCTCCGGGCCCAGGGCGGGAATCAGACGGGTCTTGGATTTTCCAGGTTCGGGAAAGCGAGTGAAGACGATCAATCGATTGCGGATTGCGGTTTGCGAATTGCGGATTGAAGGATTTGCCAGCTTGGCCTCCATCCCCTTCTTTCCTGACAGGGGACGCCTCATGGGCGCACACTTGCTCGCCTCAAAAATATTTTCCCTCCCCCGGCGGGAGGGGATTCAGGGGGGGAGAAGATTCCCTGACTTAAACCAGCGCCCCGCCGCACGAGGACCCTGCCCCGGCGGAACAGGCGAAGCAGTGCTCTCCGGTGACAATCCGGCGGGATTTCAATTCCTGGGGATCGAAGGAACGGATGTGGTCCGGGGCCCCGTGGTCGACCGGCAGGCCGAGGGCCAGGTTGAAGTCGCAGTCATACAGCGTACCTTCCCATCCCACACTGACCTGGTGGCGGCACATCAACCCCGGGACCGTCAGGGGATTGAAAGAGTCCCGGAGGAGGCGAAGATATTCGGACTCCTGTTTCTGCCTTTGCAGCTCATTGCGAAAGCGGCCCAGGGGCACATTGGTGATGGTAAGCAGACGGGTGAAAGCGATCCCGAAGCGGCTTCCCAGCTCGCGCCGGTAATCTTCTTCCAGGGCTGTTTGGGGAGGAGGCAGGAAGGGACCCCCTGGGTTGTAAACGAGGTTCAAAGACAACTCGGGCCGCGACCCGTAGCCCAGTCGATTCAAGGTTTTGATGGCCTCGATGCTCTTCTGGTAAGCCCCTTCTCCCCTCTGGGCGCAGACATTTTCTTGGAGGTAGCAGGGCAGAGAGGCGACCAGGCGGACTTGGTGCTCCCGGAGGAAACGGGGGAGGCCTTCCATCCCCGGCTCGAAGAGCACGGTCAAGTTGGTGCGCACCTGGACGGAGTGTCCTTGCTTTCGGAGGGCCGTCACGAAGGGGCGAAAATGGGGGTTGAGCTCCGGAGCCCCGCCGGTCAGGTCGACCAGATGGGGACGCGCTTCTTCCGCCGCCCCGAGAACTTTTTCCATAATGGGCCAGCTCATCATTTCCCGCCGTTCCGGCGAAGCCTCCAGATGGCAGTGACCGCATCGCTGGTTACACTTGACCCCCACATTGACCTGCACAATCTCAAGACCATGACTGTACAGGCCGTCTTCCCCCATCGCGGCAATCGATTTTTCAAAGGCGTTCATATCCTTCCTCGTTTTCCCAAACGCACAGGACCTTTCCCCGGAAGGGACGCCCTCAGGCTCTGAAGGAATCCCGCTTCTGGGCGATCTCTTTGAGGAGGGCGAAGAAGGAGTCGGAAAAAATTTTCACTCCCTCTTTCTCCAATTCTTCCGTGACCCGGTCGATATCCACGCCCGCTTCTTTGAGTGCGGGAAAGACCTTCCCGGCTTCCTCCAACCCGCGGTCGATGGTGATCTCCGCCTTCCCGTGGTCCATGAAGGCCCGCAGCGTAGCGTCGGGAAGGGTATTGATCGAGTCGCGCCCGATCAACTCATCCACGTATTTCACGTCGCTATACTTTGGATTCTTGGTCCCCGTGCTTCCCCACAGGATCCGCTGAAGACGGGCACCCTTCAGGGACTGGAAACGCTTTCCGGAAAAAATCTCCCGGTATTTCCGGTAGGCGATCTTCGCATTGGCCACGGCGGCCTTCCCCAGGAGTTTCCGGCTTTTCTCCTTTACCGCCTCGGAAGGGGAAGAAGCGATGCGGGCTTCCAGCAGCTTCTCGACCAGGGTATCCACCCGGCTCAC
>PMCE01000314.1:0-1117 GCA_003154025.1 Syntrophaceae bacterium
GGCTTCAAGAGTCGAAGCCAACTGGAAAAGGAATTGCCCGAGGAGTATGAATTTCTAAGAAACTTCTTTAATGACATCGGAGTAAAAAAAGGATCTGCATCATAAGCTTCGACTTCGGGGGACTCAGAGAGTTTGACATTTCCGGGATGCCGAAGTTGTGGCCCGAACGCAAGACGCCCTCAGGTGGCTCCAGGCTAAATCCGCTTAGAGTGGCTCACGGTTTTTCAAGTCTGCGGCTCTGCCGGAGGTCATGACTCAGCGGAAAATCACGAATTTTCCGAAGATAAATCACTAGGAAGAATCGCCAGGAGGAAATATGAGAGAAAAAATCGGTTTTATCGGAGTGGGCACGATGGGCAAGCCCATGGCTTTAAATTTGATGAAGGCCGGATATGAACTGTCGGTCTACGATATGAACCCCAAACCCCTAAAGGAATTACAAGAGAAAGGCGCGACGATCGGGCAATCGATCAGGGAGGTTTCGGGCAAATCCGCGATGGTTATAACCATGGTGCCCAACTCCGGGGACGTGGAAGACGTGATCTTAAAGGAAAATGGGGCCGTGGAGGGGTTAAAGAGCGGCTCCGTGGTCATNNATGCTGGATGCTCCCGTAAGCGGAGGGCAAGCAGGCGCTGAGGCGGGGACGCTGGCGATCATGGTGGGAGGAGAGGAGGAAGTTTTCAGCAAATGCCTGCCCATCCTCAAGGCCATGGGGAAAAACGTTTACTATTGCGGCCCCAGCGGCAATGGAGAGATTGTCAAAATCATCAACAATCTGATGGCCGGAGTTTTCAGGGTCGCATCGGCGGAAGCCCTCGCGCTGGGGGTGAAGGCGGGGGTTCCTTTAAAGATTCTCTACGATGTCATCAATGAAAGCTCAGGTCAGAGCAGAACTGTGCAGGTTTCTGCCGCCGGAAAGCCTTTCAAGGGGGATTACGAACCGGGATTTGCCGCGGAGTTGATGCACAAGGACCTGGGCTTGGCCTTAACCCTGGGCAAGGAAGAACGGGTCCCCCTGCCCCTGGGAGCGCTCAGCCACCAGATCTACGCCCATCTCCTTTCCCTCGGGCTGGGCAAGAAGGATACCGGGGTCATTTTTAAAGTGATGGAGGATTT
>PMCE01000314.1:1214-3495 GCA_003154025.1 Syntrophaceae bacterium
TCTAAAAGCACCTTTATGAGGAGTCGTTTTTGCATTGGTTGCGGCTTTGCCACGCTGTGGTTGTTTATGACCATTTTCACTTTTTTCGGAACAGTCTCTAATACGTTAAAGGATTGACCCTGTCAAATTCATCCATCCCTCCTCTCGAAGGTCCGAGAAACAGATTCAAAAAAATGGCGTCTTGCAGCCTCAAAAACTGTGCTACACTTTGGCCAGCACCGGGCTCTGCTTTTGGCCCTATTTGGCACGGAGGAATGAATGGACCCCTTACCCCGGATCTTCAAGATTCGCCAGAAAATCGTGAACCCCCGCCTGTCCGACGTGGAAAAGGAGATGAATGCGCTCGTCGACCGTTTCGACCTGGCAAGGAAAATCAAACCGGCAGAACGCGTGGCCATTACGGCCGGGAGCCGCGGGATTCGCGACAAGGCCAAAGTCCTGAAAGTCATCGCTACCCGGCTGAAGGCCCTCGGCGCCAAGCCCTTTGTGGTTCCCTGCATGGGCTCGCACGGAGGGGCCAACGCTGAAGGGCAGGTTAAGGTGCTCCACCACCTGGGCATCACCGAGGAGTATGTCGGGGCGCCTATTGTCTCTTCCATGGAAGTGAAGGAGGTCGGGCGGACGGGATTCGGAACGCCGGTCTATGTCGATGCCCACATCTGCTCGCAGGCCGACAAGGTCGTCGTCGTCAACCGGATCAAACCCCATAGCGATTTCGACTTTGAGGTCGAGAGCGGGATCAACAAAATGATGGTCATTGGGATGGGGAAACATCAGGGGGCCCTCATGGCCCATCGCCTGAGCCTCAGGAAGAACGGGTTCCCCATCATGCTGCAGGAAGTGCAGCCGGTGGTCCTCAAAGCCCTGCCTTTCTTCTTTGGTGTAGGAATCGTCGAGAACCAATACGACCAAACCGCCTTCCTCCATCTCCTGGAACCCCAGAACTTCTGGGAAGGGGAAAAGCCTCTTCTGCGGAAGGCCAAGGAAATCATGCCCCGCCTGCCTTTCAAACAGATGGACCTCCTGGTAGCAGACGAGATGGGGAAGAACATTAGCGGCCCGGGCCTCGACCCGAATGTGACCGGGCGCCGCTATTTTCGCGGCAGCCCACCTCTCACTGAGCCAGAGATCATGCGAATTTTCGTCCGGGACCTGACGCCGGAGACGGAGGGGAATGCCATCGGGATCGGTTTCGCGGATTACGCCACCACCCGTCTGGTCAAGAAGATCGACATGAAAGCCACCGCCGTGAATTGCATCACCGGCGGGGCGCCGGAGTACGGCCAGATCCCCATCTCCTTCGATCAGGATCGTGACGCTTTGCAGGCTTCCTACGATAGCTCCGGCGTCCTCAACCCCAAGGACCTGCGTCTGGTGTGGATCAAGAACACCCTGGAGCTGGAGCACCTCTGGGTTTCCGAATCCATGATGGCCGAAGTGAAGGCCAACCCCAACCTGGAAATCGTCTCTCCATTGCAGGAAGTACCTTTTGATGCCCGGGGAAATATGGTGATGGAATGGCCCAAACGCTGGGCGGAATAATATAGCTCATAGCTCGCAGGTCATAGCTCATGGCTCTTGCGGTCGGCGGGAACTGTGATTGAATCGTGATAAGTTCGATGCGCTTTGAGCTTCAGGGAGGAAATCTTCCCGTTAGAACTCCATCCCGATCGGCCCGACCGCTGTGCCAAGGATAAGAGCCGCGGCGATCTCTTGAGTCAATCTCCAGTAATCCCTTCTGGCGCTTCAAACCCCGAACAATTGGGCGCGTGTCGGTTCTTCGCCCTGGCGTACGGGCGACCCGGCGGGTCGCCCCTACACCTCCCCCTCGAGAGAGAAGCTGTGAAAAAAAATCAGCCGGGCGAGGGAAAAGCCTCTCCTGGTTAGCCTCCTTCTCACCCAAGAATCATTTGACTTTCTCCGCAAATTTCAAGCGGTAAGCGACCCAATTTTCCGCTTGACATTTTTTCTCCAGAATGTTTTAAGCGTAGGCAGGCAAAGGGAGCAGTTCCTGGGCTTCAGTCTGCGAGAGGCTCCGGCGATCCTCCTCGAATCCTTTGCCATTCCAAGGATGGATCCAGGCAGACAGAACCAGAAAAGGCCAGAACCCAGGGACCCTACCCGAGTTCCCTGAATTTGGTCCCGTGTCTCCGTCCTTCGATGAATAAGCCGCCCCGGTGAAGTCGATTGAAAAGGCGAAGGGGGAGTCTTGATGACCCCTAGAACCATTGTTCCCAATCAAACGGAAAAGGAGGGCAATTCATGAAAAGAGGAATCATTG
>PMCE01000088.1 GCA_003154025.1 Syntrophaceae bacterium
TCATCAAGCACGATGCCGTGCATTCGGAAGGCGACGAGCCGGGATGCCTGCGCTTCGATGTGCTGCGCGACAACGATGACCCGTTGAAGTTCTTCTTCTACGAGATCTACAAGGATGAGGAGGCGCGGCTAGCCCACCGGGAGATGCCGCACTACGCCGATTGGGCGAAGTTCGTAAAGCACGGCCTAGACCGGGAAGTCGTGCGGCACGCAACAACCAATTTCCACCCGAAGGACGCCGAGTGGCGGTAGGGTGCTGACCCTCGCAAAGGCGGAGGGTGTCCCCCGGAAGTTCTTCGTTACCCCGGGAGGGGTAAAGGGAAACACCCGAAAACACGGGGAGGGGAAGGGAGTTCAAATCTGTCAAAAATGTTATTGCGGGGTCAATATCTAGGTGATGGCAAAGGAAGAGGAGGGTGCAGAGGGAATGAACGTTTGGGGAACGTCCCGCAAGAAAATAGGAACGGGCATAAAGACCGGGACGCGCGCAAATCCCCGGGGAGATATCTTTAACCTTAACCCCCCCATTGCATAAATGGATATCCAAGAACAATGGGAACCGTTGATATTATTGCATCTAAGCCCAATTGTGATTCTGTGTCTGGATATCACTTGCGGAAAATTTTAAGATTGGTCATTCCGGGCTTGACCCGGAATCCAGTTTTTCTTTCCTGCTTTCGCGGGAATGACGCTGCTGGGGCGGCATGTTTTATGCAAGCCTTATGCAAAGTTTAGGTTAATTTATTCAGGGAAGGAGAAAAAATGAAAAGGGTATTGCTCTTGACCTTGGCGGGATTCTTTTTGCTGTGCTTCAACGTCCGCGCCCAGGATCTGACGGGCCGCCAGATTATGGACAAGCAGAAGGAGCGGCACAAAGCCAAAACAGAGATCGGTTCCGAGACGATGCTCCTCGCCGACAAGGACGGCGGGAAAGAGAGGAGACAGATTAAACGTTTTGCCAAGGAAGTGGAGAAGGATCTGCACCGTTACCTCATCGTCTTTCTCTCGCCCGCTGACATCAAAGGAACGGCCCTGCTCACCTGGGAGCAGAAAGGACGGGAGAACGATCAGTGGCTTTATCTGCCGGCCCAGAAGAAGATGCAGCGCATCGCCAAGGGGAGCAAGAAGAACTATTTCATGGGAACGGATTTTACTTACGAGGATTTAGAGCCGGAGGACCTGGATAATATGGAATACAAAGTCCTGCGCAGCGAGCCGCTCAGCCAGGACGGGCGGAATTTTGAATGTTACGTAATCCAGGCCACCCCCTCCAACGAGGAGAAGAAACGGGAGAGCGGGTACTCCAAGAAAATTTCCTGGGTCGACAAGAAGGAGTTCATGACCCTCAAAATCGAATTTTATGACCGCCGGGACAAGCTGCAGAAAGTCCAGACGAACCATGAGATGGAAAATGTGGGCGGAACGATCTGGCGCCCCAAGAAGACCCTCATGGACCACCAGGAGAAGAGCCATCAGACCCTGACGGGAACCGTCAACCGTGACCTGAACAAGCCCATGGACGATTCCACATTTACCGAACGGTTTATCCTCTCCGGGCAGCATGTCGAGTAGGAGGGCCGGGGTCGATCTTTTGCCAATGGTTTTCTACAGCCTAACGGGAGGGCCATTTCTGGAGGAGTTCGATGCGTAGATTGATGCTCTGGGGTCTGGATCACGCCTGGCTGACCATCTTCCTCACACTCGGGATCACCATCTTCGCCGCCTATGAGGCGCTCAATGTCCACGTGGACTCCTCCACCGAAGGCATGATGATCGAGGGCGATCCGGCCAAGGACTATTACCAGGAGACCCTGAAGAAATTCGGCAGCGATAACGTCACCGTTGTTTTCATCCAGGACAAAGACCTCTTTACCCCGGCGAAACTGGCTGCCATGCAGAAACTGGTCGACGCCCTCCAGGATATCAAGGGAGTGAGCCGGGTGGAGAGCCTCTTCTCCGTCACCAATTTCAAAGGTGTCGGGGGATCGCTGGAGACGAACCCCCTCCTGGACGGCGTTCCCCGCACCCTGGAGGAAGCGAAACAGGCCAAGGCCGATGCCCTTCGCAACCCGAATCTGCTGGGGCTCCTGATTTCGAAGGACGGCACGGCCACGGCCATCAATCTTTTTATCGACGTAGACCGCGCCGACCGCGACTTCAACACCAAATTTTCCCGCCAGGTGGACAAAGTCCTCGCGCAGGGGCAGGCGGACTTCTCTAAAATCTTCCAGATCGGCATCTCCTTCACCCGCCGTACCATCGCCGATAGCATCCTGGGCGACCAGATCCGCCTGGTTCCCCTTGCCGTCATCATCCTGATCGTGACCATCGTCCTGGCCCTCCGCTCCCTGACGAGCGGCCTGATGCCCGTCTGTACGGCCGGCGTTTCCACGATCTGGACCTTCGGGTTCATGAGCATCGCCGACATTCCCTTGAATGTTCTGACCGTGATCGTCCCGTCGCTCCTCATGGTGATCGGTTCGACCGAAGACATCCACATGGTCTCGGAGTACCTGGAGGGGATGGAGGCGACCGGCGACCGGGCCGCCTCCATCCGCCTCATGGCCGAAAAGCTGGGGCTGGCGGTCTTCTTCACGGCCGTTACGACCCTCCTCGGGTTCGCCTCCATTATTTACAACAACATCACCATGCTCGTGCAGTTCGGGATTGTCTCTTCCTTCTCCCTCTTTGTGAACCCGCTGATCACCTTTACCCTCGGTCCCGCATTGCTCTACGTCGCCGGGCCCAAAAGAACGGCAAAGCACGAGGAGAAGAAAGGCTTCGCCGACGCCGTGTTCGCGGCCATTGCCGACGGGGCCTTGAATCTGGTCAACCGCCCCACGGCGAAGAAGGTCGTCATCNNGATATCCGCGTACGGTTCGACACCCTCCGGGCGAGCCTGGCCGGGGCCAATACCTTCATCATCCGCATCACCAGCGGCACCCCCGGAGCCTTCAAACAGGCTGCCAACCTGGCGCAGGTTGCGGCCGTTGAGGAGTATCTCCAAGGGAAAGGATGGTTTGAAAAGACCCAGTCCCTGGCCGACCAGATTTCGTTGATCCACCGGGAAATGAATAACGGGGACCCGAAATTCTATCGCGTCCCGGAGAATTCGGACCTCATCGCCCAATACCTTCTTTTTCTGCGCCGCGATGAGATTTCCCGGTTCGTCACCTCCGATTTCAGTGAAGTGGCGATCCTGGTCAGGCACAGCGTCGTCTCTTCCAGCGAGATCAACGGGATCCTCGCGGAGATGGACCGAGACATTAAGAAGATCCTGAATCCCCATTTCAAGTTCGTTTTCACGGGAGAGTACATCCTGATCAACAAAGCCGCCGAGAGCCTCATCTGGAATTCGGTCACTTCTCTGGCTTTCACCCTCTTCGTGGTCTTCCTGTGCATGTACTTCCTTTTCTGGTCCTTCAAGGCGGGCTTACTCTCCCTGGTTCCCAACGTCTTCCCGATTATCGTGAATTTCGGCCTCATGGGAATTTTGAATATCCCCTTGAACGTGGGGACGGCCATGGTTGCCGATATTGCCATCGGGATCGCCGTCGATGATACGATCCACTTCATGACCCGGTATAACCGGGAGATGCGCCTCCTGCAAGACGGCAAGCAGGCCGTAGAGGTATGCATCCGTTCGGAGATCCGGCCCATCATCTGCAGTTCCCTGGCCCTCGCGCTGTCCTTCGCCATGCTGGGGGTTTCCAACTATGTTCCGGTCATTCAATTCGGCCTGCTTTCGGCGGAAGTCATGGTGGTGGCCATCGCGGGCGAACTTCTCATCACGCCCATGCTGCTCCAGACAACCCAGCTCATCACCCTGTGGGACATGATCGGCCTGAAATTACAGCAGGAAGTGATCCAGGGGTCCAAATTCTTCGAAGGCCTGCGCACAGGGCAGATCAAAAAAGTCGTATTGCTGGGCCGCATCCTGGAAAAGAAAGAGGGGGAACTGGCCATCACCCAAGGCGAACCGGGGAACAGCATGTACCTGCTTCTGGAAGGGCAGGCCGAAGTGGTGGAGCGAGATGCGGGCACGGATCGGAAGATGACCCTGGCCCAGTTGAAAGCGGGGGACATCTTCGGCGAGATCGCTCTGGTCGAAGCGGGCCCCCGTTCGGCCGACGTCCGGGCCGTGCGGCCGATTAGGTACCTGGAGATCGATTGGGAAGGCCTGAAGCGGGTGCAGCGCGTCTATCCGCGCATCGGCGGGCGCCTCTTCCTCAACTTATCCAGGATTCTTGGCCAGCGTCTGGTTCAAACCGACAAACTTTTGTTCGGGAAAATAGAACCGTAATAAGGAGGGCAAAATATGCGGCAAAAACCTTTCTGGATCATCGCATTTATTTTCAGCCTGCTCTTCACGGGTCAAGAAGCGGGCGCCCAGCAAGGCAAGGATCTCTTAAAAGAGCTGGATGAAAAACCCCCGGCGGAGCAGGGGAAGAAACCGGAGGAGGAGACCGCAGGGAAGACCGCGAAAGCGTGGAATCCTCTTGACCAGTTGAGAAAGAACTTCGAGGGAAGCCTCCGTCTCCGGTATGGCGCCTTTTTCAACCCCGCCCAGGAGCGGCCGGATGCGGATACGAAACGGAGCCAGGGGGAGGCCCTGCTGAAGTTCGCCGATTGGGTCGGCGACAAGAGGCTGCGCTTGGATATCTCCGGCTGGCTCGAAGCCGGAACGCAGAAAAATACCTATGCCGGGGTGACGGATTCCTGGCAGGAAACCGACCATCGCCGCAATTACCTGGAGTTAAATGAGCTTTACCTGACCCACCAGGAAAAGGATTTCAACGTCTACGCGGGAAAGAGACTCTTTCCCAACGGGGTCGCCACCCTGTACTCGCCGGCGGACATTCTGCGCCCGCGGGATATGAACGACCCCCTGGACTGGAAATACTTCGGCATCTGGCAGGGACGCATGGATTACTACTGGAAGGAGACCACCCTAACGGCGGCCTTCTTGCCTGTCTTTCAACCCTGGAAACTGCCCAGCCCGACCTCCCGCTGGGCCGGAAACCCGAGCCCCCCAAACTCCCAGCGGGACCCCACCTTCACCGACCCCCATACGATGGTCCAGGATGATCTTCCCGAGATCTCCGGAGGCAACGTCGGGTACTTTACGCGAGGCAAAACCACCTATCGCGGTTTCGATCTTTATTCCTCGCTCTACTACGGCCCGGGGG
>PMCE01000135.1 GCA_003154025.1 Syntrophaceae bacterium
GGGGACGGAATCCGACCGGCTCTACCATTTTCGCCTGCAGCCGAAAGAGGAAAAAATTCAGAAGTTCCTCAACCGGGTGGATTTGTGGATTGACAAAGGTTCCGGGGCCATTCTAAGATTCGAGATGATCGAAGCTGGCAAGGATCGTCTACTCCTGGAGTTCAACGACCTGCAGATCAACCCTTCCCTCAAGGACGAAGATTTAGCCATCCGCATCCCTACCTCGATGAGGGTGCTGGAACAGATTTCCCCATGAATCGCCCCCGCGCCGCCGTCACCGGATTGGGAATTGTCGCCTCCATCGGCCAGGACGGCCCCGTTTTTTGGAAAAACCTGCTGGAAGGGATTTGCGGAATCCAGCCGATCACCCTCTTTGACGCCTCCGCCTACCGGGCCAAGAAAGCCGCCGAGGTGAAAGAGTTCGAGCCCCGCCGGTACTTCTCCCCCCGTCAACTGGAACGCATGTCTCGCTGCGACCAACTGGGAATGAAGGCCGTTCGCGAAGCCGCTTTGGAATCCGGACTCGATTGGAGGAAGGAGGACCGCGAACGGGTCGGGATCTTCGTCGGGGGCGGGGCGGGAGGGATTTTCTCCGCCGAAAAGTACCGGAAGGAGATGCTCCAAAAAGGTTGGCGAAAGACGCCTCCGACCCTGCTGCTTCCTTTTTCCACCAGCGCGATCACTGACGCCATCGCCGAAGAGTACGGGATCCTGGGCCCCCGGGCGACCATCGCCACCGCCTGCTCCTCCTCCGCCACGGCCATCGGCTGCGGCCTGGATGCCATCCGGTCCGGGGAGGTCGATGTGGCGATCGTGGGAGGGAGCGAATCCCTTTCCGAGGTAACCTTCGGAGGGTTTAACAGTCTGCGCTCGGTGGATGAAGAATACTGCCGGCCCTTCGACCTCAACCGGAAGGGTCTTTCCCTGGGGGAAGGGGCGGCTTTCTTAATCCTGGAAGAAGCGGAACACGCCCGGAAACGGGGGGCGAAGATTCACGCCGGGCTCCTGGGGTACGGCCTTTCCGGGGATGGGCAGCATATGACCGCCCCGGACCCGGAGGGAAGGGGCGCGGCGCGGGCGATGCAGGAAGCNNGTGAGCGCGAGCAAATCCATGATCGGCCACTGCCTGGGGGCGGCCGGCGCTCTGGAAGCGGTGGCCACGGTCCTGGCGATCCGGGATGATCGAATTCCCCCCACCATCCATTACCAGACCCCGGACCCGCAATGCGACCTCGACGTTGTGCCCAACCAGGCGAGGGAAGCTTTGGTAAAGGTGGCCCTTTCCAACTCTTTTGCCTTCGGGGGGAACAACACGGCCCTGGTGTTTGGGAAATGGAAAGGAATTTGATTTCAGATTTAANNTTAAATCTGCAATCTGAAATGTTTTAATTATGGATAACATCGTAATCACCGGCATTGGAATCGTCTCCGCATGCGGCATCGGGAAAGAGGCCTTCTGGAAGAGCTGTCTGGAAGGGCGAAGCGGGATTGCTCCGATCCGGTCCTTCGACACATCCGGTTATCCTTCCCATCTCGGCGCAGAGGCCCATGGCTTCAACCCGAAGGACTTCATGCCCTCCCTGAAATACCGCCGGATGAGCCGGGCCTCCCGGCTGGCGGTGGCGGCCAGCATCGAGGCCATAAAGGACGGGGCCCTGGAAATCTCTCCGCGGTCGGCCCCATCAGTCGGGGTCGTTTTAGGGACGGGATATGGAAGCACTGCCCAGACCGATGATTTTTTCGTAGGCATGCTCAGGGAAGGACCGGAGGGGGCCAACCCCAGCCTCTTCCCGGATACGGTGCCCAATGCCCCGGCAAGCCAGATCTCCATCTACCACGGCCTTCAAGGGCCGAATACCACCTTCAGCCACAACGAAGTATCGGGCGAGCTGTCCCTGGCCTACGCCTTTCGCCTCCTGCAAGAGGGGCGCGCGCAGGTTGTGCTCGCGGGAGGCGTGGACGAGCTGAGCTTCGTTCTATTCCACAGCTTCGCCGCCCTCAGGGCACTGTCTCCGAAGGATCGACAGGNNGGAGCGGCGGTCTTCGTTCTGGAGAAGGAAAGCCGGGCCAGGGCAAGGGGGGTCGGGATGTACGGCTCCCTGGTAGCCAGCGCTTCCACGGGGAGCCCGGTGGCAATCTCTCATTACGAAACCGGAGGCCAACAGATGGCGCGGGCAATGGATAAAACNNTATCGGCGATTTCTGCGGCTCCGGAACCCTGCGCGCCGCAGCGCTCCTTCTGGCCATGCAACATGAAAAAATTCCTCCGACCCTGGGGCTGAACGACCCGGAGTTTGATTTAGATCATGTCGTGGGATCCCCCCGAAAGAGGAAAATGCAATATGCCCTGCTGAACGGCTTCTCCTTCGGTGGGAGCAATGTCTGTCTTCTCTTTAAAAACGGATAATATAGGACGCAGATGGACGCAGATATGAAACAGATATTAGATTTCATATTTATTTTTTTTATCCGTGTTCATCCGCGTCCCAATAAAAAATGAAAATTAAAATCATCTGCCCCCGATGGCCGGAGGGAAGCCTCTGGCGCCACTTCTTCTTCCGGTTTCCCTACCTGAGCCTGACCACTCTTGCGGCCCTGACTCCGAAAGACATCGAAGTCACCATCGAGGATGAGAACGTCCAGGAAATCAATTTCGATGACCGGCCCGACCTCGTGGCCATCAGCATCATCACCCCCTTGGCCAAACGGGGGTATGCCATTGCCGATGCTTTCCGGAAAAAGTCAGTACCCGTGGCCATGGGAGGGTTCCACGCCACCTGGATGCCCGAAGAGGCCGGCGAGCACGCCGACTCGGTGGTATTGGGGGAGGCGGAACCGTCCTGGGGCCGTCTGCTGGAGGATTTCAGAGTCGCGAATCTGAGGAGATTTTACCAGCCGGAGGGAAAGGCCGACCTGAAAGGCCTTCCCATCCCCCGCCGGGACCTGCTCAAAAAGGGGGCCTACTTTTTTACCAACACCATGCAGATCAGCCGGGGATGCCCCTTCCAGTGCGACTTCTGCTCCGTAACCGCTTTCTTCGGGCATACCTACCGCATGCGTCCCCTGGATGAGGTAAAGAAAGAGGCCGAAGCCCTGCGGCGACAAAACGACTTCATCTTTTTTGTGGACGATAATATCATCGGCAACCCGGCTTATGCTCGGGAACTTTTTTCTTTTTTGAAAGGGTTGAAAGTCAAGTGGGTCAGCCATGCCTCGATCAACATCGCGGAGAATAAAGGTCTGTTGGCGAGCGCCGCAGAAAGCGGCTGTCACGGCCTGTTCATCGGCTTTGAATCCCTTTCCCAGGATACCCTGAAGAGCCATCATAAGACTTCCAACCAGGTGGAACGGTATAAGGAGCAAATCCGAAAAATCCACGACCAGGGGATCGGGATCGAAGGATCCTTCATCTTCGGCTCGGATGAAGAGGATTCTTCCGCCTTCCCGCGGGTGGTGGATTTCTGCGAGGAGACGAAGATCGATGCCGCGGTCTTCGCCATCCTGACCCCCTATCCGGGGACGCGCATCTACGATCAATTCATGCAGGAGGACCGCATCCTGTCCCGGGACTGGGACCTGTACGACATGGACCATGTGGTCTTCCGGCCTAAAAAGATGACCGTGGAACAGCTGCAGGAAGGACATGACTGGGCCAACCGCCGCTTCTACTCCTACCCCTCCATGCTGAAGCGATTCTGGCCGCTCCGGCGGAGCCACCAGGTCTTTCTGCCCAGCAACTGGGGGATGCGGCGAGCCTGGCGGCGTTTGGCGCATTCCCGAAAAACAGACTGACCCCCTTTCCGATGAAAGAGGGGATATGAATGGAGGATAAAAAATGGAAGCGATAATATTGGATGCCCTCCCTTTCCAGATCGACCTGGAAGAGTTGAAGAAGAAATTAAGGGTCAAAGAGGGGAGCGAGATAGTCGAAAAGCTGGGGGCCATGGTCGGAGAGGCGCAGAAGATCGCCAAGCCGAAAGTCTGCTACCGGACCGCTTACGTAGAATCCAAGGACGATGATTCCCTGGTGATCGAAGGGATCCGATTTACCAGCCGGGTGATGCGGGTCAACCTGGACAAGGTCTTCCGGACTTTCCCCTATGTGGCCACCTGCGGGCTGGAACTGGAAGAATGGTCGAAATCGTTTGAAGACCTCCTGGAGCAGTTTTGGGCCGAAGCGGTCAAGGAGGTAACCGTTCGCTGGACCATCCGGTACTTGCATGAACATCTGACGGATCGATATCGGCCGGGGCTGATATCGAGGATGAATCCTGGGTCGCTTCCCGATTGGCCTCTTTCGGAGCAAAGACCTCTTTTTGATCTCCTGGGGAGTGGTCCGGCTACGATCGGAGTTCATCTGAAAGATAGTTTTCTGATGACTCCGATCAAATCCGTTTCGGGGATCTGGTTCCCCACGGAAGATAAATATGAGAACTGCCAGCTGTGCGAGCGGCAGAATTGCCCAGGCCGCCGGGCGCCCTACGAGCCGGGCTTGATGGAAAGGAGATACAAATAAAGGAGAGAATTCAGGAGACAGGAATCAGGATTAAGCAACAGCAAAAAAGTGTCTCTCGCAGTGGCCGCAGAGAACGCAGAGAAAAAAGCACTCCTCCCTGCCGTTTTCCCAACCTGCCACGGTCCTGTCAGAACGACTGCCAGGAATTGCCGCGTAATCATAGCTCTTCGGTTTTCATATCTTTTCAAAAAACTTTCTTTTCCTCTATCTTTTTTCGAATCTGGAATCAATCCGTAACGAAATGCATGACTTCTTTCGGTGATAGCGATTCGGATATTCTTTCCAACCCACAACATTCATGGACACTGTCAATAATCATGCCGATAAGGATGCCACCCCCAAGAAGCCGCGACCATATGACAAACCGGCAAGCGTCGCGACAGAATATGGGAGATGGGGGATGTGTATACGCAGTTCGGGTCCGCGCCAGTCNNACTCTACTGAACTCTTCACCTAAATAGACCAGGACTCCACCCCTGCTCAAATTTCATAGCCCAGGTTTCCTGTAGGACATCTTTTAAACTTTTAACCGAATCACCCGGTTTGGAGGATAAAAGGTTAAGAACCTTAAAAGTTTAAAGGTTAAAAAGGGGAATACCCAATACGCTTCATTCGATATTCCCTTTTTCCCAAAAGGAATTATCAGGGCCAAAGCCTTTCGAAAAACTCTCAGATTTCTCCACGGGCAGAAAGCTTTTAAAATCACTAGCCAACTTACCGGCCCTCATTTGCTCCGCTTGACTCAAAAAATATTTTATACCAATTGGATTCCCAGCTGGGCAAGTAGAGATTTTTTCTTCTTTGGCATCGGAATAACTTTGAAGGTATACTCACCGTAAAACAGGCCAATTCCCGAATGAATAGGTGGCATTAAAATACAGTGCTTTTATTTAAAAAATACAGTGTTGACTCTATTTACGCATGCCTACTCTTTGAATAGAATTATCCAAAAGGGAGATTATAGAATGTTAAATCCCGCCTCATGCTGGAACATAAGGCTCAGGGGAAATGGTTTCTATTAAGGAGGTTTTGGGGATGGCACTGGCTGTTTCCCAGACAGGAAAAAATTTATAAGAGGTTTGCTGCGGAGTCTCAGTCCAATCGCAGATATCGGGCCTTCGCTAGAAAGGCCGAAGACGAAGGTTTTAAAAAGGTGGCCATACTATTTCGAGCTGCTGCCGAAGCGGAGACAGTCCATGCCCACAGTCATTTGCGGGCTTTAGGGCGGTTAAGTCCACCCCAAAAACATCCACGAGGCCATCGTCGAGGAGACCCCAGAATTCAAGAAAATGTGCCCCGGGATGCTGGCCAAAGCCAAGTCGGAAGGGATCAAGCCAGCTGAGATTAGTTTCGACCACGCCAATCAGGTGGAAAAGATTCACGCCGGCGCTCATGAAAAGGGCATGGCTGACCTGGGAAAGAACAAAGCCGTGGACTACTATGTCTGCCCGGTCTGCGGGAATACTGTTGAAGAGAAAGCCCAGGCTGAATGCCCCATTTGCGGCACTATGGGATTTGAGTTTATGAGAGTTCTTTAAAGAAAGATCCTTGTTTAACATTTTCGATAAGCTAGTCCCGGAGGCGAGAGCTTTCCAGCGCTCCCTTCTCCGATGGCATAAAGGAATGATTCCCGAGAATAGGCATTCCTAGAAATTTATGAAGAAGGAGGTAAAAATGCTGAAAAGATCTTCTTGGTGGTTGGTTATTCTGGTGTGTGCTTTTGCAGTTGGTTTCTCGATGACCGGTTGTTCGAAAAAATCCATGGTCAAGGAAGAGGCGGCCGGCCGCCAAGCTCCCGCAGTAGAGGCTAAGAAAGAAGCTCCACCTGCCCCCATGCCCCCGCCAAAAGAAGAAGCGCAAACCACTCCGCCGGCACCCGCTCCGACTCCAGCAGCCAAAGTGGAGGCGGCTCCTCCGGCTGCCCCGGAAGCTATCGATCTGTTTGGCCTCCGCCTCCATTTTGCCTTCGATGACTATTCTCTTTCCTCGGAGTCCAAAGAAAATTTGGAGAAGCTGGCTGCATGGATGAAAAAAACAGACAATGCCAAGATCCAGATTGAAGGGCACACTTGCGACATCGGTACGAACGAGTACAATCTGGCCCTCGGGGAGCGCCGGGCGAACAGCGCCAAGACATATCTGGAGGGCCTGGGCGTAGATTCCAGTCGCATTTCCACGATCAGTTATGGGGAGGAGAGGCCCCTGCTCCCCAACTTGGATGAGGCTAACCGTTCCAAGAACCGGAGAGATGAATTTGTAATGGCAAAATGATTTTCTTTTCTTCCGTGAGGGGTCTTCCTGGCGTTGAGAACCGAAACCCACGCAAGAACTCCTTCTTTAGGGAAGGACTCCCGAGAATACACATTCTCGGGAAAAATTAATTTAGGAAAGGATGTTTTTTAGGAAAAAGACCTTTGTATTAACTGGAATCGCTTTATTGGCAGCTTCTTTTGCTCTGGCCTAGGCTCCCAAGAGCTATCAGGTTACAGGCCAGGTCCTGGAATTTGACGGGGGTCCAGATGAAGGCTAACGCTGTGTATCGGGTAGTCGAGTATCAGGTCGGGTGGTCGGGTAAAGTCAGACCAAGCNNTCGGAAAAATCTAAAATATGATCATGTATCTAAAGCGGATGAAATGAATAGAAAAGAATGCTTTGATGTTCTTTGCGGTTGGCTCTTGCTTCAGACGTGGTAGGGTACCGTCATAACCACGACCAGTATTCTGACTATCCCCACTACTGTGGCTCGAGATGAGAAGGTTATTAAATTATCTACTATCTTTTCCCAAATATGAGGAATTCGTAAAAGGTCAAAGAAAGGAAGTAATATTGTGCTGAACTTGGTTCAGTATCTAAGAAATTCATTAATATACTAGATTTTAAAACAAATTCAGGGTGACAAACCAGGACTGTTTACGAAATCATCAACTTTATTAATATTAAAAGAAGTCTGAATCATCCTTATAATCTAGATGCATCGGTGATGTATAAAGGAGGGAAGAAAATGAAAAAGTTACTTTTTGGAGGGATGCTTTTGGTATTGGCAATTTCAGTCCCCATTCCAACGATGGGGCAGGTATCGGTGCAAATTGGTGTCTCTTTACCTCCACCAATTGCGTTTTCAGCACCACCAGAAACGATACTGCTGCCCGGTACAGGTGTCTATGTCGTACCTGATTTAGCCGATGACTTCTTCTTCTGGGATGGTTGGTGGTGGCGCCCGTGGAATGGGCGTTGGTATCGTTCCCACGGCTATAATTCGGGTTGGGGATACTATGATGGTATTCCATCTTTCTATTCAAGAGTACCTTCAGGATGGAGAGAGGACTATAGAAACAATCGTTGGCAAGGTAAAGAATGGAACCACCAGCGAGTAGCTCATCCGCAACTGCAACAGATTCATCAAAGAAATGTTCAAGAACAATCTCGAGTGAAACCACAAGTAAGACCAGAGCAAGCCAGACCACAACAGCCCCAAGTGGCCAGACCACAAACCCAGGTAAGACAACAACCTCAAGGAAAACCACAACAAGGCAGACCTCAACAACAACGGTCGACACCGCAACACTCGCAATCGCCACATGGAGGATCTGAAGGGAGAAAGTAACTTAAACGNNGAAATATTTTTCAGTTTTGAGCATGCTCATCATCGCTGCATTGATTGCCACCATTGCGGCGGTTTACGCACAGACATCGCCCGGCGATATCACCGACGAGCCCGACAAGGACATGGCGAAAGGCCACGAGTCATTCGTCAAGGGAGACATAAACAAGGCAGCCGAGTACATTCACAAGTCAGCGGCTTACGTGAAGAAGGAGGCTGACAAAGTCGCCAAGGAATCCAAAGAGGGAGTGAAGAAAGCCGGTGAGGATCTGGACAAACTCGGGCAAGGCGTCAAGAAGGGCACCGTGAAGTCGGACGACGAGCTGAAAAAAACCTTTGCCAAGGTGGACCACGAGCTTGCCAAGGCCTGGTATAAGACGGCGGACGAGGCAAAGAAATCGGGCAAGGATGCGAGCTATGCGCTTAAGAAAGCCGGTGCGGGAGTCGAGGGCGCGGCCAAGTGGTCTGGCACCCAGCTGACAGAGGGTGTGCAGGCGTCCGTCGAAGCCGTCAAAAAGATCGCTAAAGGCGCAGGGAAAGGTGTAAAGGCAGGCGCCGAAGAAGTCGAGAAGTTGTTTAAAGGCATTGGCGAAGGCATTGAGGATTTGGGCCGCAAGCTATAAGGTAGCAGAATACCGGAACTTTCCCCCAATGGAAAATAAAGCCGTGCAATAAGGGTTCGGCCAAATTCTATCAGAAGCAAGCAAGCTATCGGCGACCTGACCGATAAGTGAGCTCATTTTATAGATTAGTAGAGGGGTTGGAATAACTAAGAGATGAGGAGGTTGAGAAAGATATGGCAACAATAACCATTTATTGAAAGGATTAAAGATATTCCTCCCATGGAGATCAAAAATGCAATCTATAAGGGTGCAGGTAATTCTATTATAAAAATAGGGTCTAATAATAAAGAGTACTGGTTAATTGGAGTGAATGTTGGTATTTAGAAACTGATGAAAGTGCGGACAAACCTGACGCTTTGAACCAGTCAAGAAAAGTTGAAAGTATATTCAAAGGAGACTCATATCTTTATCGGGTAGGCTCCGAATTTCTTAGCCGCCTCGAAGATAGCGACCACGTTTTCCCCCTTGCACCCCGGATGGACGGAGTTGGAAGAGGATAGAATGTATCCTCCGCCGGGAGCCACCTTTTGGATCGTCTGCTTCACGATTTCAAGCATTTCTTCCCTTGTCCCGAAGGGCAGGGCATAGGTGCAGTGGATGTTTCCCAGGCCGAAGGACTTGCCCTTCACATGTTCCTTCACCTGGGCGATATCCATGCATTGGGGCTGGATGGGGTGGATTCCGTCGAAGGCCACTTCCAGCAGGTCATCCAGGATGGGCCAGATGTTTCCGCCGGTGTGCTTGATGATCGCAAGCCCCCCTTTATGCGCCGTCTCCACGATTTCCCGGTGAAAGGGCTTGAGGAATCTGCGGTACTGGACGGGCGACATGAGGGGGTCGTTTTGTGCGCCGGGACTCCTTCCAGGATAACTGCCAGGTTGCTCATTTCCATATCCTCTTCGAAGGGATGAAAAATGGGATAGGGGGTTGCGTATGGTGGGATTTCGGGGAAATGGTATGGGTTTCAGGGGATGGTAGCAAGATCATTTTGGATCATTTTCAGTCTCCCCTGCACATCGCAGGACATTTCTGTCTTTTCGTTGTTGCAGTCCAAGCATTCCCCTGATAGTCTAAAAGCCGAGAGATGGAGCGAATCAACTCTGGATTTAGGAGATTCATCCGCGGTGGAGTGCTTCTTTGCCTCCTGACCGCTTTCTTTTCCCTTTCTCCCCCCGTTGGCCACTCGGCAACCCCCAAGAAGAAGGATGGTGTGTATCATACGGTGACCAAAGGAGTCACCCTCTACCGGATCAGCCAGGCATATAAAATTTCCCTGGTCAAGCTGATGGAGGCCAACAACCTTTCTTCCCCCTCGTCCGTCAAGGTGGGGCAGAAGTTGTTTGTCCCGGGGGCCAAGACTGTTCTCCCCGTGGAGCCCTATGTTCCCCTCTCTCCGTCCGAAAAGAGAAAGCTGGAACGATCCCTGGACGCGGAGGAATCCCCGCCCATCCCCTTCCCGACAGAGGAAGGCAAGGAACGCGGGGAGGGGGAGAGGCCGCCCTGGGCAGGGAGAGAGCTGGATATCATCTGGCCCATCCAGGGGAAGATCAACTCTCCTTTCGGGCCGAGAGGGAAAAGCCTCCACGCCGGAATTGACATCGGGTCTCCTTCCTACCAGGAAGTGAAAGCCGCCATGGATGGGGAGGTGATTTTGGCCCGGCAAACCCAGACGGGATACGGGAAAGTGGTGATCCTCCGGCATGATCAGGGGTTCTCGACAATCTACGGGCATCTCAACGTCATCATAGCTCGGGAGGGAGAAGCGGTGCGCCTGGGCCAACCCATCGGCGGCGTGGGCAGCACGGGAAGATCCACCGGGCCGCACCTCCACTTCGAATTGCGCCAAGGGGGCCGCCCCTTGAATCCTCTCGCCCTTCTCCCTCAGACAATTGAGGATCTGCTGGAAAAAGCCGGGAAAAAATAATAAGATAGACAAGAAATAAGACATTAGCCGCGGGGAATACAGAAAAGGCAGGGAAAGGAAAGAGAATATTGGGAGATAGGAATATTGGAATGATGGAATAATGGAATGGTGGAAAAAGGAGAAGAAGTTTGGATGGTTTGTTTTCCCAGTATTCCATCGTTCCATCATTCCAGTTTACCTCTTGGCTAAGCCAATACAGGATTGATTTTCGAACCCGCGCGCCTCTTGAAAGGAAACGCATATGAAGCTTGATGAGGACCTCTATGCTTACATCTGGAAAAGTTCGACGGAAAACAACAGCAACAGCTTCTTGATCGGCGGGGACCTGCCGGTGATCGTCGACCCGGGCCACCAGCACCTGGTCAAGAACCTGATCAAGCTGATGGAGAAGGACGGAAACCGTTTTGAAGACGTTCGGGTCATCATCGCCACGCACGGCCATCCGGACCACCTGGAGGCCATCCAGACTTTTGCCCGGGCGGGCGTTCAGGTCGCCATCCACGAGAAAGAGTGGAAATTTCTGCAGGAAGCTGGAGGCCAATTTTACCGGGCCATGGGGATGGAAATGCCGGAGCTCAAAATCAGCTTCTTTCTCAAAGAGGGAGAACTGAAGCTGGGCTCCAAGACCTTCCAGGTGATTGACACCCCTGGACATTCGCCGGGATCCATCAGCCTCTACTGGCCGGAGAAGAAGGCCCTGTTCACGGGCGATGTGGTCTTCCCCATGGGGGTGGGGCGAACCGATTTCCCGGGGGGTGACGGGGGGCTGCTACGGGACTCCATCGAACGCCTCTCCCGTCTGGACGCGGAATACCTTCTGTCGGGGCACGGGGAGGTCATCAAGGGCCGGCAAAACATCCTGCGCAACTTTGCCTATATCCGCAGCAACTACTACGATTATCTTTAGCTGCTCGCTGCCAGGTGAAGGCCATCCAAATGGAAAATGACCATGCCACCATCGGAAAAAACAAATGCATCGGCTGCGGCCTGTGTGTATCTTCCTGTCCGACAGAATCCCTATCCCTGGTCCATAAACGACCGGGTGAAGTGCCGCCGATATTCCTCGATCAGAATGCTCTCATCCAGGCTATGGCCTTAGACAAGAAAAAGCCTTTTCCGTTCGATTGAAGTGTACCCAAGAACCTTCAATACCGCAAAGAACCCAGCACAGCAGAGCCCCAAACGCAGGGGCGAAGCTTCTTCCAGCGTTATTTACGGACTTCGCGGAAGAGAAGCATCTGGGTTTCTTTGTTTCATTTTTCGGGGGTGGGGAGGGAGTTCTTTTCTTTGAAGGCCCGAAGGGCCGCCCGGGATTCCGAGCCCCAGATTCCGTCGATGGCTCCGCTGTAAAAACTCAATTCGGCTAATCTCCCCAGGATGGCCTGGGCATCCTGGGAGTCGGACGGGTTCAGGAAAGCGGCTCCGCTGGCGATGGGATCGCTTGTATCAACCGGCTGGACAGAACCTGCCCCTTTGCTGAACAGAGCGATCAGGGTCGCCTTGTCCCACTGTTTGTCCTTCTTCAAACCATTCTTTTCCTTATATGCCCGCAAGGCGGCACGAGACCATCGCCCCAAAGCCCCGTCAATCGCCATTTTGTAGAAACCGAGCTCGGCCATACGGCCCTGAATCGTTTTGGCATCCTCGGGTTCCGAGGGGTTCAGGAGCATAGTTCCTGCGGCCACGGCGTCCGGAGGAGCCTCGGCAGAAGGGGCCGCTTCGGAAGGAAGCGGCGGCTGCGGAGCGACGGGTTTGGCCGGTTGGGGCGGGGGCGGGCTGGGAGCTGCCGGGGCTAGGGGGCCATTCCCTGGACGGTTTTCTGCGCAGCGGAAACCGCCTCCGAAGTAACCGGTTTCGGGGGCACCGGCGGGGTGACAGGCTGCGGGGTGGTGGCGCAACCTACGAAAAGGACAAGGGACACCATAACCGGGAGGGAAAGGAGCTTTGCGATCACTTGGCTCGACTGTGTCTTCATGGCCTGGTTTCCTTCCGGAAAAATCAAAGGATTCAGCCGGAGGATAGATCGCCTTCCCGGGAGGAATATTCAATCCCTATTTATCATGGGAGCGGGATGGTTGCAACCCAGAAGAAGCGGGATGTAATCTCCAAGGCCCCAAGGTCAGCAAAAATCGAATTTGTCGGCCTGGGAAAATATGATATGATATCTCCGTTCTCATCATCCAATTCCGGAGGGACAAGATCAATACCGAACAACCCGATACGCTGGTCGAACGAAAGCAGCGGGAAGAGCTCCTGCAGCGCCTTTCCCATCCTTATCCCCTTCTGATGGTGGACCGGCTGGAGGCAGTAGAGAAAGAAAAGAACATCCGCGCGGTGAAATGGGTTACGGCGAACGAGTTTTATCTGGCCGGCCATTTTCCCGGGGAACCGATCCTGCCCGGGGTCATGACCCTGGAGGGGCTGGTGCAGAGCGCCATCTTCCTGGCGGCTGAAACATACGCCCGGGGGCGGCTGCGATGTTTTCTGGAGAAGGTGGACCGGGTCCGGTTCAAACGGGCCATTGTGCCCGGGGACCGGGTGGATTTCCTGGTTCAGGTCGCGGGCAAGGAGGGGGAACTCTGGAAGTTCAAAGGGCAGGCCCAGGTGGCCGGAGAGACGGCCGCCGAGGCCAACATCATCCTCCGGGTCAACTTTCGGGAAGTGGGTTTCGAGATATGATGGAAAACAAAGAGATTCAGAGCATCCTTCCCCACCGCTATCCCTTTCTGCTGGTGGACCGCATCGTGGAACTGGAACCCGGGAAGCGGGGTGTGGGAATCAAAAACTTGACGGGCAATGAGTGGTGTTTGAACGGAGGAGACGCTTTTCCTCCGGTCCTCCTGCTGGAATCCCTGGCCCAGGTGGGGGGGATCGTTCTGGGGAGCAAAGCCCGGGAAGAGAACCCGGGCAGCCGCTTCTTCGGTCTCTTCGCGGGAGTATCCGATTTCCAGTTCATGCGGAGTCCGGTCATGGGCGAGCCGATTACCCTGAAAGTCGAGCTCAGCCAGAGCCTGGCTTCGATTTACCGGTTTCAGTGTGAGGTCCAGGCAGGGGGAAAAAGAATCGCCGCCGGCCAAATCCTTCTCTCCTTCTCCCGGACTGCGTAAAGGGCCTGATGAGGCGCTTCGTCTTCATTCCGTTCCTTTGGGTCGCTGCCCTGACGCTCCTTTTTGCCTTCCTGGCCTGGGGGCAGAAAAACCAGCCCGCCGGGCCTCCGGAATACCTTTCCATCCCTTCCAAGCAAATAGACCTCTCCGGGATGAACGTTCATTATGTGGAAGCAGGGAAGGGGCCCCCGCTCCTTTTCCTCCACGGACTGGGAGGGTCCTGGAAAGATTGGTCGGCCACCCTGCCGGCCTTTGCCGCCAGCTACCAGGTGATGGCCGTCGATTTTCCCGGGTTCGGGGATTCGGACCAGCCCGAGCTGAAATACTCCGTCGAGTGGCTCACCGAGGTAATAGAGAAATTCATCCAGGAGCGGAGATTGGACGGGGTAAACCTCGTGGGCCATTCGATGGGCGGACTGGTGGCTCTCAACCTGGCGGCGCGGCCCAACTCGCGGGTGAAGAGGCTGATCATTACCGATGCCGTGGGGATCGGGGACAAATCGGAATTTATAAGTTACGTCATGACCAAGAAGATCATGGGACCCGAGACCCGGTGGGAATCTTTTGAAGGGTTCCTGAAGGACGGGTTCCGGGGGATGGCCGATAGTTTTATCAAGGATCAGAAACCGAAGACCGCCAGAGACTTCTTCGAGTCGGTTCCCAAAAATCCCATTACCGGAAGCCGATTCTTGCCCATGACTCCGCATGTGCAGATGGCCGCCAGCATCATCGACTTCGACATCCGCCCCCAACTCGCCTCGATCCGCCAGCCCACGCTCATCCTGTGGGGCGCCAAAGACCCGGTAGCCCCGCCCCAGGACGCTTCTTTCCTCAATAAGGAAATCCGTCAATCCAAGTTGGTCCTCTTCCCCGACAGCGGACACTCCCCCATGATCGAGCATCCCTCCCTCTTCAACCAGGAGCTTGGAAAGTTCCTTCAGACGGGAGAACCGGTTACTTCCAAATAATGGAACAGACCCTGCAGCTTTTCTTTGAGGTCCGGGGGAAGGTAATAAAGCATCTTTCCGTCCAGAGTCAGGAGGACCTGGGTTTCTTCTCCGGCAACCAGAAGCTTCCGGTCCTTTTTCCGGAGAACCTCGAATTGAAAAATGAGAGCCGCCATGGTGGGCTTTAAAACCGTGGTGCGGATGATGATCTCTTCGTCCAGACGGGCGGGTTCTTTGTAAGAACACTTCAAATCCACGACGGGAGCGATATAGCCCATACGGGTGAAATCCTGGGGGAGGAGTTGGAACTTGCGCAGGAGGGCCATTCTCCCGGCCTCGAACCAGGCGATGTAGTGGCCGTGCCAGACCATGCCCCATGAATCCACTTCGTTGAACCGGACCCGGATTTCGGTTTCGTCGAAGGTCATAAAAGCAGCTTTCAGTGCAGGGGCGATTCATGAATCGCCCCTACATTCTATTGCCCTCTGTGCGTCTTTACAAATTCCGCCAGGGCATTTACCGACCGGAAGACTTTCTTTCCCACCTCGGAATCGGGGATGAAGACCCCGTAGGTTTTTTCCAGGGAGACCACCAATTCCAAAGCGTCGATGGAATCCAGGCCCAGGCCCCCGCCGAAGAGGGGAGCATCATCTTCGATGTCTTCCGGGGCGATGTCTTCCAGTTTCAGGGTGTTGATGATCAATTTCTTGAGTTGCAGAACCAGATCCTCAGCCATTAAAAGTCCTTTCTAAAGTTCGCTGATAGCTCATGGCTGATAGCCAAGACTGTTTCTGTCTTGGTTTTCAGCTATGAGCCATGAGCTACGAGCTATGAGCTATTATACCATTCCGCCGTCGACGCAAATCACCTGCCCGGTTATGTAAGAAGCCTCATCGGAGGCCAGAAAGAGAACCAGGGAGGCGACCTCTTCCGGGCTGCCAAATCGTTTTAAAGGAATCAATCCCAAGAATTCTTTTTTCACCCTCTCATCCAATTTCTCGATCAGCTGGGTCTGGATGATTCCGGGGCAAACGGCGTTCACCAGGATCCCCAGCGAGCCTATTTCTCGGGCCAGGGATTTGGTCAGGCTGATTACGCCGCCCTTGGAAGCCGCGTAATTCGTCTGCCCGGCCCTCCCGGTGAGGGCGCTGGGGGAAACCAGGTTGATGATTCTTCCCCGTCTGTTTGAGATCATGGGGCGGAGCGCTGCGCGGCAGCAGTGGAAGGTTCCTTTCAGATTGGTCTCCAGGACGGAGTCCCAATCCTTGTCGGACATGAGCATCAAGGGAGTGTCCCGGATAATCCCGGCGTTGTTTACCAACACATCGAGCCGCCCGAAATGGTCCAGGGTCCCTTTAAACATCCGGTCGACCTCTTCTTTGCTGGTGATGTCCGCTTTTAAAATTTGCGCGGTGCCACCCATCTTTTGAACCTCCGAATCCACCTGGCGGGCGGCCTCTTCATCATGGCCATAATTGACGACCACCTGAGCGCCCTTTTGAGCAAACGCCAGGCAAATCGCCCGGCCGATTCCCTTGGAACCGCCGGTGACCAATACCACTTGATCTTGGAAGTTCATCAGTAAACCAACCCTCCCGAATGCGAAATGCAGGCGAAAAAAGCGCCAAATTCCAAATAAATTCCAAATTCCAAGTATCCATGACCGAAACAGGGATTTCCTCCTTCAGAATTTGGAGGGTGAAAAATTGGTGCTTATTTGAGATTTGGGATTTGGAATTTGGGATTTATCCCCCCGTATTCCGCGGGCACCATTCCTTTCTGCAAAATTTCTTCAGCGGTGAGCACCTTGGCCGTCCGGTTCACCCACCGCACCATCTGGGTGAGCACGTTCCCCGGACCGACCTCTACATAGGTATCAATCCCTTCGTCGATCATCCGGAGAAGGACTTTATACCAGTAATTCGGGCGGCAGTATTGGACGGTCAACTCCTCCAGGATCTCTTCCGGAGTTTTCAAATACTCCCCGCTCAAGTAGCTCAGAACCGGAAATCCGGGAGGCTGGACCTTCCAATCCTTGACCGCCCCGGCGAAGGCCCGGGAGGCGCTTTCCATCAAAGGGGTATGGATCGCCCAGTCGATGGGCAAGCGCTTGATCATCAGGGCTCCCTGTATCAAGCAGAGCCGGATGGCCTTCTCCACGTCTTCTTCCTGTCCGGAGATGACCACCTGCTGGGCCGTGTTGACGGAGGCCACAAAGGCTCCGGAGAACTCCCGGCAGACCTCCCGGACTTCCTGCTCGGAAAGCCCGATGACCGCAGCCATGGCGCCCCGCTGTTTGAGCCCTTCTTCCGACATTTTCTCCGCGGCGAGGATCACCCCTTCGAGCCCCTGGTCGAAGGAAAGGGAGCCGGCGGCCACCAGGGCGGAAAAGATCCCCAGGCTGAATCCGCTGGCGATTCTCGGGCGCCATTGCTTCCCGTTCAATAAAGCGTGGTAGGCGCAATTGGTCACATGGACGGCCAGTTGCGCGTTGAAATCCAGGGCCAGCATCTCTTCCGGCCCGCGGAGGCAGAGATCAAAGAGATCGAAGCCCAGGATTTCACCGGCTCGCTGGAAAATTTTCCGGGCCTCCGGCTGCGAAGCCAGTCCCTGGACCATGCCCACCGACTGCGATCCCTGGCCGGGAAAGAGGAAGGCTAACTCAGGCAGGGGGCCCTCCACGCGTCGTCCTCCGCCCCCGCAGGATCCTCATATGCTCCCAGAGGGGGCCTTTGACCCCGATCTTTCGCAGCTTTGACTGGAGGCGAAGGGAGATGTTGATGCTCAGGCCGGGAAGAATCCAGTTCGGGTGAAGGGCGGCTCTCTGGCGAGCGATTTCTACGACCCGGTCTTTCACCGCCGGGGAAAGGTAGAAAAGGGGCTCTAAAAAATCATTCCCCGGGGAGAGCAACCCCTCGGCTTGGGCCTGAAAAGCCAAGCCCGTTCCCGGAAAGATACGGAGCCCGACCATGGCGATCACCGCGGTGGGTGAAATTTCTTCCATCAAGCGAAATGTTTCTTCCAGGGTTTCTTCTGTTTCTCCGGGAGCCCCCAGGGACAGGCTGTGACATACTTCCAGCCCCGCCTCCCGGGCAAAACGGCTGGCCGTCCGGACCGCCTCCGGAGAAAAATTCTTTCCCAGCCTGGCCAATACCCGGGGCGACCCCGAATCCGTGCCGAACTCCACGCCGGTGCAGCCGGCTCTTTTCATATCTTCGGCCAGAGGGCGGCTGAAGTGCCCCGGATGGGCGTAACAACTCCATTGGAGGGAGATCCCTCTCTCGATGAAAGCCCGGCAAACCGCCCGGGCATGGCTCTCCGGAAAGTTGAAGATATTGTCCACGAGGAAAGCGTTCTGTACCCCCTGTTCAAGAAGGGCCCGGGCCTCGTCGGCCACTCTTTGAGGAGAACGAACCCGGACGGTCTTCCCTTCGATCAGCGGATAGGTGCAGTAGATACAGGAAAAGGGACATCCCCTCTTGGTCTGAAGATTCCCCATGCCCCCTTTTTGGAAATAGTTCTTCAGTTCCAGGCAGGCCCAGTCCGGGGAGGGGAGGGAATCAAGGTCTGGAATGCAAGCCGGTCCGGAAAGGACTTTTCCCCCCCTCGAGATGAACCCTTTCACCCGGGAGGAAGAGAGATCGGCTCCCTCCCTCACCAGTTGGGGAAAAGCCTCTTCACCTTCGCCGACGATCCCTCCGTCTGCGTCGAGGAAATCCAGGATCGTCTTCGGCATGAGGGTGAAGCCCGAGCCTCCCAGAACCACGGGGGCCGGAGAAATCTGGCGGCAACGTTCGATTACCTTTCGATAAAAGGGGAGATAGGAGACCGATTCGGGATACGCCACGTTGTCGATATTCCGCAACGAAAGACCGATCACCTCCGGGGAAAAGTCGGATAGGGCGTTTCCCAACGCCCCCTCCAGGTTTTCCTCAAAGCAGAGGTCCAGACATCGGGCTTCATGCCCGTTGGATTTCAGCGCGGAGGAGAGAAAAGCCAGACCCAGTGGCGCCACGGGGTCCGGGAGCATTTCGATGTTGGGGGAGATGAGCAGGACGCGCATAATAAAGCCATCGGCTTTTATCATTCAGCTATCAGCAAAAACTCAAGAATTTATCTTTCCCATTTCCTGGCTGACCGCTGAATGCCGACTGCTGATAGCTGTTTTAATGAAAATACCACAGGAAAACTTGGCCGTCAAAAGGGATTTGAGCGNNTGGACCCTCCGGTCTTTCCAGGAAAGGATGTTGGTGCGACTGCTGAAGGCTGGAGGGTTGAAGTTCACCCTGGCAGTGACCGCATCCATTCCGGCTCCGCCGCTGGTGGTGACGTAGATGTCGGGAGGCAGAGCCCCCGAAGGCTTGAAGGAAATGACCGGCGCGGTGGGGATGCCGGAGCCGACCACCATGCTCCGGTTGCCCGATCCAGGAACGCCCGGAATGGGGGGAGGAGTCATGACCCCTCCCCCCGCCTGGTAAATGGACTGGTCGGCTTTCACGAGCATCAGGGCGATCCCGTAGAGCTTTCCCGTTCCCGCCAGGGTGCAGGGGTTCCCGCTTTGATCGGGGGTAAAGGTGGTGAAATAGACGACTCCGCCAAAGAACGCGGGGTCCGCCAGGATCTTTTCCCCCGATCCGGCCAGGGTAACATACCACCCTTTTTTCGCCGGTGCGTCCTGGTATACGGTGGAGCTGATGTCTTCCAGGTTTCCCAACACGTAGGTCGAGGTCCGGTCGCTATCCTTCACCGCGAAGAGCTTCTCCTGGAAAGGGTTCCCCACGGTAGACAAGGCCAGCGGATCGGTCTTGTCGCCCGTGCCCCAGGCGACCCAGAGGTTGGCATTTTGATCCTGGGTCACCGCGACCGTGGCGTAAATGGGCCGATCCCCGCCGGAAGAGGCCGCGTACAGTTTCCCTCCGGTCCAATCGGAGATGCCGCAGGTCGAGGGGTCGCCGTCCCGGCAGAATTTGAACCTCCACACATTGCCGCCCAGATCGCCGATGTAGGCCGTATCGATGAACCCATCGTAGTCGGTATCCGCGATGGCCGGAGAGCCCACCAGGCTGAAGGTTAGGCCGCTGTTTTGGGCCAGGGTTATTCCCCACAGAACCGCACAGCTGGATAGATCCACCACGTAGAACCCTTTGCCCCTCTGGTCGCAATCTCCCGGGTCGGAGCAGTCCGAGGGGTTGTAACCTCCCCCGATGAAGCCGACCCACTTCTCATTTCCATTAATCCGGACCCGGCCAACGGCCATTTTGCTCCAGGGGTCTCCCCAATAGGGTTCCTGACCGCTCGCCGGCTGGATCCGCGAGCGGAAAGCCGGGCTGGCGGTGTTGGTGATATCGAACGCGTAGTAGCCGCAGTAATAAGGATACCCGGTGGAGTAGGTGGCACTGAACCCGGAGGAGCAGGAAGACGAGGAGCTCCAGAGGGACGGGCTCGCCCCCCGGCCTTCCCCGAATACGAGCAGGGTCTTCCAGTCAGACGCCGACTTGCTCTTCCCGTCTCCCGACCCCAGCCAGGCGTCGGCCACGGTGATCGGGCCGTCGACGAAGTATTGGTGACTGTACCCCACCGGATGGCTCGAATGAGCGACATTCTTCAACTTAGAAAGAAGGTTGGGAGGGATGAAGCTCCAGGCCTCGGTGGCGTCGGAGCTGCGGAAGGCATGGATCTGGCCGTCATTGGCCGAGGTTAATACGATTCTCAGGCCATTGGCCGAGGTGCGGGGATAGCTGCTCCGGAAGGTGCCAAACGCCTTGTTGGCGTCCCGGAGGTCGTTAAAGTATTTGGAGGGGGTCGCCACGGTCACGGGGCCGGCATGATAGATGTCCCCCAGCTTCCAGCTGTCCTTGTTATAGGCCGGGTCTCCTCGGAAATACCCCACGACGAGGTCTCTTTGCGCATCGGTGGCCACGCCCAGAATCTCCTTGGTTATCTGAGACGTCTGGAAGGGAATGAGACTGGTTCCGGAAAGGAGGGTATACATGGTTCGGTTTCCCGCCGGGGTTGAACTCAGGACGTCTCCTGCATCCCAAAGAGGATCTCCCACGTTTCCGTTGACATCCAGGACGTATTTTTTCAGATGTCCGATCCAGAAGGGATCATCGCTCTTAGGTTGGAAAGAGGCCTCATATAGATAGTTTTCGTCCTGGGTCCGGAAAGATGTGACCGAAACCAGGGAAAAGCAATAGTTGGCCTCGCGGATCTCATTTACCGCCTGTTTGAGCGCCGCGGTGAGGTCGGCGGCGTTGGCGGCCAGAAAAGCATACCCGTCCAGAGGGGCTTCTCCAGGGTCGTTGGAAAGAGCGTATGTATGGGTCCCGTCTCCTTCGATATTATGGTCGGCCGTGGAGGAGGTCGCACAAGCGCCGTTGGCCGAGGGGTCGAACCCCGTCACCGACCCGGAGTCGTCAACGAGGGGATTATTCGTCCCCCCGGAGTAGGCCATCCAGTTCAGGGTATAGCGCAGGAAGTGGGGCATGCCCGCCCCGAACCCCACCACGTAGACCTTGTAACCCGCGTCGCCCAGGGCTTTGGCCTTGGCGACCACGGCCCTTCTTCTTTTATACTGGTCGGATTGACCTTCGGTGCCGTCCCCGCCGCAGGTGAAGGTGTCCGCCCCGTCGGTGATCAGGAGCACGAACTTGGAGCGGCAGGCTTTGGCCGGGTCCGTTGACTTGTGGTAATCCAGGTAAAGCTTGGCCTCATTCAGCGCGGAGGCCAAGGGGGTGCCGTCGGAAGCCGTTTCTCCGCTCACGCTTCCGGAAGCACTGCTGGCCGCGGAACAGCTGGTAGAGTTGTTACAGTAAATACTGCTGTAGTGGGACCCGATGGGTTGAATGAGCTTATTGCAGCCGCTGCTGTAACTTCCCCCGATATCGTCGGAGGTGCAACCGGTGTACCTCATGTACCCGAACCGGACGTTCAGGCTCTTTTCGTCCTGGCTGGAGACGGAGCTGTTGTCGTTATCGTCCAGAATGTCGAAGATCGCTCGCTTGGCGATGGCCAGCCGGCTGCAGTCGGTGGTATAGCCGGTGGTGGAGGAGCGGTAAAAGGGCCCCGAGCAGGANNGTACTTCGGAACCGTCCCGTAGGCGTCGATGGTGCAGGCCTGGGTATGTCCCGTGCCGCTGTCGGCATAGAAAGGAATGTTGGATCCCGTAGTGCAGACAGAAGAGCTGGATATGTACATGAATTGTCCTGCGGGGGCCCAGCCCATGCTCCCGGACAAATCGAGGAGGAGAAGCACATCCGGGGCGAGAGAGGTGAAGAGGGCGCTTTCGTCCTGGGAGAAGGCCGGGGAGGCGAGAAGAATACTCAGAAGCAGGAAAAACCGAAAGAATCGGTTTCTTTTTTTCACGGGAACCTCCTGATTACCGATAGGTGGTCATGATTTCTATCGGGCCATACCCCAGACCTACGTCGATCTGAAGGTTGCTGTTGTACCGGGTGTTGGTCCCGGCCACGGAAGCAAAATACCGGTTCTGCCCCCACGATTGCCCCCCGCCCAGGGAATAACCCGCCAGGGGCAGGGCCTCGGGTCCGTTGCTGGGGAAGCCGCCTGCGGAGATGGAATATTGGGTCTGTGGGTCGTTGGTGGAATCAATCTGCACGGAGCTCACCTGCAGAGCCGCCAAATTGTCCGGATCAAAAGTCTTCATCATCTGGTGCAGGCCGGTTTCGGCCGCAGAGAAGGCCTTTTTCTCGCCGACGGACCGGCTGCTCATCCTTGCGTCCTGGGTGGTAACCGTAAAAACCAGGAGCCCCATGGCCGTGAGCATGAATACGGTCAAGAGGGAAGCGATCAATGCAAATCCTTCTGCTGATCCGGTTCCCAGCCTGGGATTCTTACCCCTCGTTACGGTCGTTTCATTCATCCGTCCCATTTCTGCTCTTCTCCTCCGATCCGTGGAGATTTGAGTTCTGGTCGTCAACCGTGCTTTTGCAAGATCAGTACCGCTCCGCAGCCGTCCCCTTTTTCCCCACAAGTGATGGAAAAAGCTTTAATTTTTTTGATGGCTTGTTTTTCCCCTTTAGTCTCTTGACCTTTCCCTATAAAATTTTTTGATACCAATAGGGGAACCCTTAAATAATTTTACCCCATCTCATTTTTCCCCACCGGAAGGGGGAAATATGATCGGATTTGTACAATTGAAATGAGCAAACTGTACAATTCTGTACCGGACGGTTCTTCCGCCCCACCTCAACCCATCCCTTTGGAAATGAGGCGAACCTGTCTCCGGAGGTCTTAAATTTTTTCCTTTTTCTGCCGATAGAGTAGAGGAAAACCACTCCCCAATAATCAATCCCGGCGCGAGGAGAGCAGGATCAAGACCGGCTCCGCGTCGGCTCTGGCCCCAGCCAGGAAACGAGTACGATGGGCCAATTTAAAAGCAAAGAAGAATATCTGCAATGGGCGGAGAAGAGGAGGGGCAAGCTCCTGTACCGAGCAGCGCTCAAGCAGGCCTGCAAGGACAAGGTCCATTCTTTCTTCGACGAGAAGAGATATCTGCGGAAAAAGTTTATTTTCTCCGTTAGCTTCATCCTGCTGGTGGCCTTATTCTTTTCCATTCCCTCTTTGAGGTCAGGGAAAAAGGGACCGCAAGCAGCGGTCCGGAGTTCTCCTTCTTCCCAAACGGAAGCGGCCGCATCCATTCGGGCGGTGCAAAGACCCGGCGCACCCGTTGCCGGATCGGAGAAACCCGCTTATTCCCTGGAAGACCTCCTTCCCCAGGCCAGAAAAATTGTAGTCTTGATCAAGTCTTCCCAGGGGAGCGGATCGGGTTTTCTTCTCCCCCATCCGGGACTCATCGCGACGTGTGCCCACATCCTGGGGAGGAGCGACGACGCGGAGGTCTATATGCCTTCCGGGGCGGTCAAGAAGGCCGTGGTCCTGAAGAGGCTGCCCATGCCGGTGGATGTGGCTTTTCTCCAGGTGGAAGATTTCGGACTCGACTGGCTGCCCCTGGCTGACTCGGACCGCTGCCAGGAGGGCGAAGAAATCGTAGCCGTGGGGGTTCCCGGGAGCGACAAGTGGAGACCCGACTTGGTCCTGACCAAGGGGAAAGTCCTCCGCTGCAACANNACCATCGGAGGTCCGGTCTTGAATGCGCGGGGCGAAATCCTGGGAATGTCCCGGGGGGAATTGGCGGGTACCAGCTTTGAGGGAGCCCGGTTCGGCTTGGCCATCAATATCGTGAAAGGCCTGATCGACCAGCGCCTCGCCCACCTGGAGGAGCGGATCAAGGAGAAAGAACAGTTCTACAAATACCTCTATGATGATCTGTGGGTCGTCCTGTCCGCCGAGCATCAGGCTTACCAGAAGAAGCTCTCTGACCTCCAGGAGAAGGGGAGCCTCTCCGTCCATGAAGCAACCCAATTGGACCGGAAAGGCTTGCAGCCTCCCGACGGGCAATCTTCCATGAAGAACTGGGTTGCCGACCTGACCGAGAAGGTCATCCGGGGGGAACTCACCAAAGAACGGGCTTCCGGCCGCATCAAAGCGCATTTCGAGCTTTAACTCACTGCCTCAGTCCCTTCTCTCCCTGCCCCACTCCGCGTTTTCTTCTCTCTGGTGCTACACCGTCAAGGGAACTTAAGGTGCCGCTTCAGAGAATGAAGATTCTAATCCCTAACCGGCCAAAAATGATCGAAAATGTAGTGGAGAAAATGGCCTAATTTATACTAGGCCTAGTTGGTTTTATATAACTTTTTCTTCATAGCTGCGGAAAATGGGCCAAAGCTCGGCCAGATTTACCTGCCTTGCTTCCCAAGTCCCGGTGAAAAATAAACATCGCCCGGGTTTTCCCTTGACAAATTCCGTCCTTCCTTATCAGAATACCTTTTAGGTCCGGTGAATAACTTAGACGGAGCATGGAATGGTTTCCAAGTTACAAATAGATGAATTTCGGTTGAAGATGAAATCATTAGAAGATTCCGCTAAAAGTCCCCGCCAGGGGAAGCTGTCCCCCCTGGAGCGGATTGAGGTCGTTTCCGATCCAGGGACCTTTGAGGAAATCGATGCCTTTCTAGAGAGCCTCCCCCCCAAATTCGGGCGTTCGAAAGGAAAGGTCACCACCAAACAGGGCGTGATCACTGGCCGCGCCTGCGTCCACGGGAGACAGATTTACCTTTACGCCCAGGACTCCAGTGTTGAAGCGGGTGCGCTCGGAGAGCGCGAGGGCCGGAAAATCTGCAAGGTGATCGACCTGGCTATGCAGAACGGCGTACCGATCGTTGCGCTTAACGATTCCGGGGGGGCCCGAGTCAGCGAAGGGGTCCGCAGTTTTGGGTACTGGAACATCTTTCAGCGGAATGTCACTGCTTCGGGGGTTGTGCCCCAGATATTCGCGATCATGGGCGCCTGCGCGGGGGGCGGAGCCTATTCTCCCGCCCTTGGAGATTTTATTTTCATGATCAAGGAACAGGGATCGATGTTTGTCACCGGTCCCACGGTGGTGAAGTCGATCATCGGCCAGGAGGTTTCCAAGGAGCAGCTCGGAGGACCGCAGATCCACTCCCGGGTGAGCGGTGTAGCGCACTTTCTCGCCCCCACCGAGCGAGAATGCCTGGAGATGATCCGAACCCTCTTGTCATACCTGCCTTCGAATAATCGGGAGAAGCCTCCCTGCGTAGATACCGGGGATGACCCCTGGCGAACGGACGAAAGCGTGGGAGACGTGGTCCCTGAGGACCCCAAAAAATCCTACGATATGCGCCAGGTCATCCGCAAGGTCTTCGACCGGGGCGAGTTCTTTGAGGTCCATCGTAACTTTGCCCAGAATATTTTGACTGGGTTTGCGCGTTTGGCCGGCAACAGCGTCGGGGTCGTCGCCAGTCAGCCGCGATTCCTGGCCGGGGTTCTGGATATAAACGCTTCCGACAAGGCGGCCAGGTTCATCCGCTTCTGTGACGCCTTCAACATCCCCCTGATCAACCTGGTGGACGTCCCCGGTTATATGCCCGGGATCGAACAAGAGCACGGGGGTATCCTCCGGCATGGGGCGAAAATGATCTATGCCTACGCCGAGGCGACGGTTCCGAAGATTACCCTGGTGCTGCGAAAAGCCTATGGCGGAGCTCTATCCGGCATGTGCGTTTCCAAGGAGCGGGGAGCGGATGAAGTGATTGCCTGGGTTTCTGCCGAGGTCGCGACACTGGGCGCCGAGGCGGCCGTCCAGATTTTTTTCGCCGAGGAGATTCGGAATAGCCCGGACCCGGAGAAACGCCGCCAGGAGTTGATCAAAGAATTCCAGGAAGAAGTGACCAGCGTCTACGCCATCGCGGCGACGGGCCGAATCGAAAGAATCATCGAGCCGAAGGATACCCGTCCCGTCCTGGTGAAGGCCCTGCGATCCCATTCCGGCAAATTGGAGCCTCTTCCCTGGAAAAAGCACGGCAACATCCCGTTGTAAGAGGTTCTCCGTTTAGGGTAATCAAATTGACTGACAAGAAAAGAAAAAAACGTATTGGCAATTGCTTGACATCGATACCCCCCGGGTGCTAATTTTCCCGCTACATGGTGGTCACGACCCCGCCCAAAAAACCGCAGACGTCAGGCAGTCCATTCCCGGGTCCGCGCAATTGCCTTCTTAAGAAAGGGAAACATGCCCAAACTGAAAATCACCGGATTGAATATTTATTATGAAGAAGCGGGGAGCGGAATGCCCCTGGTTTTCGTCCACGAGTTCGCGGGCGACTGGCGCAGTTGGGAAAGTCAGATGCGTTTTTTCTCCGCTCGTTACCGGGCCGTGACTTACTCGGTGAGAGGGTATCTGCCTTCCGACGTGCCCGATGGGCCGGACGGGTACGGTCAGGATTTTCAAGTCGAGGACCTGAAAGGCCTCCTGGATGGATTGGAGGTCGATCGGGCACACATTTGCGGATTATCGATGGGCAGCTACACAACGCTCCTCTTCGGGCTCAAGTACCCGGCCCGCGCCCGCTCGCTGACCATCGCCGGTTCGGGCTACGGCAGCGGCAAAAACCGGCAGGAATTTCAGGGAGAGATGGCGGGCCTAGCCGAAAAAATGCTCAAGGGAGGAATGGAGGCGGTGGACGAAAGGTATACGGTCAGCCCCTCCCGCGTGCAGCTGCAGAATAAGAACCCCCGAGGCTGGGAAGAATTCCGCCGGCAGTTCGCCGAGCACTCGCCGGTGGGTTCAGCATACACTCTTTTGGGGGTTCAGGCCCGTCGCCCGTCCATTTTGGAATTGGGAGGTTCTCTCCGGAAAATGGATTTGCCCGTTCTGGTGATTCTGGGGGACGAAGATGAACGGGGAATCGAGGGCAGCCTCTTCATGAAGCGAAGCATTCCCCGGGCCGGCCTCGAAATCTATCCCCGGAGCGGTCATGCGGTGAACCTGGAGGAGCCGGAACGCTTCAATCGGTCGGTCCTTGACTTCATCACTGCCGTTGATGCCGGCCGTTGGGAACCCCGTGACCCGAGAAGCGTGGTTGCGTTTTAGGTGCTCTTCAGGCCAATAGGGTCGGATCATAGGCAACGAGGACCCACGAGTTTTTCTTATTTAATTTTCTAAAGGAGGAGTTATGAGGCGTTTATTCGGTTTTTTATTCCTGGTTATGTTATCCGTATCTTTCTTGGTGTCGGCTGCATCTGCCGGGTACCCGGACCGGCAGATCAACATGCTTGTGGGACTTGCCCCCGGCGGGTCCAATGACATCTTCGCGCGGACGCTGGCGGAGGCTTTGAAAGGCATTCTTCCCCAACCCGTTGTGGTCGTCAATAAGACTGGGGGGAGCGCCAGCATTGCTACTTCCGACGTAGTTCATTCCCGGTCCGACGGTTATAACCTGCTCACGGTGTATTCACCGGCGGTAACCATTTTGCCGCATACAAACCCTAATCTCCCCTACAAGGGGCCGGGAAACCTCCAGTTCGTCAGCCCAATGGGGACCATCCCCATCGTACTTGGTTCCCGGAGCAACGCCCCCTGGAAAACCCTGCAGGAAATGGTCGAGTATGCCCGGAAGAATCCGGGAAAAGTGAAGCTCGGCCACACCGGCATCGGCAGCCTGGCTCATCTGGCCGGAGAGGACTTAAATCAAGCCGCGAAGGTGGACATCAGTCTGGTTCCTTTTACGGGCACGGCACCCGTGGTCACAGCCATCCTGGGCGGCCATGTGGATCTGGTGACGACCAACCCGACCCCCCTGCTCGGGGCCCTTCGGGCCGGCACGATGCGGGTCCTGGCCATTTACAGCGAAAAACGTTCGCCGGCGTATCCGGACGTACCTACACTGCAGGAGTGTGGATATAACGTGGGCAGCCATAATACGCGATACGTTGCAGCCGGACCCAAGGGGCTGCCGAAGGAGATCGTGCAGACCCTTTATAACGCCTGCACCAAGGCCATGAAAAGCGAGTCTTTCCAGAAGTTCGCCCAGGGAAATGAAGTGACCGTCGATTACGGAACCCTGGAGGAAATCGCCCAAAAACTGCAAGCGGATTGGGACTTCTACGAAAAATTTTTAAAGAAAGTAAAGCTACAGTAACGGAATAGGAGGAGAAGGGTGAAACGGGCACGTCTGGTGTTGGCTGCCGGGGGTTTGCTGCTTGGGATTGTTTACTTGGCGGCCACTTGGAGATATCCGATGGGTACCCTGAGGCATCCCGGGCCGGGCCTTTACCCCCTGATGGTGGCTGGTCTGCTGCTGCTTTCATCTTTCGCAACCGCCTGGGAAAGCAGGTCCATGGCCATGGGCGCTATCGAATGGCCGCAGGGGGCCGGACGATGGCGGATGGCGGCGATCCTTCTGGCGGTTATTACCTATATTGTCCTGCTGCCGAACGCAGGCCACCTTATCGCCTGCGCCGTGACCACTTTAATTTCTTTGCAGGCCCTCGGCGGGCTGCGCTGGCCGACCAAGATTTTCCTGGCGGTCTTTTTCGGGGTGGCGTCTTTTTATCTGTTCAATAATCTTCTCGGTGTCCCGCTGCCCGGTAGAATCTGGTTTGGGTAGTCGCCCTAGCCCGATTGTGTTCATTCACGTGGGCCATTAAGAAAGATCTTTCTAATCGATTTGAAGATCGAAAAATACTTTCGTAATAACCCCAATATTCTCTCGACTCGGGAATTCGGATCAAGGTCTAAGCAATGATTCCCCGTGTCACGTCCCCCTCCCACTGATTCGCGCCCGGGGTGGGAGTCAATCTTTAATCATTTTCCGTTGGCAATGTTTTTTTCGGTGAGGGATATAAGCGGCAGGATTCGGAAGCCTAGGATGGCTCCTTCACCCGTTCGGTTGTTGAGAAAAAAATAGCGCTGTCGTATTAAGTAAGCATAGGGGAAAAAATGGATGCCATTTCGGGTTTGCTTTACGGTCTTTCCGTTTGCGTAATCCCAATCAATATGTTTGCGGTGCTCCTGGGGGTCATCGTCGGCACCTTGGTCGGAGTTTTACCGGGGCTCGGGCCGGTGGGGGCCATCGCGTTGCTCCTTCCCATCACCATGAAACTGCCCGCGGAAACCTCCTTGATCATGCTGGCGGGAATTTATTACGGTTCCATGTACGGAGGCTCCACGACCTCCATCCTGATCAATGTCCCGGGCGAGGCCGCTTCCGTCCCCACCACGATCGATGGCTATCAGATGGCCAAGAAAGGGCGAGCGGGCGCCGCGCTTGCTGTGGCGGCCGTGGGCTCTTTCGTGGCCGGGACCCTGGGGGTCATCGGCCTAATGTTCTTCGCCCCGACCCTGGCGAAATTCGCCCTCTCCTTCGGGCCCCCGGAGTTTTTTGCCATTGCCCTTCTGGGATTGGCCACCTTATCCAGACTCTCCGGAGGACCCCTTTGGCAAGGTCTGCTCGTCCTGGCTTTCGGTTTAGCCTTGGCCACAATCGGCATGGACCCGGTCTCTTCTTTTCCGCGTTACACGATGGGGGTGAACGAGTTGACCCAAGGGATCGAACTGGTGCCGGTGGTGATGGGCCTTTTCGGGATCGGCGAAGTTCTCATGGTTGCGGAAAAGGCCGGAGGCCTTCCCCAAATCACGAAAGTAAAATTCCGTGATTTATTTCCAACTCGGCGCGAATGGAAAAGGGCCTGGCCGGCCATACTCCGGGGAACCGGGGTGGGATTCATCTGGGGGCTCATCCCCGGTCCTTCGCCCATTCTCTCGGCTTTCACTTCCTACAACCTCGAACAGCGCATCAGCAAGAACCCGGGCGAATTCGGCCAAGGTGCGATTGAGGGTGTCGCCGGGCCGGAATCGGCCAACAACGCGGCCGTTGATGGGGCTCTGGTTCCCATGCTGTCGCTGGGAGTTCCCTTCACCCCGGGCACGGCAATGCTTTTGGCGGCGCTCGTGATTCAAGGAATTCAGCCGGGTCCGTTGCTCATTGCCGAGCGACCGGAGGTTTTTTGGGGAGTTGTGGCCTCGCTTTACATCGGCAACGTGGCCCTGCTCATCCTCAATCTGCCCCTCATCGGCTTGTGGATCAGCATGCTGCGCATCCCGCAAACGATTCTGGTGGCTCTCATCATCATCCTTACTCTCCTCGGTGCCTACACCATCAATAACAGCAGCCTCGACCTGATCGTGTTGATGGTTATGGGCGTCATCGGCTATATCTTCCGGAAGGTCGAATTCGACATTTCTCCGATGGTCCTAGCGCTCGTATTGGGCCCCATGCTGGAAACCACATTCCGTCAAAGCCTGTATTTAAACCAGGGGGATCCTTGGATCTTCTTTCAGCGGCCGATCAGCGCCTCCCTTTTATTTGTGCTCCTGGCCATCTTTATCCTGCCGCCGATCCTGCGCCTTTTCAAAAAACGCTCCTCTCGGCTCGATCCAGCAGCGGATTGAAGGAATTGTACGAGGAACCTGAAAGGCAAGAAGATGAAAAATTGAGCCGGACCCCTTGGTCAAGGCAAATGATCGGGTTATTCATGTTACCCTTTGGGGTCATATGAACAGTCTTCCAATAATGACCACATCGCCATCACAAACCTGTCATTCTCCGGCTTGAACGG
>PMCE01000309.1 GCA_003154025.1 Syntrophaceae bacterium
CTGAATGTGAGCTTCCGCCCCAAGCTCGCCGAGAGCCTGAACGGGGTCAACGAGTACATGAGGCGATATCCCTACGGCTGCATGGAGCAGAAGATCTCCATGGCGGTCTCCTTGCGGGACGAAAAACGCTGGAAGGAATTGATGGCCCAGCTCCCTTCCTACCAGGACGGAGACGGCCTGGTCAAATATTTTCCCCCGATGAGGCTCGGGGATGAAACCCTCACCTCTTACATTCTGGCCATCGGCCATGAGGCGGGCTGGTCCATCCCCGAGGAGCCGAAGGAGAAGATGGAATCAGGCCTGAGGAAATTCGTCGAGGGGAAGATCTCCCGCGGGTCTCCCCTTCCGACGGTGGACCTCGCCCTGAGAAAGCTGGCGGCCATGGAAGCCCTGTCCAGGGGCGGGAAGTTCGAAGCGAAACTGCTGGGATCGATCTCCGTCGAGCCCAACCTCTGGCCGACCTCAGCGGTCATCGACTGGCTGAACCTTCTGCGGAACGCCCGGGATATTCCCCAACGGGCGGAACGCCTGAGGGACGGGGAGAACATCCTCTTTTCCCGGCTGAACTTCCAGGGAACGATCCTGAGTTTCTCTACCGAAAAGACGGACTGCCTCTGGTGGCTGATGGTCTCGGGCGATGTGAACGCGGTGAGGGCAATTCTTTCCCTTCTCCGTTCAGATCGCTGGAGAGACGATATTCCCCGGTTGGTTCAGGGGGCCCTGGCCAGGCAGAGGAAGGGGAAATGGGACCTCACCCTGGCCAATGCCTGGGGAGTCCTGGCCATGGAGAAATTTTCCAAGGCCTTCGAAGCCGTGCCGGTTTCCGGGACGACCCGAGCCGACTTAATGACCCAATCTCAGTCCATCGACTGGAAGGCATCTCCCAAAGGAAAGGTTTCCCTCCTCTCCTGGCCCGATCAAAAGGCGGATATAACCATCTCCCATCAGGGAGCCGGAAAGCCCTGGGTGACCCTCCAGAGCCTGGCCGCCATTCCCCTGAAAGAGCCTCTTTCCAGCGGCTACCAAATCCAAAAAACGGTTACTCCCATCCAGCGGAAAGCTCCGGATCGCTGGAGCCGCGGCGATGTCCTCCGGGTTCGACTGGAGACCGAAGCCCAGGCGGACCAGACTTGGGTGGTGGTCAGTGATCCCATCCCCGCTGGAAGCACCATTCTGGGAACCGGCCTGGGAAGGGACTCCCAGCTCCTGACTCAGGAGGAGAAGAGGGAAGGCTGGGTCTGGCCGGCCTACGAAGAGAGGTCCTTCGAGGCCTTTCGGGCTTACTACCGGTATGTACCCAAGGGGAAATGGACGGTGGAATATACCATCCGCCTGAACCAGAGCGGCGCTTTCCAACTTCCCACCACCCGCGCGGAATCCCTCTACTTCCCCGAGATGTTCGGGGAGCTCCCGAACCCAGGTTTTGAGGTTCAACCGTGAAGATGCGGATGAGTTCTTTTGCCTTTGCTCTATGCTCTATGCTCTCTGCTCTCTGCTTTTTCCCCGCGGATGCTTCTGCCCTGCCCTCCTACCCTGAAGTCCGCAAGGCTTACGTGAAGTCCGACTCCGTCCTCCTCGACCGGTGGGGAGAAGTGATCCAGGAGCTGCGCACGGACATGAACCGCCGCCGTCTGGACTGGGCGTCCCTGAAGAACATCTCCCCGGCCTTGAAGGAGGCCGTGATTGCCGCTGAAGACAAGCGTTTCTTCTCCCACTCGGGAATCGATACCCAGGCCCTGGGCAGCGCTCTCCTGCAGGGCTTGACCTCATCCAGTCTGCGGGGAGCCAGCACCCTGCCCATGCAGCTGGCCGCCCTCCTGGATAAGGACCTCCAGCCGGTAAAAGGAAAAAGATCGATCTGGCAGAAAGGCCGGCAGATGCTCGCCGCCCGGGAACTGGAGCGGGGCTGGTCCAAGGAAGAAATCCTGGAAGCCTATCTCAACCTGGTCACTTTCCGCGGAGAGCTGCAGGGGATCGTCGCCGCGGCCCGCGGCCTCTTCGGCAAAGAACCCCACGGCCTGGACCGATCCGAGTCTCTCCTCCTGGCTTCCCTGATTCGCTCACCGGGGGCGTCCCTGGCGGATTTGAACAAAAGGGCGCTCCGCCTGGCTGAATCCTTGAACTGGCCGGCCGCCGGCCTGGAGGTCTCGGACAAGGGAAGGCAGGTCGCCATGGGGTCAAACCTCATGCGCCATTCTTCCACCCTGGCCCCCCATCTGGCCAGGCACTTGTTGAAAGGCCAGCCCCCCGGGAGTGCTTTCCATTCCACCCTGGACGCGGAGGTTCAGCGCTTGGCCCTCGACCGGCTGGTTCATCACCTTCTCCCCTTACGGCCCCAAAACGCCCGTGACGGGGCCGTTCTCGTGGCGGATAACAGAACCGGAGAAGTCCTGGCTTACGTTAGCTACAGCGGAGAACCGTCCCTGGCCGGTTTTGTGGACGGCGTCAGGGCCAAGAGACAGGCCGGGTCTACGCTGAAACCCTTTCTCTACGGCCTCGCCCTGGAAGAGCGCCTCCTGACCCCGGCTTCCTTTCTGGAAGACTCTCCCCTGGATGTCCCGGTCCCCAACGGAATTTACCATCCCCGAAATTACGAGAGTCAGTTTCAGGGTCTCGTCCCGGTCCGCAGCGCATTGGCATCCTCTCTGAATGTCCCCGCCGTGCGGGTTCTTTCTCTGGTGGGGGTGGAGGAGTTTCTGAACAAACTGCGGGCCCTGGGCATCCGCGACCTCGACGAATCGGGAGACTTTTACGGCCCGGCCATCGCCCTGGGNNGTGAACTCTCTTTTGCCATCGCCGGGAAAAAGACCCCCCCGCGGAAGCGGGTCTTTTCCAGGGAGGCGGCCTTTCTCGTTTCCGATATTCTCTCCGACCGCGAGGCCCGCTCCACCACCTTCGGCCTGGAGAACCCCNNGTGAAGACCGGGACCAGCAAGGACATGAGGGACAATTGGTGCATCGGCTTTTCGGAGAAATATACCGTCGGCGTGTGGGTGGGAAACTTTTCCGGAGAACCCATGTGGAACGTGAGCGGGATCAGCGGAGCGGCCCCGGTGTGGGTGGAGGTGATGAACTGGCTCAACCGGAACGAGGCTCAGACGCGCAAGACCCCTCCGCCGGGGCTGGTGAAGGCCCGGGTTGAATTCTCCCGGGGCCTTCACCCAGCCAGGGAAGAGTGGTTCTTCCGCGGAACAGAGCCCCGTCCGATCGAGGCCCCGACCGGTCCTCCCCCTCAGCGGATCCTCTACCCTCCTGCCGGGACGGTCTTCGCCCTGGACCCGGATATCCCGCGGGACCTGCAGAAGATATTTTTTATCCTCCAGACTTCGCGGCCGGGGGTGACCTGGGTCCTCGACGGCCGCCCCCTGCCCGCCTTGGGAAAAGCCACCCCCTGGAGTCCCGAGGCCGGCAGGCACCACCTGGCCTTGAAGGATGAAGATGGCCGGGTCATCGATACCGTGCGTTTTGTGGTCCGGGGCGTCAGCCTGGAAGGAAATGTGGAAGACAGCGAACCCCCGGCGATCGAGGAGTGAGGAGTGAAAGGTGAGGAGTGACGGGTAAGAAGTGAAAACTTGGGAATTGAGTGCTGGGAGTTGGAAAAGCCGGCTCACGGCTCAGGGCATAAAGCCCAGGGTTCTTGCCTTGCGCCTTACACCGTGTGCCGTGCGCCATTGTTAAACCCCAACTCTCGATTTTATACGCCTCACTCTTCACTCCTCACTTTTCACTGGTTATATGTAGGGTAAAATAATCCGGCAAAAGGAGGTCCCTATGAGAAGGGGCAGTATCATTTTCCTTTTCATCCTCATTCTGGCAATCCCATTATCCGCCTTTCCATCCTTGGCCGCCTCCAAAGACACTTTAAAGGTGGCCTTCTACGATGTGTTTGCCACGCTGGACCATTATCAATCCACCATGCGGACCACCATTCAGCTGGGGTACATGGTGTGGGATTCCCTGGTGACCCGGAACCCGGATACGGGGGAGATCATCCCCGGGCTGGCCCGATCCTGGAAGATGATCGACCCCCTCACCTGGGAGTTCAAGCTGCAGCCCGGGGTCAAATTCCACAACGGAAACCCCTGCAACGCCCAGGCGGTCCGCTACACCATCGAAGAACGGGTCCTGGATGAAAAACAAAAATCCCCTCAGGCCGTCAATTTCAAATGGATCAAGAAGGTCGAGGTCCTGGATGAGGTGACTTTCCGGATTATCACCCATCAGCCCTACCCCATCGTGCTGGAACGTCTCAACACTCTCTTCGTTTACGATCCGGCTTATTGCCGACAGGTGGGCGACTCAAAGGTGGGCGAAGCGCCCATGGGCAGTGGGCCCTACATGTTTGTCAAGTGGGACCGCGGGTCCCAGATCGTGTTGAAAAAAAACCCGAACTACTGGGTCAAGGGTATCCCCAAGATCGATCAGGTCATCCTCCGGACCATTCCCGAAATCTCCACCCGGGTGGCCGAGCTGATCTCCGGCAACATCGACTTCGGCCTGAATTATACGCCTGACGTATGGGAGATCCTGGAGAAGAGCCCCGATGTAGCCCCCCTCGAAGTCCCCATCCTGCGGATCAATTTCTGGCAGTTCGACGGGTCGGGGGTGGCCTCCAAAGGACCCTGGAACGACAAGCGGGTCCGGCAGGCCATCATCCACGCCATAGACCGCAAGGCCATCATTCAAAAGGTCATGGGAGGCCACGGCGGGGAACTGTACGGCCCCTGCAGCCCTCTGCAGTGGGGATACGACCCGGCAGTGAAACAGCTTGACTACCCCTACAACCCCGAGAAGGCCAAAGCCCTGCTCAAACAAGCGGGTTACGAAAAGGGCTTCCCCGTCGACCTCTGGTACTATGAAGGAATCCAGAACCAACCCAACCAGGCGGCCATGGGGTACCTGGAACAGGTGGGGATCAAGGTGAGCATCAAGGATTATGCCGGAAACATCGGGCAGCTCATCAAGCTCCGCAACACGCGCAAGGTGACCGGAATCGGCAACTTCACCTGGGGCTCGTACAACATCTTCGACGCCGACGCCGCCCTGCCCGCCTGGTTCATGGCCAAAGAGGGGATGTGCTACAACCTCGATCAGGAACTGACCGACTGGCTCCAGGAAGCCAGGGACAGCGTCGATCCGGCCAAACGGAAAGCGCTCTATTCCAAGGCCCAGAGAAAGATCATGGAAGAGGCCTACTGGATGCCGTTCTTTATCGTGCACCAGATTTACGGCCGGAACAAAAACCTCCAGATTGTTGTGGGAAAAGACGAAGTGCCCAGGTTCAACGAGGCTTATTGGAAATAAACGAGGCCGCTCCCCCTCACCCTGGCCCTCTCCC
>PMCE01000316.1:0-6418 GCA_003154025.1 Syntrophaceae bacterium
GATCCCCGATCAGGTCACGCCATGGCGTGATGCATTCGGGGAACGCACCCTACATTTCGCGGTAATGCTCCATCCCCCATCCGGGAGGGGGGACGAGTTTGACAAAAGGCTTTAAAGTCTTGGAAAATCGGCAATAGGATGGAATGACAGTTTATATTTAGCATGGTTTTGGGTATAAAGGAAGAACCAACAGAGAAGGGTTCCAGGATTCCAGGGGCCAAGGGGCCCAGTGAAGGAAGGGATTAAAATGAGCGAAACCGTGGTTTTCAAAAATGCCTTTCTAATCGACGGACGGGGGGGAGAGCCCCAAGCNNACGCTGATGCCGGGGCTGATCGATGCCCACGTTCATGTGGGAAACATCGAAGTGGTCATGGACCGAACCGCGGCCTTGCCTCCGGCGGTGTATGTCCACCGGGCGACCCGGAATCTGGAGACCGACCTGGATTTGGGGTTCACCACCCTGCGCGATGCGGGGGGGCTGGACTGGGGGTTTCGGGCGGCGATTGAGCAGGACCTCATCCGCGGCCCGAGGGTTCTCCTCAGTGTGAACATGTTGACCCAGACAGGAGGGCATGGAGATAAACGGGGTTTGGCCAAGGAACAGCAGCCCCCCCGCAACAGCATCGGCATGTACCCGGAGGTCTGCGACGGGCCGGATGAAGTGCGCAGGGGAGCCCGGGAAGCGTTGCGACGGGGAGCCGATCAGGTCAAGGTCATGGCCGACGGCGGAGTGGCCTCCCCCTCCGACAAACCCGGTCAATGGCAGTACACGGTGGAAGAACTCAAGGCTGCGGTGGAGACCGCGCAGGCGGCTAACACTTACGTNNCGGAGACGGCCCGGATGATGGCGGAGAAAGGGGCCTACCTGGTTCCCACCCTGACGGTTTTTGATATTCTGGCCAAAGAGGGAAAGGGATCGGGGCTGGATCCCTTCGTCCTCTCCAAGCTCGCTGTGGTTCGGGAGGGAATGTTCGGGGCCGTGGAACTGGCCTGGAAAGCGGGGGTCAAGATTGCCTCCGGCACGGATATCATCGGCCCGTTTCAATACCTGAAAGGGCGGGAATTGGCGCTGAAGGCGCAGGTCATGGGCCCCATGGCGGCCATCGTCTCCGCCACCAAGACGAACGCGGAGCTGCTCNNGGAAACCCGCTGCAGGACATAACCCTCTTCGAGAAGGGCCTTCAGAAGGTCCTCCTGGTCATGAAAGAAGGCAGGGTCCTTAAAGACCGGATGTGAAAGAAGTTTCGGGTTTCGAGTTCCGGGTTTCGGGTTTAAAGACCAAACAACACCAAGGCCCATTCAAAACCGTGAACGCGGAACCGGGAACCCGCAACCGGAAACGTTATTTCTTAAAATCCATATCGAACACAAACAACCGCTCATCCGGCCTGGGCTTCCAGTTCAGCCGATCGCTGACTCCATAAATGTCGACCTGCTGGTAGACGAAAGCGCAGGGGACCTCATCCTTGATGACCTTGGAGGCTTCCGCGTAGAGCTTCAGGCGTTTCTGCCGGTCCATGGTGGACCGGGCTTGCTCGAGCAAGGCATCCAGCCTGGGGCTGCTGAAGTTGGAGAGGGCCTGCCCCGTGCGGAAGAGGGGATAGAAGGTCCCGTCGGCGTCGAAGGTCAACCCGCCCCAGCCCAGGAGGTAAGCCGGGCCCAGCTTTCGGGCGTACAGCTGGGTCATGTAAGATCCCCATTCCAGGACCCGAATGGTGGCGTTGATCCCCACCTTGCGCAGGTCTCCCATGATCGCTTCCACCACTTCTTTATCCTTCAAGTAACGACCGCTGGGTGAATTGATGGGCAGGTCGAACCCGTTCGGATAACCGGCTTCGGCCAAAAGCTTCTTGGCTTCAGCGGGGTTGTAGTCGTAAGGCTTGATCGAGGGGTCGTAGCCGAACTGGTGCTTCGACAAGGGTGAAGCCAGCTTGACCGCATTTCCTTCCAGGATGTTCTTTATGATCTTGTCCTGATCGATGGCCTGGGCAATGGCTCTCCGAACCCGCACATCGGCCGTCGGGCCGCCCGTGGTGTTTTCCAAAACCAGAAAGACCGTCCGGGCGCTGGGAATTTTGGCCACGCCGGAGCGGCCCTTCCAGTTCATCAAGCCGGCCAGGTTGGGGGGGATGTTCACGATCACGTCCAGTTCCTGGGTCTGCAGGCCGGCCACCCGCGAGGTGTCTTCCGGGATGGGGCGGAAGATGGCCCTCTTGATCCGAGGAACGCCGCGCCAATAATTCGGATTGGCCTCCATCTCCAGCTGGTCATCTTTGGCCCAGCGAACCAGTTTGTAGGGCCCCGTTCCCACGGGAACCAGGGAGAAATGGGACAGGCCCTTTTCCTGGAAGTATTTGGGGGGAATCACCGCCCCCACGTTGGTCAGCTGGGCATCCAGGTAGGGGAAGGGCTTCTTGGTGATCACGTGAACTCGGTAATCGTTGATGATGTCCACCCTTTCGATGATCTGCAGGGCGGTCTGCTGCAGCTTGTTCTTCGGGTCCGCCAGGCGCTCCAGGCTGAACTTCACGGCGGCGGCGTTGAATTCTTCGCCGTTTTGGAATTTGACTCCCCGGCGGAGGTTCAGCTCCCAGGTGGTGTCATTGACGATCCGGTAGGAAGAGGCCAGGAGGGGCTCGATCTTGAGGTCGGGAGCCCGGGTGAGGAGGAAGTCATAGATATTCATCAATATGTTGATCGCCCCGGTGTCCCACCGCATGTGAGGGTCCATGGTCGTGGGGTCGATCCCCTGGGCGATGACCACCGTGTCCTTGGGGGCCGCTTGGGCAGGCTGAAGGTCCAGGAAAAGACTTAGGCAGAGAAAAATCAATACTACGGCTCTTTTCATAAATGCCTCCTGTTGGGCTTCCCTTCCCATGTTTTTGACATCATTCGATCGGACAAGACCCAGAGTCCGGCGAATCCCGTGGTGGGGGAAGGAAAGCAAAATCATCTTATAAGAATTATCCTCATTGCTGAATTGTTAAATACCTAGCCCCGCGTAGTCGGAACCAAACAAGATTCCATAAGGGTCCCGCCCTTGGCGGGATGACCGCTCGCAAGATGGGCAATCCCGAGAAGCGCGGGACCCCTACAATTTGTGACCATTTTGGCGTCAATTTGACGCGGTAAGCGCCTGGGTTTTTTCGGCGACGATGCACAAAAAAAATAGTGGCCCCCGTAGGTAAATTCCGTAGGGGCGATTCATGAATCGCCCCTACATCGCCCTCGCAAAGTGGATACTTCCTTCCTACCAACATGTTTGTATTAATCAAGCCCAAAGCGCCTAAACGGCTCACCCCGGTTACTTCATGACCCCCGCCGCCGCCAGTAGGGCCAGGGCCACCCCCATCAGGCTTTCCCCGGCGATCAGGCCCGAGGCTACGGAAATGGTGTGACGCTCGGCCAGCTCCCGGTGAACTCTGAGGAGGACCCAGGCAGCCAGAGCGCCGACGAACATGGAGAGGGTGTTCCAGAAAGGGATCACAAAGGCCAGCCCCAAGCCCATGGCGGAAGGCATGTAAGCACGGGCTCTGGGCGGGAGCAAATATTCGAAGGAGGAGATCAGAATTCCGGCGAGACCTCCAATGACCAGTGCCCATCGCGCTGTCGGGTCGAGGCTGGAGAGACCGTTCGCCAGAAGCTGGGCCACCCCTTTCCAGACCTGCGCAGCAGGGGCGGGGAATTCCTCTCCTCCCAGGATTTCCGGGGATGGGACAATCAGGTAGAAGGCGGGGACGATCACCAGGGCGCCGGCAAAGATTCCCAGGAACTGGGCGAGAAACTGTTTGCGCGGGTTCGCCCCCAGAAGATAGCCCGACTTCAGATCCGTCAGGAGGTCGGCGGCCGAGGCTGCCGCCCCCGCAGTGACGCAGGCGGTCATGAGGTTGGTTGTGATATTGGCCGGGGCCACCACGCCGTAGAAGAGCTGGGTGATTTTCCCCATGGCCCCGATGGGAGTAATGTCGGTCTCCCCGGTCGCCCGGCAGGCCACCAGGGCGAGGAAGAAGCTCATCAGGACCGAAACGATGCCCATCCACCAGTGAATCGAGAAACTGACCACCTGGATGGCGACCACCCCCACAGCGCCCAAGGCCGTGCCGGATAGAAACCAGGTTCCCGGGACCTCGATGCTTTCCGGGGAAAGGAGGTTTTCATCCCCGGTCCTGGGCTTTTCCCGGTGGAGAATCCCGGCCATGCCAGAAAAGGCCCTTTTTATGGCTCCCCACTGGAAGGCAAAGGTGAGCAAACCGGAGGTCAGCATGAGGGCCGTTCCGCCCCAGAGACTCCAGGCCACGATGCCGCGGTACCCCAGTTCCTGGATTACCCCCTTTTCGTACATCCAAGGGGCGAGGATCCCGTAATTCAGCAGTCCCCCCAAAAGCATGGAGACGGCCACGCGAAGGCCGATGATGGCCCCGGCGGCGATCATGATGAGACCCATGTCCCAGGCTATGGTCCACTGCACCATTTTTTGTCCGGCCAGGGCTCCGGGAAATTCCGTCAAGCCGGGAATCTTGAGCACCCGGGGGTACCAGGAAAAGAGGTTCTCCCGGGCGAAACCCACGACTGCCCCTAAAAGGGCGGAGAACCCCAGGCTCTTGGCTTTTTGCGAAGCCTCCCGGCCCTCGGAGTAGAGGGAGCGGAGCATCTGGGCCGCGGCGAGGCCGCTGGGGAACTTGAGCTGCTCCACGTTGATCATCTGCCGTTTCATGGGAATGGCCATCATCACTCCCAGGATCGCCAGGAATAGAGTCCAGAGGAAAAGGACCGAAAAGGAGAGATGCTTCCCCTGGATCATGAGCAGAGCGGAAACCGCCCCGACCATGGTGCTGCCGGTGGAGTAGCCCGCTGAGCTGGCGGTGGACTGCATGCAGTTGTTTTCCAGAATGCTCAGGTTGGTCCGCAGAACCCCGATCCTTCTTAGGGCGGTCCCCAGGGAAAAAGAGAGGATGCAGGCCGTTATGGCTACTCCTAAACCCCACCCCGTCTTCAGGCCCACGTAAAGGTTGGAGAGGCTCATGACGCAGCCGAGAATAGATCCCATGAGGACGGCTCTCAGGGTGAGTTGAGGGATATCCCCGTGGTAATGGTTCTGGAACCATTCCCGTTCGATCTCCTCCGGGGTCTTCCCCTCGGGATTGATGCCCAGGAACTCGCCGGACTTCATCCCAGCCTCCACAGCCAGAAAGAAAGGGTCACCATGGAGAGAAGGGTGGAGACCATGATGTCCGAGGACATGAGGCTCTTATCCGCGCCCAGCCGGGTTGAGAAAAGATAGGTGGAGAAGGCCGTGGGGCAGGCCAGCAGGATCACGCCCACCCTGAGATCCAGGCCCTTCACCTCCAGCCATTCGAAGAGAAACCATCCCCCCGTCACCATCAGGAGAAGCTTAAATAAACATGCGAAGGCCGTAGCCTTGTAATCTTTTCTGATCTTCTCCAGGGAGAGGTTCCCCCCCATGGCGATCAGGGCCAGGGGCAGGGCCAGGTCGGAGAGGAAGCGGAGAAAATTGACCGTAAAAGTGGGGAAGGGGATGGAAAAGTAGGAGAGGAGCAGGCCCCCAAAACAGGCAATGATGATCGGGTTGGTGAGCAGAGCGTTCTTCAGGTCCACGATCGACTTCCAGTCGATGGCTCCCTTTAGCGGCCAGATCAAGGCCAGGACCGCCAAGGCGTTGATCAGAGGGCTCATGAAACCGATCAAGACTCCCGCCCGCTGCAACCCCTCTTCTCCATAAGCCGCCAGGAGGATGGGCAGCCCGATGTAGGTCATGTTGCCCCAAAAAGAGCCCTGGGTGAAAGAACCCACTTCCCGGGGGGGAAGCCGCAGAAGACGGGCCGTTGCATAGGCCACCAGGCCGCAGCCCAGAACGGCCAGGTAGCTTCCCAGGATCAAACGGGGGTTGAAGTTCAGGTCGAAGGAGGCCGTGCCGATCTTCCAGACCAGAAGGGAGGGAACGGCGACATAGTAAGCCAGGTGGCTGATCTTATCCAGGAAGAACTTATCGACAAACCGAATGCGGCGGATGAAAAATCCGAGGGCGATGATGAGGAAGACGGGCAGGACGACGTTCAGGAAGACCATGAGACCCGGGGCCCTTTTCAGCGAGCAATGATTTAAAGAATTGTATCATCATAGAGGAGGCCGGGTAAAGATGAGGGTTTGCGGGTTGCTGGGGCTGGGTCAATTTGTTCTGAATTTTTCAGGACGGGATGAAACGGAATGATCAAAAAATCAGATCTGTCTTCGACCCCTTGATTCTTCGCGAAGCAGAATCTTTCTCCCCGAGCGAGCCGATAGGTTCGCATTCATCTGAGAGGGATGAAAATGACATTAATTTTGTGAGGGCTCATGATATTCCCGAGCAACAGAACCTCCGAATTCCCAGCCGATTCCCCATCCACCCTTATTTGG